>CAYNSH010000001.1:0-43381 GCA_964399775.1 uncultured Verrucomicrobiota bacterium
GCCTGCCGGACAACGCCGTGCTGAACGTGGCGGGTTCGCGGCGCAGCAAGGCGCCAGGGATTCACATGGCCGTGAAGAAGGTGATGGTGCAGGGATGGATCGGGAGGGTGGCAGTGGACAGAAACCGGATCGGGTTACACCAAGAAACACTCGACCTCCACGTAAGAAACAGGGGTAGAAGGGGCCTCAATCCGAGGGCGCAGGAAATAGTGGGTGTCGACGGTGGTATATGACTTATCATGAAGTTGGGGGACGGCGATGGAACAGGCGTCCGGCGGCGACGGTCCCTACAAGCGGACGTCGATGGTGATCCCGTTTGACAACCGACTTGGGTGGCCTATACTCGGCAGCCAACGAAAACGTAACAACAAGTAAAGAAGGACGGTGCATTATGGGCATGGCGAAAGAATTTCAGGAGTTTGCGGTCAAGGGCAATATGGTCGACATGGCCGTGGGCATCATCATTGGCGGGGCATTCGGCAAGATCGTCAATTCGCTGGTGGCCGACGTGATCATGCCGCCGATCGGCATGTTGCTGGGCCAGGTGGATTTCAAAGATCTGGCGGTGACCCTAAAGGCGGCGGAGGGCGAAGTGGCGGCGGTGACGCTGAACTACGGGATGTTCGTTCAGAACGTGGTGGACTTTGTGATTGTGGCCTTTTCGGTGTTCATGATGGTGAAGGTGGTCAATCGCCTGCGCCGGAATCAGGAAGCTGAAGCGGCGAAATCCAAATAAAGACAACACCATCCAACCCAACCAAAGAGGAACAAAGCACATGAAGAGGATATTGACAGGGGGATTGATCGCGGTCTTGGCGGCGGCCGGGGCCTGGGCGGAAGAAGAGGCGAAAGCCGATGGGTTTTCGACCGCGCTGAATGTGGGTCTGACCTTGACCGACGGCAACAGCGACACGATGACGCTGAACGCCAGCGTGGTGACCGAAGGCGAAAAAGAGGGACTGGGCTCTGTGCTCGCCGGCATCGAAGGGAATTACGGCGAAAGCACGGTGGACGGCGTGGAGGAAACCACGGTGGAAAACATCAAGGGATACGTGAACATCAAGAAGACCCTGAGCCCGAAAACCTATGCGTATGTCGACACCTCGGCGCTGTATGACGACGTTGCGGGGATCGATTACCGCGTGACGCTGGGCCCCGGCCTGGGCTTCTATGCGCTTAAGACCGACCAGCGGTCGCTATCCCTGGAAGCTGGCCCCACGTATGTTTGGGAGCGCGTGGCCGCCCTTTCGGACGAGGAGCCCCCGGTGGAGAGCTATGTGAAGGATGACTATTTGGCCCTGCGGGTGGCGCAGCGCTACGTCTGCCAGGTTCTCGAAAATGCCAAGCTCGTGCAGACGTTGGAATACCTGCCGGATGTGGAGGACTTCGACAACTACCTGTTGAACTTCGAAGCGGGCATCGAAGTGGCCATGAACAGCCACCTTTCACTGAGGCTGGTGGTGCAGAACAAGTACGACAATACGCCGGCCGACGGGCGCGAACGCAACGACGTCAGCGTGCTCGCCGGGCTGAGCTTCAGCCTGTAGCTGCCGGAGAGCCGAGGCCAGGGCTCAGGGGAGGGCTGGGCGGTATTGGTCAAGTTCGAGCCGGGGGGGGGGGGAGCCGGAACCGCGGCCGCGTGGATGCGGCGTTTTTCCGGCTCCTTGCTTTGTCTTGGCACCGGTTGGCATTGGAAAAAGCGGGCGCAACTGACCGCGAAAGATTCAAGATTCAAGGGCTGACCCCGTGGGTATACGGTTGGCATCAGGGAATAGCCGAGGCATCGGTTGGCGAAAGATTGCTACAATTCACGGGCTGACCCCTTGAGGAAGAGGAGGCCGCCGAAGAGGGACCAGGCGGTGGCGGCGAGGAAGCCGAGCAGGGAGAGCAGGAGGGCGGGGCCGGGGGGGATGCCGAAGGGGGCGAGCAGGTAGATATAGAGGGATTCGCGGACGCCGAGGCTGCCGGGGGTCAGGGGAACGGCGGCGAGGACGGTGATGACGGGGAAGACGACGAGCAGGTCGCGGAACGGGATCGTGAGTTCGATGGCGCGGGCGAGGGCCGCGGTGGCGGCGGCCAGCAGGAGGAGGTTGGCCACGGAGAGCAGGGCGGGGCCGGTCAGCCGTCGCAGGTTGCGCCGGAAGAGGAAGAGGGCTTCGTAGGCCCGGCGCAGGAGGCTGCCAATTTTTCGTCCTACTGAAAAGCGCTGCAGCCAGGCGTGGCGCTCGAAGAGGTGGTTCGTGAAGAACAGCCCCAGGAAGGCGATGGTGGCCAGCAGAAAGACCGCCATGAGCAGCAGGGCGAAGCGGGCTTCGGGATGGCGGGCGAAATCGCGCAGGCGCGGCAGAAGCAACGCGCCGCCCAGGAAGAGGGTTACGGCCAGCCCGATGGCGCGGTCGAGGATGACGGAGGTTGCGGCTTCGGTCCGCCGGTCGGGGTGATCGCGGGCGGAAATGAACGCGCGGACGAGATCGCCGCCGCAGGCGCCGAACAGGAAGGCGTTGAAATACTGTCCGATGAAAAAGCCGCGAAAGGTGCGGGCAAACGGCGTGGGAAGCCCGATGGCGCGCAGGATCAGGTGCCAGCGGATGACGCCGGCCATCAGGGCGGCAAAGGTCAGGGCGAGGGCGGAGGCGATCCAGCCGGGATGGGTGCGCAGCGGAGCGAGGCCGGCGCGGAAGTCGTCGAGGCCGACGGAGTGGATCAGCAGCGCAACCAGCGCCAGGCCGATCAGAAGGCGAAGCAGGAAGGTTGTGACGCGTCGAGAATGGCTCACAGTGCGGCGAGGATATCGGCGTAGACGTCTTCGAGCGTGCGGCGCAGGGGGATCTGGGGCTGCCAACCGGTCGTGGTCCGGATGCGGGAGGTATCGTAGGACGGACGCACGTCGGTGGGCCGATAGAGGTCGGGGTCGATCTCGATCCGCGGGTGGAGCTGGGCGATGTCGCCGAGGGTGTCGAGGATGTCGCGGATGGGGGTCATGCGGCCGCTGGCGATGTTGTAGGCGGCGCCGGGTTGTCCTTTTTCGAGCAGGAGGTCATAGGCGCGGGCGACATCGCGGACATCGGTGAAGTCGCGGCGCTGATCGAGGTTGCCGACGCGCAGGACGGGTTCGGCGCCCCTGGCGATGTCGGCGAGCTGGGCGGCGAAGGCGGAGGACACGAAATCGCGGGACTGCCCCGGGCCGATGTGGTTGGAGGGGCGGGCGACCATGACATCGAGCTGGTGATGCGCGGCGTAGAGGAGGGCGGACTGATCGGCGGCGGCCTTGGCGACGCCGTAGATGTTGTCGGGCTGGTAGGGGGCCTCCTCGGTGAGCGGGGCGGGAGCGGGGCGGGAGCCGTAGACCTCGGCGGAGGTGACGACGAGAACACGGGCGGCGGGGAATTGCCGGCGGACGGCATCGAGGAGGTTGAGGGTGCCGATGGTGTTGACATGGAAAACGCGCTGGGGCTGGGTCCAGCCAAGCGGGACAAAGGCGATGCCGCCGAGATGCAGGATGGCGTCGGGGCGGACCTGCGCCAACGCGTGGTCGATGGAGTCCGGGTCGCGTACATCCAGCGGCAAGTGGGCCGCCGCGGTTCCGGCCAGGCTGCCGATATCGGTGCCGACGACGTCGTGTCCGGCCTGTCGCAGGGCGGCCATGGCATGGCGCCCGACGAATCCGCAGCAACCGGTGACGAGGGTTTTCATGGGGGAGAGGTCAGAGGTCGGAGGGCAGGGGGCAGGGGACAGGAGACAGGAGACAGGGGGCAGGAGACAGGAAAGACGGGAGACGGGAGACCGGGGGTGGAAGACGGAGGCTGGCGGGGCGATGGGCGGTCTGAAGTGAGGCTTTCATCTGGATCGTTCTTGACCTCTGGACCCTGGCTTCTGACCTCTATCCTAAGCGGTGACCCTCTTGCCCATTTGTCGGTCCATGTCGGCATCGACCATCATGGTGACGAGCTGCTCGAAGGACACTTTGGGCTGCCAGCCGAGTTTGGCCTTGGCTTTCGCGGGATTGCCGAGCAGGAGGTCAACTTCGGCGGGGCGGATGAATTCGGGGTCGATGACGACATAATCCTCGTAGTGGAGGCCGACGTGGGAGAAGGCGATGTCGAGAAACTCGCGGACGGAGTGGGTGGCGCCGGAGGCGACGACGTAGTCATCAGCCACCTCCTGCTGAAGCATCCCCCACATGGCGCGGACATAGTCGCCGGCGAATCCCCAGTCGCGCTTGGCGTCGAGGTTGCCCATGCGCAGTTCCTTGAGGGTGCCGAGCTTGATGCGGGCGACGCCGTCGGAGATTTTGCGGGTGACGAACTCCTTGCCGCGGCGCGGAGACTCGTGATTGAACAGAATGCCGGAGACGGCGAAGAGGTTGTAGCTTTCGCGGTAGTTGACGGTGATGAAGTGGCCGTAGGCCTTGGCGACGCCATAGGGGCTGCGGGGATAGAAGGGGGTTTGCTCGGTCTGGGGCGTTTCGAGGACCTTGCCGAACATTTCGGAGGACGAGGCCTGGTAGAAGCGGGCCTTGGGGCAGACCATGCGCATGGCTTCGAGGATCTTGGTGACGCCCAGGGCGGTGAATTCGCCGGTCAGGACGGGCTGGGTCCAAGAGGTCGGCACAAACGACATGGCGGCGAGGTTGTAGATTTCGTCGGGCTGGACTTCCTCGAGCAGCTTGACGATGGAGAACTGGTCGAGCAGATCGGCCTGGCGCAGGTCGATGCGGTCCTTGAAATGGCTGATGCGGTCAAAATTCTCGGTGCTGGAGCGGCGCACCATGCCGGCGACCTGGTAGTCCTGTTCCAGGAGCCATTCGGCCAGATAGGAGCCGTCCTGGCCGGTGATGCCGGTGATCAATGCTTTTTTCATGCGGGGTCTCCACGGGTTGGATTGGGATGGGACAGATTCCATGTTTCGCGCAGAAAGTCAATGGCGCGGACGATGAGGGCCGGATCGGTCTGGGGGGCCGGCTCCAGCACGCGGACGAGTCCGGGGCGCGCGAAATCCGACAGGGCGGCGAAGTCGACTTGGCCGGTCGGCGGCATGAGGTGGTCCTGGCCGGGGGCGGCGACATCGTGGATGTGGCAGCCGGCGATCCATTTGAACAACCGCTGGCGCCAGCGGGAGGTGTTGACAAAGCCGGTGTTTTCGCGGATCTGGGCGTGTCCGATATCCCACCACAGGCGCACGCCTCCGGCGTGGTAGCGCTGCATGAGGTTTTCGGCCTCGAGCTCGGTCGGGATCGCCTCCCAGGTGGGCAGGTTTTCGAGGGCGAGCCGGACGCCGGTTTCGCGGATGACGGGCAGAAGGGCGTCGAGGCTTTCGGTCAGAAAGCGGATTTGGCGCGGCGCTTTTTTGTCGCGCAGGATCTGGGCCTTGAGTTTGAGCGATTCATAGGCCTCGGTGAACTGTTCGCCGCGCGCGGCCATGCGCAGGAGATCGAAGGTATGGTTGGTCATGTCGACGTTGCCGGAATGGCAGACGGCGACAGTGGCGCCGACTTCGGCGGCGAAGCGCAGGGTCCGGGAGATATGGGTGACGGCGTATTCGCGCTCGCGGCGATCGAGCGCGGAGGGGCTGTACAGCTCGGGATGGGGGCGGGGGGCTCCGACGGGAACGGGGCAGAAGCAATGCACACTGTCGACCCGGACGGCCTTGGCGGCCACCATGGCCTGGACGCCGGGGATGAGTTCCGCGCGCAGATCGTAGCCGAGTTCCAAACGGTTCAATCCCAGGGCGAGGATTTCCTCGATCATGGATTCGCCGGAGACGTGCCGGCTGGCGTTCCAGCGAGTGCTGAGAGCCAGGGGAATCATTTCTCGGCCTGGGCCTGGATGGCGGTGATGGCGATGGTGTTGACGATGTCGGTGATGGTGCAGCCGCGAGAGAGGTCGTTGACGGGCTTGCGCAGGCCTTGGATGACGGGGCCGATGGCGACGGCGCCGGCGGAACGCTGGACGGCCTTGTAGGTGTTGTTGCCGGTGTTGAGGTCGGGGAAGATGAAGACGGTGGCGCGGCCGGCCACCTTGGAGTCGGGCATCTTGGTTTTGGCGACGCCGGCATCGATGGCGGCATCGTACTGGATGGGGCCTTCGAGCGGCAGGTCGGGGGCCATGGCGCGGGCGATTTCGGTGGCTTCGCGGACGCGTTCGACATCCGCCCCGCCGCCGGAGCTTCCGGTGGAGTAGGACAGCATGGCCACGCGCGGTTCCACGCCGAAGACCTGGGCGGTGCGGGCGGAGGTGACGGCGATTTCGGCGAGCTGCTGGGCGTTGGGGTTGGGATTGATGGCGCAGTCGCCGTAGACCAGGACGCGGTCCTTGAGGCACATGAAGAAGACGGAGGATACAATCGAGAAGCCCGGCTTGGTACGGATGAACTGGAGCGCCGGGCGAACGGTGTGGGCGGTGGTGTTGACGGACCCGGACACCATGCCATCGGCCAATCCTTTGTGGACCATCATGGTGCCGAAGTAGGAGACATCGGTCATGATGGTTTCGGCCATGTCGGAGGTGACGCCCTTTTCCTGGCGCAGCTTGAAATAGGCCTGGACGAAGTCCCGGAAATGGGGCGACTTGGCCGGCTGGATGATTTCGACATTGGGCAGGTTGAGGCCGAGGTGGGAAATCTTGCTGCGGATTTTTTGGGCATTGCCGAGCAGGACGATGTCGGCAATGCCTCGCAGGACGACCTGTTCGGCGGCGTAGAGGATGCGGTTTTCTTCGCCTTCGGGCAGGACGATGCGCTGGCGCGGCTCCTGGGCGCGCTGGATGAGGCCGAATTCGAACATCTTGGGGGTGACGACGCCGGTTCGGGCGGTTTCGAGCAGATCGACGAGCTTCCGGGTGTCCACATGGGACTCGAAGAGCGCCAGAGCCGTGGTGATTTTGCGGGTGGCGCCGGGGTAAATGCGCGAATGCAGACGGGACACCGCGGTGGTGGCTTCAAAGGTGGAGCCGGGGACCGACAGAAGCGGCACCATGTTCTTGACGTCCTTGAGCAGGGCGGCAACGGCGCCGGTGGGCTTGAAGCCATTGGTGAGAACGATGCCGGCGATGTTGACGGGTTTGGCGGAGTTGAGCTTGAGCATCACGCCCAGCAAGTTGCTGAATCGGTCGCCGGAAATGAACAGCAGCGCGCCATCCTTGAGCTGGGAGAGAAACAGCTCGGGCGCGGAATCGGCAACGGTGAACGAGGTGGCCTGGAGGGAGTCGAGCAGGTCGGGGCGATAAAAGATCTCGGCGTGGAGCGATTGGGCAATCTCGCTCATCATGGGGGCGGCCAGGGAGGGGTCGCACGGCATGGCGAAGACGGGCAGGTGGGAATAGCGGGAATGGGCCAGCAGGTCGGTCAGGGCATCCAGCCGTTCCGGCGGGAAACGGTTCAGGATGGCGGCGAGCACCTTGCAGTCGTCCTCTTCGAAGCTTTGCACCGCGAAGTCGAGACTGGCGAGCACCCCCTCGGTCGCGATTTTGTTGCCATCGACGATCAGGAGAACGGGGGCGTCGATGTTGCGGGCGATGGCGGCATTGATGTTGAACTCAAAGGCGGAGGTCAGGCCCTCGAAGTCGGATCCCTCGCAGACGATAAAATCAAAGCGTTCGGACAGGGCGTTGTAGCGTTCGAGGATTCCATCCATCAACTGGGAGGTTTTGCCCGCCCGAATCAATTCGCCGGCTTCATGGCTGGTATAGGCAAAGGCCTTCTCATAGGGCAGGTCGAGCCGGAAATGGCTGGTCATCAGCGCGATATCGTTGTCCTTTTCGGGGCCGTCGCGCCCCCCGGCGATGATCGGGCGGAAAAAGCCGACATGGCCGACCTTTTTGACCATCATTTCCATGACGCCCAGGGCGATGGCCGATTTGCCGCTGCTGGATTCCGTGGCGGCGATGTAGACGTTGCGGGACATTTCCAGGACCTCTGCGACTCAATGGATTATGGACATCTCAACACGGACCGCATCCTAGCGGTTTGAGCGGGGTCGTGCAAGCGCGGCGGAAATCCGCGTGTTTTTGGCTTTACGATGCGGCGGCGGCCGATAGAGACTGTCCCCGCCGAATGGATGGTTGCGGACGGGCTGCACGGTTCGGCGATGTGAGACTGGAGGAGCGTATGAAAAGAGGATTCATTGTACTGGCGTGGATCGTGGTGGGGCTTCCGATCAGCGGGCGGGCATCGTTCCAGGCGGTTCCTTTGGCCGGGCGTTCGGACGCGGGGAACATCCCGGTCGGGGGGCGGTTATCCATGGGGGTTCTCGGGCCTTCGATGGTGGGTGGCCTGGCGGATTCGCTGGGGTTTCGGGTGGGGGAAGCCAACGAGCATGTGTATCACTATGAACATCCCGACGGCCGGCGGCGGCAGTTGAGCCGCCTGGACTGGGAACTCAAGAATATCGTGATGGCAGGCGGCAGCTTGTCGCTGCGTCCGCTGGACCGCCTGACCCTGAACGGCGGCTTGTGGCTGGCCCTGACGGAAGGCACGGGGGAGATGGAGGATTTTGATTGGCTGGAGGTCTACAACACCGACTGGACGCATTACTCGCTGTCGGATGTGGACGTGACCCATGGCTACATCGTGGATCTGAACGTGGCCTGGGACCTTTGGGCTGCGCGGGAGGCGACCGTGAGCCTGATGCTGGGCTACAAGCAGAACGGGTGGAAATGGGAGGACCGGGGCGTGTATCTCCTCTATCCGGAATACCTGTATATTCCGAACCCGCTGAACGGGGAAAACATGATTAATTACGAGCAGGAATTCCGCATGCCGTATGTCGGCGGGAATGTGGAGTGGAAACCGGGGCGAGGTGGGGCTGGATTGGCCGGGGGGTATTGGTCGGTTTCCGGATATGTGGTGTATGGCCCCTACATTTGGGCGGATGATTGGGATCACCATGTGGCCCGGGACATCTACTACCAGGAAACCTTCGAAGGCGGCGACATGATCGGATGCGGGTTGGAAATCCGTTTTGAAAAGAGGATCCAGGGGCGCTGGGATGCCTTTGCGTCGGTTGCGCTTGACTATCAAAAGGTCGGGCTCATCATTGGCGACATGGAAATGTATGAAGTTTCGACGGGGGAGACGTCGTGGGCGGCGGATGTCGCCGGCATTGAAAACGAATACCTGGTGCTGTCGATCGGCGGGGGACTTCGGTTTTGAGGCCGGGCGGCCGGTACGGGCCGCCGGACACGGCGGGAGCCGATGGGACTGGGAAGTTGAACGGAAGGAACAGGAATATGAAGCGGATGATGAGCATGGCACTGGCGGCAGGGGTTTGGGCATGGATGGCGGTGGCCGCGACGCGGGCCGGGACCGATGCGTCCCCGGCGCCGGAGGTTCCGGAGTGGGCGGCCGGACTAGGCGATGCCATCGGGGAGGGCGTGCAGCTCCTGCAGCGCTATCGACTGCGTCCCGAACCGGCCGCGGCGCGGGCCGCCCTGGTGGAGGCCTTGATCCAGGCCGC
The DNA here is from genome assembly GCA_964399775.1 of uncultured Verrucomicrobiota bacterium. Lineage (GTDB taxonomy): Bacteria > Verrucomicrobiota > Kiritimatiellia > CAIQIC01 > Lenti-01 > Lenti-01. The sequence continues at coordinate 9,452 of CAYNSH010000001.1, forward strand.
CGAACCGGCCGTGGTGTTTTTGGATGACGAGGAAGTGGCGCTGCGCTATCGCCGTCTTTCGGAGCGCGAATGGGATGTGGGGTTGACCCTGGTCGCGACGGACTACCTGCCGCAGGTGGCGGGCGTGCGCGAGAATTCGCCGGCCGCCGCGGCCGGCATCCAGCCCGGTGAAAGCATCGAAAAGGTGGGCGGCCGGGATGTGCTGGGCAGCCATGGTCTGGCGGTGGTCCGCGAATGGCTGACCGGGGGGCCAGACGCCCGAATCGAAGTGGGCGTGCGCGACGAGGACGGCGCCAGTCGGGTGGTCGCCCTGGAGCGGGTGCGCCGGATGGAGTCTTCGCTGGCGGATGTGGAGGAATTGCCGGGCGACATGGGCTACATTCGCGTGGAGGGGTTGCATGCGGGCGCGGCCGCGGAGATTGCCGCGGCGCTGGATGGCTGGCGGGACTCCGATGTTTTCGGGGCTATCCTGGATTTGCGCGGTGCGGCGGGCACGGCCGAAGAGGAGGTCGCGCCGGTGGCCGCGCGTTTCGCGAAGAAAGGCACCGTGATCTATACCCGCGCGGATCGGGAGGGAAAAGTTCTGGACACCGTGAAGGCGCCCGACGCAACGCCGGAAATATTGCCCGTGATGGTGTTGATCGACGAGTGCACGTCCGGCGCCGCCGAATTGCTGGCGGCCGTGCTGGGCGGAAGCGTCCGGGGCGCCATGTTGATCGGCCGCACCACCTCCGGGGATCCGATGATCCGCGAGCCGTTGCAACTGTCCAGCGGACGGCATGCCCTGCTGGCGACGCGGCAGGTGCGCACCAGCGACGGGCGGGTGTACGATGGCGCCAAGGGCGTTCAGCCCGATGTGGTGATTACCGATGCGGCGCTGAGCGAGTCGGTCTATGAGCCCGAAACGCCGGTGCTGCGGCGGGGCCGCACGATCACGGAAGAGGAAAAAATCGACCGCGCATTGCGCGACCGCACGCGCAACGACACCTATCTGCGCCGCGCGACGGATGTGCTGCTGGGCCTTCAGGCGCTGGGCTACGACAAACGGCGCTAGTCCAGCCGCCGGGTTGATCCGTCGGGCAGGGCGCGGAGCAGGCCGGGCCAGGCTTCCGGGGGAAGTTGCTCGGCGCGGGCGCCGGGGTCGATGCCGGCGGCACGCAGTGCCGGCAGGGGATCGGGGATCAGGTCTTTCAAGGAGCGGGCAAGCGTCTTGCGGCGTTGCGAAAAGACGTGGCGGAGCAGGTGGCGCAACGGGTCCTCTTCGGCGGCCCCGCCGAGCGGCTCGCTTCGAAGATCCAACCGGACAATGGAGGATTGGACGTCGGGGGCGGGCCAGAAGCAGGTGCGGGACACGGGCTTGAGGATGCGGACGGCATAGGGCCGCTGGACCAGGATCGAAAGCAGCCCGTAGTCGCGGGTGGCGGGCGCGGCGACGAGGCGTTCGGCGACTTCGCGCTGGATGGTGACCACGATCCGTACGGGCGGGGTCGGCAACGCGGTGAGTTCCACCAGGAGGCGGGCCGCGATGGCATAGGGCAGGTTCGCGACCAGTTTGGCGCCGGGCCGGGTGAACAGCGCGCCGAGGTCGCACGTGAGGATGTCGGCCTGGATCAGATCCAGCCGAGGCCGGTCCGCCAGTCGCTCCCGGAGGAGGGCGGCCAGTCGGCGATCCTTTTCGATGGCGGTCACGCCCACGCCGCTGTCCAGCAGGGCTTCGGTCAGGACGCCGAGGCCGGGTCCGACCTCGACGATGGATTCGCCCGGATGCAGGTCGGCCGCCTGGATCAGGATCTGGAGAATGTTGCGGTCGATGAGAAAATTCTGGCCCAGGACGCGCGAGGGGTGGAAATCAAGGCGCGCCAGCAGCGAGCGGACTTCCGAGGGATGCGTCAGGTTGGGCGGGGCGTCCATTTGGGGTTTCTTCCGCGGGGCGGGTTTGGTATCTGGTGGGCAAGGTAGGAGTCGCCATGAGAGATGCCGAGCAAAAAATAAGGGATCGGGCCGTGCTGGCGGAGGAGTGCGCGCGGCTGCGCGCGGAGGGGAAGGTGGTGGTGTTCACCAACGGCTGCTTCGACCTGATGCACGCGGGCCACGCGGGCTATCTGGCATTTGCGCGAAGCCAGGGCGACCTCCTGATCGTGGCGTTGAACACGGATGCGAGCGTGCGGCGCAACAAGGGGGAGCGCCGGCCGATCGTGGATGAACGCAACCGCGCGCGGATGATGGCGGCGCTGGAATGCGTGGACTATGTGACCTGGTTCGACGAGGACGAGCCGAAGGAGCTGGTGGCGGAATTGCAGCCCGACGTGCTCGTGAAGGCGGAAGACTGGGCGCACTATGTCAGCGGACGCGACGTGGTGGAGGCGCGCGGCGGCCGGGTCGTGCTGGCGCCGATGGTGAAGGGGCTGTCCACCACGGCGATCATCGAGCGGATCGTGCAGGCTTACGGCGGCGGAGCGTCGCCGTAGTGCGACGTCGGCCGCCGAAGGGCGGCTGAACGAGGGAAGTCGGGGGGCTGGTTTTCGGCCCGGGCCCTAGGATCCGCGGGGGGCTTTTCGCCGGAGCCGCACGCCGAGGCTGACGACATAGATGGCGACGGCCACGATGAGGAAGGCCCGGCGGGAGGGCATGGAAATCCAGCCGAATCGCGCCATCAGCCAGCACGCGCCCAGCACCAGCAGGCCGACACAAACGACATCCAGCAGGGCGGACACGGGCGGGGGGATGCGGCTTTCGAGCCGGTCGATCTTCTGTTCGAGGTTCCTTCCCCACTCTTCCGCGCGCTTCTCGATGCGCTGTTCGAGCTCGGATTCGAGGGCCTGGTCGGGCACGTCGTGGAGATCGGGTTTGCCGGGTTCTGCAGTCATGGCCACCTCCTGTTGTGGAACACAGGCAATCAAACCCGGGACCGGCCTGTCAACCGGTTTTGACGGGACGAGGACCGGGATTGACAGGTCGGGGCGGGGCACGGAGAATGGCCCGCATGTTGGGATGGCTGAAAGAATTGGTCCGCCGGCGCGAGCTGGTATGGATCCTGATCGACCGGAACCTGAGAATCCGCTACAAGCACTCGGTCTTGGGCTTTTTCTGGTCCCTGCTGGGACCGCTTTTCCTGATCCTGATCTACAGCATCTTCCTAGGGCTGATCCGGATCCCGATCCACCTGCCGGTGCTGGTCAGCGGGATCATCGTCTGGCAGTTCCTGGCGATGTGCATGGGGGATGCGCTGCACAGCATCGTGGGCAACGCCAACCTGGTGACCAAGGCGGCGTTTCCGCGGGTGATCCTGCCGCTCTCAATGGTGGGCGCCAATGTGGTGAATTTCCTGTTTTCGTTCCTGGTGCTGGCGGTCTACCTGGTGGTGGCGCGGGAAACCTTCGGGGCCTGGGGATGGTTGCCGGTCATCCTGCTGACGCAGGTGGCGCTGTGCCTGGGAATGGCCCTCCTGATCGGCTCGGCCAACGTCTTTTTTCGCGACACGGAACACGTGCTGTCGGTGGTGATGCTGGCGTGGTTTTTCATGTCGCCGGTGATCTATGAGCCGCAGATGATTACGGAGGCCTTTCCGCGCTGGGTGCAGGTGGTGTTTTTCCTGAACCCGATGAGCGGCATCCTGACGGCCTATCGCGAGGTGCTGCTGAGTCGCGGAGGCGTCGAACCGGCGCTGGTGGCGCTTTCGTTCGGGGTTTCCTGGGCGATTCTGGGCGCAGGGCTGCTGGTGTTCCAGGCGGTGGAACCGCGGTTTGGAGACGAGCTGTGAGCGCGCCGGACGGAGACAACCGGGTGATCGTGGTCGAGCGGATGGGCAAGCGGTTCCGCTTGCAGCGCTCTGGAACCCGCACCGTCAAGTCGGCGGTGCTGGACCTGGTGCGACGGCGCGGGGCGGGTCGCAACGCCTTCTGGGCGCTGCAGGAGATTGATTTTTCCGTGGGGCGCGGGGAGACCCTTGGCATTGTCGGGGCCAACGGGGCGGGCAAAAGCACGCTGCTCTCGCTGTTGGCGGGCACCAAGGTGCCGACCACGGGGCGCATTGAAACGCGCGGCACGATCTCGTCGCTCCTCGAACTCGGGGCGGGATTCCACCCGGACCTGACCGGGCGGGAGAATGTCTTCCTGGCGGGCGCGATCATGGGGCTGACCCGGCGGCAGATGCGCGAGCGGTTCGATGCCATCGTGGATTTTGCGGGGCTGCAGGACTTCATCGACCAGCCGGTCAAGCACTACTCCTCGGGCATGTATGTGCGGTTGGGCTTCGCCGTGGCCGTCGAGGTGGATCCCGACATCCTCCTGATTGACGAAGTGCTGGCGGTCGGCGACGAAAACTTCCAGAAGAAATGCCTGAAAAAGATCGAGGCGTTCCGGAAGGCGGGCAAGACCATGCTGATCATCTCGCACGACCTGGGGACGATCCAGTCGATCAGCGATCGGATTCTGTTCCTGGACGAGGGGCGGGTGGCAGGAATGGGCGATCCGCACGAGGTGATCGGCGCCTACCGGTCGTTGTCGCGGTCGCGCCAGACGAGCGGGCACGAGCGCGAATGGGGGACGGGCGAGGCGCGCATCGAGGGGGTGGCGTTTGAAGACGCGGACGGGCGGCCGAAGGACACCTTCGCGTCCGGGGGGCGGGTCCGGTGCCGCATCCGCTATCGCGCGCCGCAGCGCATCGAGGATCCCGTGTTCGGGTTTTCACTGGCCGATGCGAATGCCCGGCTGATTTTCGGCAGCAATACGCAGATCGATGGCGTGCGCATCGCGGCGATCGAAGGCGAAGGCGAAATCATCCTGGAATTGCGCGACCTGCCGATGGCCGCGGGCCACTACCTGCTGTCGTTTTCGCTGCATTCGTCCGACCACCGGACGAATTATCACCGCCTGGACCACGCCTTTTCGATCACGATCGTCAGCGAGAGCCGCTTCGAAGGGGTCTGCCGGATCCCGGTGAAGTGGTCGGTCGAATAGGGGCGGGGACTTATCCGAGCCGCCCGGTGGCGGGATCCCAGTGGAAGGCGAGTTCGTCGACCCGGCGCGCGGCGGCACCGCCGGAGAGGTCTTCGATGGTGATGCCGCGGGCTTCGATGTCGGCGCGCCGGGCCAGGACGTCGCGGGCGGCCTCGCGGTCGATCACATAGACCAGTTCCCCGCCGCGGCGCACCTGATGCTGGCCGTAGGAAATGGGAATCGAGGCGGACGGCTCTTCGAGCAGCGAGGCGGCCACAGGCTCGGACTTGCGGGCGCCAGAGGCCACCAGGACCACGCAACGGGCGGCATACACCAGTTCCGCGCCCATGGAGATGGCGTGGCGGGGGCTTTCCTCGCGGGTGGAAAAGTGCCCGTCGGTCACGGCGTTTTCCACGGTGTTGTCGTCCAGGCGCACCAGCAGCATGCGGTTGCCCTCAAAAGGAATGCCCGCTTCGTGGAAGGCGACGTGCCCGCGCCCGCCCACGCCGATCACATGCAGGTCGATCCCGCCGGCGTCGCGGATCTGCTGCTCATAGCCGTCGAGGATCTCGGCGCGGATCCAGCGCAGGTATTCCGAGGCGGCGTTGGAGCGGATGACGATGGCCCGCCCCTTGTCGGTTCCCTGCTCCTGCCAGTCGCCGGGATGGGCGACGAGTTCTTCGGCCAGGCGCCGGGGATCGATGAGGCACCCGGCGGGCAGGTGGGATTCGGCGAACCGGGTGCGCATCAGGCCGAACAGCTCCTGGATCATGAAGAAGCTGTAGCTTTCGGGGTGCAGAGCGCGCGCCTGGGCATGCGCCCCGGGCAGCCCGATGTATTCATCTAGATTGAAGGTGCGGATGCGCGCGGCGTCGATCCGCTGGTGGTTGACGGCCTTTGCGAGGTGCTTGTACACCCCGACAGGCGAACTGCCGGTGGCCAGCCCGAGAACAGAGTGCGGACGTTCGGCGAGGGTTCGGGCAATGTGGCCTTCGATGAATTCCGCGGCCACCTCGCTGAGGTGGTCGTAGTCGCTCGTGATGATCACGGTATGGGGCATGCCGGTCTCCTTGGGGGGCGGTACAAAAATGTCGTTCGCGAGAATGCGGCGACAGCCGGCGGGAATCAATACGTTTTTGTAAGTCGGGATTTTCCACGCCATGGAAAAGATGTTTGCGAATGTTCCACGGCATGGAAAATCGGCCGACGTTCCCCTCGGTGGGATCCGGCCGACCGGCCCAGATTGCTACAATTCACGGGCTGACCCCTTTTGGGGGAGGGCGGCGGCGGCGGCGAGGAGGTAGGCGGCGGCGGAGGCCCCGGCGAGGCTGGCGTAGCCGGCGCGGTAGGCGAGCAGGGCGGCGGCGGGGGCGGTCAGCACGGCGATGGCGCCATCGATGCCGCAGGCCCACGGGATGTGCCCGGGATTGCGCGCCGACAGGATGCGCACGCCCATCGGAAAGGGCATGCCCAGCGGGATGGCGACGATCACGAGCAGGGTGAGTCCGCCGGCATGGCGGAGGAGAGCCGGCGCGGGGAGAAGGCGGGCGATGGTTTCGGACACAATCGGGGGCAGGAGCATCTGCATGACGGCGATGCCGGCGGCCAGGGCCGCCAGCCGCCGGGGCGTGGCGGGCCGTCGGCGGCTGGCCGCGCTGCCCAGCCCCATGCCGGTCAGCAGGGCCGTCATGACCAGGGCGGCGCTGACCACGGGGCTGCCCCACAACAGGGTGAAGCGTTGGATCAGGACGATTTCGAAGAACATGAATCCCGCGCCCAGTCCAAGGAAAACGGGCAGGGTGAAGCCGGCGGGAGCGATGGCGGTTCGCAGGGGCGCGAGAGGTCCCAGCACCAGCACCAGCACGCCCACGGCCAGCAGGACCAGAAGCGCCCACAGGTAGACCAGACCGCGCTCGCTGACGCTGAGAAAATCGAGATCGCCCGAGCGGACGGCGGACCGCAGGAACTGGTTGAAAAAGGGGCGGTCGTCGGTGGGGGCGCGGATGTCGAAGGGATAGGCCGTCCGGACGGATTCAGGATCGGGGCCCAACAGCGCGGCCATGAGGTCATCGAGAGTATCGTCGGCGGAGACGTGGGTGCGCTCGCCGGTTCGGTCCGGCGGCCAGAGCAGGTCGAAGCCTTTCTCGCGGGAGAAGGCTTGAATGGCGTCGAGGGTCTCCGGGGAGAAGGGCTCCCGGCCGGCCAGGACGGACATGGAGCCCCATCCGCGCACGGCGACGATATGGCGGGCGGGATCGCGTCCGGTGGCGCGAAGACTTTCGGCGACGAGATCGAGGATGCGGGGCGCGTGGCGCAGGGGGGCATCCAGCCAGACCGGAAAGGCGAGGTGTCCACCAGACGCCAGTCGCGATCCGGCGGCGAGGAGGGCCTCGAGGGTAAAGAGCTTGTCCTCGCCGAGGGTTTGCAGTCCGACGGGTCCGCCGAACAGTCCGCGTTCGGGGAACACGATCAGGTCGAACGGGGAATGGATATCCTGGGCGAGATAGAGGCGCGGATCGGCGCGGACGAGGTCGACGGGCAGGCGGGCGATGTGCGGCTGCATGAGGCGGGCGATGCGGGGATGGGGTTCGACCACCGTCACGTCGGCGCCGGCATGGACGGCGAGCAACGGCGTGGGGGTTCCGCCGGGCGACAGGCAGAGGACGCGGCGTGGCGGCGGGGTGGCGGCAAAGGGGAGTGCGCGCGGGGTTTCACGGAGAATGCCGGCGGAGGGATCATCGGCTGCCAGGAGATGCCCGGCTCCTTCGCCATCGATGAACAGGTGGGGGGGAGCGGGAACGGTTCCGGCGTAGCGCAGGCTGAGGTCGGGCGCGTAGCGCAGGGCGGGGGAGGTGACGATATCGACCCGGCCGAGCGGATGCGGCAGCGGGCCCTCGCGGTGGACCTCCGGAAGCCGCAGGGCCTGGCTCAACTCCTTGTAGGGCGAACGGGGCAGGTCGGGCGCCAGAAGAATGGCGGCCAGGGTGGCCAGCGTGGCGACCGCAAGTGGAATCCGCCCGGGACGCGCGGGGAGGGCGGCAACGAGGGCGAGCAGGGCCAGCCACGTCATGGCCTGTTCGGGAAGGACGGCGCGCATCAGCAGCAGCGTGGCGCCGGCGCCCGCGGCGGAACCCAGCAGGTTGGCGGCGTAGAGCGTGCCAATTCGCTCGGCGCGCGCGGCGAAGGCGGCGGACAGCGCCGCGGCGCCGAAAAAGAAGGGCAGGAACATGGCGCCGCCCAGTCCGGCCAGTCGCCACCACTGGCCGGGGTCGGCGTGAAGCAGGTCCACTTCCAGTCCGGCGAGGAGGGGGCGGGCCAGCGCCGGCAGCAGGGCGGTGGAAAGCGCGCACATCAGCAGGGCCGGGGCGTAGAGGCGTTCAAGTCCGCCGCGCGCGCGCGATTTCCACAGGGTCAGGACGGACCCGCCGGCGCCGAACCCGAGCAGGGCGATGGAAATGACCACAACGGCCAGGTGGTGGCCTTGCGCATGGCCGAGGGCCTGCATCCACGCCACTTGCAGCGCCAGCATCAGGAACGAGACCAGCGCGATGGAGGCGGGGGTCATGGCCGGGGGAATCAGTTCCCCGGGTGTTCTTCCGCCCGGGTGAACGGAACGAACCGCACCGGCAGGACGTTGCGGCTGGTGATGCGGTCGCCGTCCTTCTCCACGAGGACCAGTTGCTGGGTGCGGAAGCGCGACCCCACGGGAATCACCATGCGGCCGCCGTCCTTGAGCTGGGCAATCAGGGGCGGGGGGATGTGCGGGGCGGCGGCGGTCACCACGATGGCATCGAAGGGCGCGTGCTCTTCCCAGCCGTGATAGCCGTCGGCATGCTTGACGGTGACATTGGTATAGCCGGCGAGGTCCAGGCGCGTTCGGGCCCAGCGCGACAGCGGTTCGACGATTTCGATGGTGTAGACGTGGTCGACGATTTCCGCGAGGACGGCGGCCTGGAAGCCGGACCCGGCGCCGATCTCCAGGACCTTGTGGGTGGCGCGCGGTTCCGCCAATTCCGTCATCAGGGCCACGATGTAGGGTTGGGAAATGGTCTGGCCATGGCCGATGGCCAGCGGGCGGTCCTCGTAGGCGTGGCGGATTTGCTCGTCGGGAACGAAGAGGTGCCGGGGCGCTTTTCTCATGGCCGTGAGCACGGCGGGGTCGCGCACGCCGCGCGCAGCGATCTGCTGGCTGACCATGGCCTGGCGGAGCGGTTCGGTGGCATCGCGCTCGGCGAACGCGGCGGCCAGCAGGACCAGGGCGGTGGCGGCGGTCAGGATCGGGAGCTCGGCGTTTGCTCTCATGGTTCACTCCGGGCGGATATGGGGCGCAGGGCGCGGGTGTCGCGGAAGAACAGGAAAGCGTCATAGCGTTCCGTCAGGCGGGTAGGGACGTAATTGCCCGGGAATTCGCGTTCGGGGTTGTAGACCACGCCGACGGCGCGATGGCCGCGGGGGGCGGACAGGGCGGCGAGGTCCGCCTTGGGATCAAACACCATCCATGCGGCCTCCATGCCCAGGCCGTTCATCAATTCTTCCACGGAACCCGGGCCGCCCGGCGGGAGGGTCATGCGCTGGGGGGGGGCGCCCCAGAAGCGGCCGGCGATGGCGGTGCCCCGGTAGGTGCCGAATCCGACCGAGAACACCTGCTGCGCCCCAAGGGTGGTGCGCGCGGCCATGCCGATGTTGCGGTCGCCTTGGTCGGCCATGGGGGTGGCGCGGGCATCGCCAATGTGGGTGTTGTGCGCCCAGACGATTCCCTGGGCTCCTGCCCCGTAATGCTCCAGCAGGCGCTCGACCGTCTGGAAAAAGTGATCGGCGCGGGCGTTCCAGGAATTCAAGTGAGGCATGAACATCGCCCGGTAGTGGGCTTCGGCGTTCAGGAGGACCCGGGCGCTTTGCAGGATGTTCAAGCGGGCGGCGGGATTGTCCTCGAGCAGATCGAGGGTGCGCTCCTGGAGCAGCCGGTAGCCCTGCTCGGCGTCGGGGGCGAAGGAGCGGCCCTGGGAGAGCAGTTGCCCGTAGCGCCGGGCATCGCCGGCATAGGGCTCATAGATGCCGTAGATGGCCCGCGCCTCTTCGGCCAGGTCGGCATCCAGCGCATCCAGTTTCGTCATCAGCGCCGCCAGGGCCTGTTCGTCGCCATAGACATCCATTCCGTAGAAGCCGGCGCGTTCTTCCATGGGGCGGCGCAGGTTGTGCACGCGCATCCATTCGATCAGTTCGAGGGTTTCCTCGTTGGCCCACATCCAGGTTGGCCAGCGTCGGAACGATTGCATGATGCCGCGGGCATCCTTTTCGGCGCCCGGCAGTCCCTTGACGTAGCGGTTGAGGCGGTAGATGTCCGCCCAGTCGCCCTCGACGGCCAAGAACCGGAAGTCGTGCTCCCGGATCAGGCGTTTGCTGATTTCCGCCCGCCAGGAATAGAACTCGGAGGTGCCATGGGTGGACTCGCCCAGCAGGACCAGCCGGACGGAAGTGGCGCGTGCCAGCAAGGGGTCCAGATCTTCCGGGGATTCCAGCGGGGTTGCCAGCGGCCGAAGAGCCTCGAGCGCTGCGGTGTCCAAATCCGGGCGAGCCCATCCGGGCATGGCCGCCAGCCACACCACCAGCCACGCGCCGGCCAGCCGCGACGTCCGGTTGATTCGATCACGTCGTGTCATCTCCATGCAGCGGAAAACCTAGCCGGTTGGGAGCGATTTGTCGAGGCCGTGATGGGTATTTCAGGGGACAGGGGACAGACGGGACAGACAGGGGACGGGTGGGAGGGGACAGGAGGAAGGAAATCCGAGGTCCGAGGTCCGAAGTCCGAGATCCGTACCATCCTGCTCTGCTGTAGCCGCGCTCGATGAGCGCGGAGGCTGTTGTCTCCCCGGCCTGTGAATAGCCACCCGACGAGGGCATCGGGTCTCCATGGAAGCGGATCCCAGGCGCGTTCCCTTTCGCGTTGTTGAGAAAATTTCGTCGTTGGCGGTTCATGCTCTCGGAGCCCCGCCGCTCGTCGGGGGATGGAGGCGCGCCCTTATCGAAAGATGGCCGGATCGAGGGTGCCGTAGGGGCTGAAGGCCGAACGGAGGGTGAGGGTGATGGCGGCGACGACGGTTACGGCGGTGCCGCAGAAGATGGCGATCATGATGGCGATCTGGTACTGGATGGCGACGAGGGGGCTGGAGCCGCCGAGAATGACGCCGGTCATCATGCCGGGCAGGGAAACCAGGCCGATGGTGGCCATGGTGGCGACGGTGGGGGCCAGCGCCGCGGAGACGGCGTCGCGAAGGAAGGGCCGGACGGCTTCGGAGTGGCTGGCCCCGGCGGCGAGCCGGTGGAGATAGGCGCGGTTGGACTTGCGGATGGAATCGTAGAACGAACGGATGCCGATGATGTCGGCGCGCAGGCAGTTGCCCAGGATCATGCCGGCGATGGGGATCACATACTGCGGATCCATCCAGTTCGGCAGGCGCAGCAGCAGGGCCACGAAGAAAACCAACGGCAGGGCCGTTCCCGCGGCCAGCGCCAGGAACAGCGGTCCGACGAAGCAGCGCACGCACAGCCGGGTTCCGCGCAGGATGGACAGATCGGCCACAACGATCATGATGACGAGCCACAGGGCCGTGAGCCGCCAGTCAGCGAAGGCAAACAGGAACTGCAAGTAGAACCCGACCAGCAAAAGCTGGACCGTCATGCGAACGACCGCGATCAGCGTGGCGCCCATGAGCGGAATCCGCAGCCAGAGCATGATGCCCAGCGGCAGCAGGAGGAGGAGATAGCCGGCGGCCAGTCCGGCATAGCCGATATCAAGCGCGCCCATGAGGGGCCTCCCCAGGGGAAAGGGACACGACGCGATCCGCAAAATCGAGGCCGCGGCCGGTGTCGTGCGAAATCATCAGCAGGCTTTTGCCGCGCAGCCCCGCGAGACAGGCATAGACGGCATCGCGCGAGTCGGCATCGAGGGCCGAGGTGGGTTCATCCAGCAGCAGAATCGGGCGGTCCAGCAGCAGGGCGCCCACCAGGGCCAGGCGCTGTTTTTCGCCGCCGGAAAGATCGCCGCTTTTTTGGGCGAGAATGCCGGGGGGCAGCCGGACGTGCCGAAGGACGTCGGGCAGGCGGGACAGATGGTCCCGCCGGGAGGCATTGGCATGAAAGTGGAACGGCTCTTCAAGCCACTCCCCGGCGGACCGGTCGCCCAGATCGGGTTCCTGCTGCACCAGGGCGATTTCGCGGCGCAGGCGCCAGACGGATTGGGCCGTCAGGGGCTCGCCGCGGATGGCGATGCGCCCGGCGGCGGGGACCAGAAACCCAAGGAGACAGGCCAGGATGCTCGACTTGCCGCTGCCCGAGGGTCCGGCCAGGACCACTTTTTCGCCGGATGCGACGGTCATCGAGAAATCCGTCAAGACCGCACGATCGCCGAAGACGAGGGCGAGTGCCTCCACGTCGATGGCGGGCGGGGCATCGGTTCCGGCAGTGTTGTAATTTGAGGGCATCATGGGATCGGGTTGCGGGAAACCTACCCCGCGGCCGCGGCGCATCCAAGTCAGAAGATGCCGCGCGGGGCTGTTGGAGCAATGTCCGGCCCCGTCGGGACCGGCTGCCGAAATCAGAATTTGCGCTCCCCGTTTGCCTGGAGGCTCAGTGCCAGCGCGCGGCGAAGGATGTCCCGGGCGGCGGGCCACGAATCCGGATCGGCGGCGAGCGCTTGATTCACTTCCAGTTCGATGCCGGCGTAGATGTGGGTCGGATACCGGGTGCGCAGGTGGGTGGCATGGCCATCGTCGGTTCCCCGGTAGGGGGAGTTGCGGCGGACGCGCCAGCCGGGGGCGAGGGAAACCAGTGCGCCCTCCCAGGCGTCGGCCCAGCGGACCTCGAGGGGGCGGGAGGGATCGAAGAGCAGGCCGATCTCGACCTCGCGGATTTCGCCATGGAGTACCGGCGTGAAGGTATGCACCGAGAGGTGGAACACCGTCGTCCGTCCGCCGTTCGACAGGTGGTCGATGGTTTCGCGCGCGGCGCGACGGAACGGGGAATAGAGGTCGTGGACGATGGCCTCTTTTTCGGCGGGCGGCAGATCGCGTGTGAATTCGCTCCAGAACTCGGGATGATCCGGCGAACGGTTCAGCTCGACGAGCAGGCGGGTGAAGGGGCCGAGGAGGCAGGGGGGGGGGGAGGGAAGAGGATAGAGGTCAGAGGGCAGAGGGCAGAGGCCAGCCGAGGTCCGAGGTCGGAGGTCCGTAGTCCGTAGACAGGGGACAGGAGACAGGGGACAGGAAGAAGGTAGGCAGGGCGAGCGAGGTCCGAGGTCGGAGGTCAAGGGAGAGAGGGCCCGTGACAGCTCGGCGGCGCCGGGATCCCATCCGCGATGGGACTGAAGCGTTTTCCGGGCGTGGGGCGAATCGAACAGATTCGCATAGCGCTCCGGCACCGCGTTTGTGGCATGCTCGCAGGTGATCAGCAGGCGGGGAGGCGTGTTCATCGGGGCGAAAACATTTCGCCGCGGTGGAGGGCGTCGGCGAGGCGGGAGTAGGTGTCGAGGAGTTTTCCGCGCGAGGGGCGCCGTCCCGCGCTTTTCAGCAGGCGCCGGGCCAGGGTGCCGTGGCGCAGGATGAAGTCGATGTCGGCGCGCCAGGGGGCGTTGGGCGGCGCTACGTGGTCGAGGAGGGCGTGAAGCACATCGCGGGCGGAAGCGGCGCGGACCTTGCCCAGGCCGAGGGCGGCCAGATAGCGGCGGTCGGCGATGACGGACATTTCGGCCTGTTTCGCGGAATCGAGCAGCAGCGCCTCGAGATCGGCCACGCGCTGGTTTTTCTGGAGGGCGCGTGGGGCGAGGGATTCATCGACGAGGCGTTTCAGGATTTCGACAATGAACCGGAGGATGGCGAGATCGGCGGCGGGGCACTCCTGGATGTCGAGCAGTCGGATTTCGATGGTGCCGCGGGAGAAGCGGGCGATGGCGCCGCGGGCATTGGTCCATTCGGGTTCCAGGATGCCGTTGGGATCGAGGGGGGCCAGGTCGCGGACAATCCGATCGAAGATCCGGGCCTGGTAGCGCTTTTCCGAGGGGATCCATTCGGGGACGGTGTGGCCGGTGAGCGAGGGGATGCGGTCGCAGTTATGGCGATAGGCTTCCAGGCGCATGTCGAGAAAGGGGGCGCGCCGGCCTTCGATGAAGGGGGAACTGGCGGCCAGCGCCGGCAGCAGGGGAAGCACCAGGCGGATCGCCGTGTGCAGCCGGTTGAATTCGGCGTCTCCGCGGAAGGGCAGGTTGAGATGAGTGGACTGGAGATTGGACCAGCCGTGGCCGCGGCAATCGAAAATGCGGTCAAAGGTCTCGTAAATGGTCTTGTCGCCGTGGGGCCACAGGCGGGTTTCGCGATGAGGATTCATCCAGGGATGCATGGCACCGGGAAGCAGGCGGGCTTCGTGGTCGCGGAGCCGGTTGTTCAGGGCGCGGACTTCGGACTGAAAGTCTTCCGCCAGGCCGTCGAGCGATGGCGCCGGGCCATCGGTTTTCATCTCGATGACGTGCAGGACCAGTTCGTTGGACCAGCGAACGGCGCCATGGCGGACTTCGTTCTTGCGGGCGGAACCGACGGCATGGATGAGGCGGTCGGCGATGGGCCGGACCTCCAGCGTGTCGGTATCGACGATCATGTATTCCAGTTCGACGCCGAAGCGTTCGAAGAGGCCATAAGCGGGCTTGGTCATGGGGTTATTTCCCGACGTTTTCGAGCCGATGGCGGAACGTGGCCATGATGGTGTCGTAGAGGGCGTCCTTGAGCACGTGGTCTTCGATGCCGGATTCGATGCTGGGGTTGTCGTTGACTTCGATCACCATCGGGCGGTCGCCGAGCATCTTGAGGTCGACGCCGTAGAGTCCATCGCCGATCGCATGGGCCGCCTTGAGGGCGGTCTGGACCACGTCGGGCGGAACATCGGCAATCGCCAAGGTGTCCGCGCGGCCGAACCGGGCGGATCCCTTCTTGTCGTGGTTGTAGATCTGCCAATGGCCGCGGGCCATGTAGTAGCGGCAGGCGTATAGCGGCTTGCGGTCGAGGATGCCGATGCGCCAGTCGAACTCGGTGGGCACGTATTCCTGGGCGATGATGAGGTCGGACTTGTCCAGCAGCGCGTTCATCGCGGCCTCGTATTCCTCGCGCGTGCTGACCTTGACGACCCCCTGCGAGAAGGACGAATCCGGCTGCTTCAGAATGCAGGGCAAGCCGAGTTGCATCAACACGAGGTTCTGGTTGTCCTTGTGGACAATGACGGTTTTCGGGGCGGGGATGTGGTTGCGCTCGAACGCCTCGGCCAGGAACACCTTGTTGGCGCAGCGGACGATGGAGTCGGGATCGTCAATGACGACCAGGCCTTCGGACTGGGCGCGGCGGGCAAACCGGAAGGTGTAGTTGTTGACCACGGTGGTGCTGCGGATGAACAGGGCGTCATATTCGGCGAGGGTGCCGTAGTCGTCGCGGGTGATCAGTTCGGCTTCGATGGACTGGTCTTCGGCCGCACGGATGAAGCGCTGGAGCGCCTTGGGGTCGGAGGGCGGGGTCGGGTCGCCGGGATCGGCCAGAATGGCCATGGTGAACCGCGGCTGGATGCGCGCCCGCACCTGGAGTTTGCCGCGGGAGAAGTATTCGCGCGCGAAGGCCTCGACGGTTTCCTGGTGTTCGGCCGGGACCGCCGCGGCGGAGATGGGGCTGATGGTTGCGAGGCTCCAGCGCTGGTCGGCGTCGCGCTTGAATTCCGCGCGCAGCAGCGGCGCCGGGAAGATATTAAAGAGCTGGCGGGCGAGGCGTTCGTAGCGTTTGGCGGTATTGCGCGTGAAGTAGATCGAGAGGGTGAAGGTGTCGGATTGCAGCGGCGCCAGGGATTTCTGGATCAGATCTTCCAGGTCCGAGGAAATCGCGCGGTAGATCGAGGTGGTCTTGAGGTCCTGCAGGGTGGTGATCTTGGGCATGGGGCGGTGGCCGCGGGCTTCGGCCAGCAGCGACACATAATAGCCGGCGGACTGGTAGCGGTAGTGACGGCACAGGTTGTAGACCCGGCAGTTGCGCAGACGCTGGATTTGGGGATCGGTCAGGTACTGCCGGGCGGTGACGACCGTGACCGTGGGGATGTCGAATTTCCAGCGATCGGGATTATCGGTAACCAGCAGGATATGATTCATGGGGCGGGGGTGATGAGGAGGAGGTTGGCATCGTAGGTGAGGACGCCCAGCAGGATCGCATTGATCAGGCGGTCCATGGGCACGGCGTAGCGCGAGCGGTTGGCGATGGGGTTTTGGGCGTAGGGGTCGGCGACGTGAACGGTGCGGGCTTGACGGTCGTAGCCGGCCAGCAGCACGAAGTGGCCCTCGGCCTCGCCGCCCAGGTCGTCGTCGGCGTTGGTGGCCGGATTCGACCGCGAGTCGCGATACAGAAAGGTCGAGCTCAAGCCGGTCAGGATGGGATGATTCTGGTTGAGAAATTTGCGCAGGAGGGCGCCGCTGAGCACCTCCATGGAAACGTTTCCGCCGAGTTCACAAAAGCGGATGTAGGCCTGGATCGCCTGCCGCAACTTGGGCTTGAGGCGGCGGGGCAGGCTGGCCCGCAGCTTGTCGGCCAGCTCCGCGGGCGGGGCGGGGAACCATGTTGGATCAAACACGCGCAGGTTCCAGGTGAGCATGCGCACGGCAAAGCCGTTCGCCAGCGCATGGTTGCCGAGAAAGACGCCCAATGTGCCGCCGCCGGGAAAGGATTCGATGTCGGTGATCAACTGGTCCAACGGCATTTCACGGCCGTAAAACCGATACAGGCCGTGCAGGCAGGTCGGCCCGCAGGAGGTGTCGGTGGGTTGCGACGGAAGCTCCAGCGGAATCCATTTGGAATCCTCGGCGGATTGGGCGAACGAAGGAGTAGGCATGGAGGTGGGAGATACGCGTCAGCGCATCGGTTCAAGAATGTGGGGGGCAGGATAGCGCGATGGCGCTGGATATCAATATCGAATTGCTAGAGCGGCGTGTAGCGGGCGGCCGCGACAAAGCCGGGGGTGGGGGCCTCCCGAAAGCCGCCATCGGCATTCCGCAGAATGAACAGGGCCTCGACACCGGGAAACTGGGCCTCGAGAACGGCCCGACCGTCATCGGGGCCCAGAACGGCAAGCGCCGTGGCCAGGCCGTCCGCCGTCATGGCGTCGGGCGCCAGCACCGAAACGCTGGCGACGGCCTGTCGAATCGGCGCGCCGGTGCGCGGATCGATGATGTGGGTTTGCATCTGGCCGTGTTCATCGCGATAGGCCTGGCGGTAGTCGCCGGAGGTCGCAATGGCCCTTCCGCCATCCAGTCGCGCGATGCCTTGCAAGGAGGCCTCCGACGAGGGGGATTCCGTCGGCCGGTGGATTCCCACTCGCCAGGCTTCGCCCTGGGCATTGAGGCCCTGCGCCAGCGTCTCGCCGCCGATTTCCACCAGAAAGCGGGCCACACCGCGTTGGCGGAGCCGGTGCGCCACCTGGTCCACGCCGTACCCCTTGGCGATTCCGCCCAGGTCGAGCTGCAACTCGGGAATGGCCTTGACCAGCTTTCCGTCCGGCGTGACGGCCAGGTACGGATGGCCGGTGTGTTGCCGTGCCGCTTCGATCCGGCCGGGGTCTGGCGTCGTGTCGGGCATTTTCGCCGGGCCAAACCCCCACAGGCTCACCAGCTCGCCAACCGTGGGGTCAAAGGCCCCGCCCGTGGCCGCCGCCAGTTCCAGGGCCCGTTCCACAACCTGGGCCAACTCGGCCGACACGGCAAAGGGCTCGGCACCCGGATGGCGGTTGAACCGCGAAATCTCGCTGTCGGGATCGTAGATCGACATGCGGCGGTTGATGGTTTGCAGGACCTGCTCCACGTCCGACTGCAAGGCGTCGAGTTGCCGACGCCCGAGGGTGCCGTCCGCGATTACGATGGAATAGGTGGTGCCCATCGTATAGCCGGCGAGGCGAGCCGGGGGGGAATCCCGCCGGCAGGCGGCCAGGCTGAAAAGGGCGAAGGCCAACCCACCCAGCACGCACACGGCGCGAGCCGCCGATGGGGGTCCCCTCCGCGAGGGTGACCGGGACGCGGTCCGCCGCCGCCAACTGCCGGATCCTATGCTTCGGGTCATGGGGGGGGGCGGCGTGGTTCAGCCCACCTTGACCACGACGGACCCGAAGGCGGGCAGGGATCCATCGGACTCGAGGGTTCCATGCAGGATTTCGCCATCGAAGAGATGCCGGGCGCGGGAGAGTCGCCGCGGCTGGTCGCCCAAATTCACGGCGCACCGAATGAGCTGGCGCCCCAGGGCGCGGTCAAACGCCACGACCGTGCGGTCGTGGGGGGCGGCCTCCTCTCCCACGTCGAGAATGGAGCAGGAACCTTCGCGCAACAGCCGGTGTTTTTTCCTCAGGGCGATCAGGTCCTTGAAAAACTGGTACCAGAACTGGCGATGTTCGATTCCCCGGTCAAACAGGTTGCCCTCGATCTCGACGCCTTCCTGCCGGACTTCGCGCCCATCGGCGATCAGGATCCGGCGCCCTTTGTCGCACGGTTGGCAGCGGGCATGGATGGAGGGGCGGACCACGGCGCCGAACTCCTGGCCGGTATAGAGGAACGGGAGGGTCCGTGGAGCCAGAAAGGCCAGCGTATTCATGGCCTGGAAAGCGCCGGGACCAAAGCGATAGAGGCCGCGGCCTTCATCGTGGTTGTCGGTGTAGCGCGCGGTGTAGCGTGGACCGGCGAAGCGCGGGGCGGCTTCCTCGTACTGCATCAGGAGGCGCGCGGCGGCGGCGGCGATGCCGCCCTCCTGCCAGGCGTCCAGGATGGCATGGAAGTCGTGGTTGTGGCGGGCCTCCTCCGACAGGCGCAGGCGGGAGAGGCCCTGCTCATCCACCGCATAGGCGTACTGGGCCAGCTTGTAGAAGTCGTCGTCATAGGCGGCATCGATGCCGCGGGCGAACAGGCCCAGGTTGTTTTGAAACCCGTAGCATTCCGCCAGGAACAGCAACTCGCGGCCGGGATGGCGCGCGCGCAGGATCGGCAGGGCTTCGTCCCAGAACGAGCAGTCGTTGATGAAATGGGCCATGTCGAGGCGGAAGCCGTCGATGCCGTCGGGCCGGCCGTGTTCGTCCGGGCCGAGGATGGAGAGCCAGTAGTCATAGACCTCGATCATGGCGGCGCGCAACCCGGCATGGGTGTAGTCCAGCTTGGCGGTGTCGGACCAATCGCAGTCGAAAAACGCGCCGCCGTCCGGGGCCTGGACGTAGTAATCGGGATGTTCCGTCATCCAGACATGGTCGCGGGCCGTGTGGTTGGGCGTGATGTCGAAGATCACCTTCAACTTGAGCTGGTGCGCCCGGCGAATCAGGGCGACCATTTCCGCCGGCGTGCCGTATTCCGGCTCGATGGACCGGAAGTCGCGTGAGGCATACGGCGAACCGATTCCCTTGCGGGCGAAGAGGCCGATGGCGTAGGGCGGCAGCAGGTAGAGGGTATTGAAGCCCAGCCGCCGCAACCGCGGCAAATGCCGGGTCAGGTAGGCCAGGGGCGATTCGGCCAGCGGTTTCTCCAGCGCGGCCTCCACGGCATTGCGGGGTTCCCGCGCCGCCAGCGAACGCAGGTTGACTTGATACAACAGGGCCGACGACAACCAGGAAGACGGGTTCGATTTCATGGCCGAATACTATTAAACAACCCCCGCCACCAGTGCAAGGCGTCCGTTGGGCTCGCGCCTGGAGGAAATCTCAATGGTGGAAATCTCAATATCCGATATCCAGCAAGGAATATCCAATTTCCAAGTGAATGGCTCGGCTGTAGCTGCGCCCGCTGGGCGCGGCGGATCGGGTGGGGCCGCGCTCAACGTGCGCAGCTACAGCGGACCTCGGACCTTGGCTTTCCTGTCCCCTGTAAACTGTCTCCTGTCCCCTAACCTCTGGCCTCCGGCCTCCTCTTCCCATCCGTGGGCCGCCGAAGGCATCCGTGGGGCCCTTGGGAAGATTCAAGATTCAAGGGCTGACCCCAACGGAGGGAAGGAATATTCAATATTCAAGTGAATGGCTCGGTTGTAGCTGCGCCCGCTGGGCGCGGCGGATCGGGGGGATCCGCGCTCAACGAGCGCAGCTACAGCGGACATCGGACTTCGGTTTTCCTGTCCCCTGTACACTGTCTCCTGTCCCCTGACCTCTGGCCGCTGGCCCCGCTTCCTCCGCCCGCGGGCGTCAGGTCTCAAGGGTTTCGCGGATTTTGACGGAGAGTTCGGAGAGGGTGAAGGGTTTCTGGAGGAAGTGGACGCCTTCTTCCAGGACGCCATGATGGGCGATGACATTGGCGGTATAGCCGGACATGAAGAGGCGCTTGATTTCGGGGTGGAGTTTCAGCAGATGGGCCGCCAGGTCGCGGCCGTTCATTTCCGGCATGACGATATCGGTCATGAGGAGGTGAAGGGTGTCCGCGTGCCGCTCGGCCAATTCGATGGCTTCGCCAGGGGTGGCGGCGCCGAGGACGCAGAAGCCCAACCGTTCGAGCATGGTCCGGGTGATGCCCAGGATGGCCGGATCGTCTTCGACGAGGAGGACGCATCCTTTGCCGTTCGCTTCGGAGCAGGGCGCGGGTTTGGGGCTGCCTTGCGCCGGGGCCTCCTCGTGCACGGGAAGATAGACATGGAAGACGGTGCCCCGGCCGGGTTCGCTGGAGACATCCAAAAAGCCCTGGTTCTGCTTGACGATGCCGTAGACGGTCGCGAGTCCAAGGCCGGTGCCTTCTCCAGCGGCCTTGGTGGTAAAGAACGGTTCAAAGATTTTTCCGAGGACATCCGGCTCCATGCCGCAGCCGTTGTCGGCCACGGAGAGGCGGATGTAGTGGCCGGGAAGATGGATCGGATGCCTGACGCAATCCTCCTCGGAAAAGCGGGCGGTGGCGGTTGTGATGGTAATGGTTCCGCCGTTGGGCATGGCGTCGCGCGCATTGACGCACAGGTTGGCCAGGATCTGATCGATTTGGGAGGGATCCATCCGGACCAGGCTGGGGCCGGCGTCCGGTTTCCATTCGAGCTGGATGGTTTCGCGGATGAGTCGTCGCAGCATTTGCAGCATGCCCGCGACCATCTGGTTGAGATCGAAGATGCGGGGGGCGACCGTCTGCTTGCGGGCAAAGGCCAGGAGCTGCCGGGTGAGGGCGGCGGAGCGCTCCGCGGCCTTGCGGACTTCCAGCAAATCGTCGCGGATCGACTGGCCCGCGGCCGCGCGTTCCAGAGCCAGTTCGACGTGGCCGAGGATCACCTGGAGCATGTTGTTGAAGTCGTGGGCGATGCCGCCCGCAAGCCGGCCCACCGACTCGATCTTCTGCATTTGGACGAGTTGGGCCTGGAGCCGCTCGCGTTCTTCCGCATCGGCTTTTTGGCCGCTGATGTCCCGGGCGATTCCGAGAAGGACCGGCTGGCCATCCGAATCCTGGATCAGCGCCCCATTGGTCATGTGCCAGCGCCACGTTCCGTCCTGGTGGCGAACCCGGTATTCGATGCCGCCCTGGATTTGGCCATGCAGGACGCCTTCCATGGCGGCGAGGCACGTGGGCATGTCGTCGGGATGGACGAAATCGCCGAAATAGTGTCCGGCGATGTCCTGGACATCCTGCCCGAGAAGTTCGGTCCACTTGGGGGAGACGTAGAGAAAGCCACCTTGCGGCGAGAGGGTGTAGATGATGTCGTTCGCGTGTTCGACAAAAGAGCGGAACCGTTCCTCGCTGGCGCGCAACTGCGCCTCGGCTTTCCGGCGCCCGGCGATGTCCTGCTCGAGCTGCTCCATCTTGGTTTCCAGCTTGCGGACAAGGGATTCGTTGTATTGGCGGAGAAAGATCTCCTCCTGCCGGGCCGGGGTGGAGAGGGGGGGCGTGCAGGGGCCGGCCTCCAGGATGCGGCGGATCTGGCCGACGAGCTCGTCGGGTTCCATGGGCTTGACGAGGAAATCCTCGGCGCCGATGGACAGGGCGAAATCGCGGTCGCGGCCATCGGTATAGGTGGCGGTATAGAAGACGAAGGGGATCGAGCGGAGCGCATCATCGACTTTCCATTGCCGGCAGAGGGCGAATCCGTCCATCACGGGCATGAGGATGTCGGAGATGACGAGATCCGGTTTGCGGGTGTGGGCCTGCTCGAGGGCTTCGGCCCCGTGGGCGGCTTCCTCGACGGCGAATCCGGCGCCTTCGAGCAGGACGCGGAGGAAGTAGCGGTTTTCCGCCTTGTCGTCCACGATCAGGACATGCGTTGCGCTCATGACGTCTTCCCCTGGTTCAGGTGGCTCGCGACGGTATCGACAAAGGTGTCGGGATCGATGGGTTTTTCGATGTATCCGGTGCAACCGGCCGCGAGGGCTTTTTCGCGGTCGCCGGGCATGGCGTAGGACGTGACGGCCACGATGGGGGTGTCGTGCAGGGCGGGATTCCGGCGCAGGGCGCGGGCGACGCCATAGCCGTCAAGGCCGGGCAGTTGGATGTCGAGCAGGATGGCATCGGGCCGGATACGGGAGGCCTGATCGATGCCGGACGGACCGTCGAAGGCCGCCACGACTTGGTATCCGCGCTGTTCCAGCAGATAGGTCGCCAGGTAGCGATTCTGCTCGTTGTCTTCGATCAGCAGGATGGTGGGTTTCATGTAGCGCGAGCCTTGGATAGCGGCAGGACCAGGGTAAAGACGCTGCCCTGGCCGGGTTGGCTTATCAATTCAATGGTTCCGCCCATGAGTTCGGCGAGGCGGCGGCAGATAGCCAGCCCGAGGCCGGTGCCCTCGTGGCGGCGGGCCAGGCCGGTATCGACCTGGCGGAAGGGAAGAAACACGCGCTCTTGATTCTCATCGGCGATGCCGATGCCGGTATCGGCGACGGCGATGCGGAGGCGATCGCCCTGGATGCCGGATCGAAGGGCGACCTCTCCGCGTTCGGTGAACTTGACGGCGTTGTTGAGCAGGTTGAGCAGGATCTGCTCGATCCGGCGGGAATCGCCGATCCACGCGCCGACTTCGGGCGCGATCTCGGAGTGCAGGGCAAGCCCCTTCTTTTCGGCCAGGGGCCGCACGATATCGAGCACTTTGCCAATCGAGACCGGCAGATGGAGCGGGGTCTGGGCCACGCGGAGCTGACCGGCCTCGATCTTGGAGATGTCGAGCACGTCGTTGATGAGGGCGAGCAGGTGGCGGGCGCTGTCGCGGACGATGGCGAGTTGCTTGAGCTGCTCATCGTTCAGGGGGCCGGGAAGTTTTTGCAGCAGGATACCGGTGAACCCGATGATGGAGTTCAGGGGCGTGCGCAGTTCGTGGGACATGGTGGCGAGGAAGGCGGATTTGAGCCGGTCGGCGGATTCGGCCATTTCCTTGGCCTCGAGCAAGGCGCCATTGGCAAGGATCAGTTCTTCGGTGCGATCGGCCACGCGCTTTTCCAGATCCTCGGCGCGGCGCTGGACGATGTTGTACAGCCCGGCGATCTCCTCGTTCCGCGCGCGAAGTTCGCGGGTGCGGAGGGCGACCTGATGTCTCAGGGTCAGGCTCCAGGCCAGGATGGCGAGCATGGCGGCGGCGGCGGCGATGCCGACGCCCTTGAGCCACGAGGGCAGGCGGAGATGGATTTCTTCGCCGGTCCACCGGTGGAACGACTGATAGTAGGCGGAGGCGCGGTCTTGTTTCATCTCCGCCAAGTGGTGGTCGATGCGCTCGAGAAAGAAGTCCGGAAGAGAGGGGCGGCCGGCAAAGAACAGCCGGGTGGGATGGAAGAGAATGCCGGTGTCTTCCACGGGGGAGCCGGTCAGTTGAGCCGGGGTATAGAACCGATGCGCCACAACCGCATCGATCGTCCCGCTGGCCAGCGCGGAAAACGCCGCATCGTAATCCGGGAACGACGTGAGGGAGAACGACAGGTCGAAACCGGTCGTGAGGCGCTCGAATGCGGACTGCTGGATCGACTGATCGAGTACGGCGACACGCTGACCATCGAGATCGATCAGGGAACGAATGCCGCTGCCGCGGCGAGCGAAGATCTGGAGCCAACTCGACATGACGGGCTCGGAGTGGAACATAAACCGTTCTTCACGCTCGCGGGTCAGGGCCACATCGGGCATCAGGTCGATCTCGCCGGCCGCCAATCGGTCGAGTCCTTCGGCCCAGGTGCCCGAGAAGTATTCAATCTCCCAGCCCTCCTTGCCGGCGATGGCGTCCAGCAGATCCACAAAGAGGCCGGCGGGCGCGCCGTCCTCCGCCCGGAACACCTTGGGCGGATTCTGGTAGAGCCCGACCCGAAGGGCGGGGGGTGCGGCATGGGCCCATGCGGGGGCAACGATCAGGCCGAGAATCCATCCGAGCCATGGGCGTTGCCGGCGGTTGTTCATGAGGACGTACGCGAATCAATCGCCGGTTTCATCCCGGATGGATTTGAGAAACTGGAGCAGGGCGGATTCCGCATGGCCCAGCTCCTCTTGGAGGCCATGGAGCCGGGGCAAGTCGTCCTCCGTTGGTTCGGGGTGATCCTGAAGCCATCGATCCCATTGGCTGCGGACCATCGCGCGGGCCTCGATCCGTTCCTCCAGAGCCCGCCGTTGTTCATCGTCCAGCGATTCGCGCAAGGCGGCGATCGATCGGTCGGCGAGGAGCAGGAGGTTGTCCAGCGCTTCAATAAAGGAGGCCGGGGTGGCGTTGCGATCGGCGCCCAGTTGACCAATCCGGGTTTGACCGTCGGGATCCAACAGAACATACGTGGGCAGGCCGCCGACTTCGTGGTGGCGAAGCTGTTCGGCGTTGCGCCGGGCCAATTCCGGGGGCACCAGGGATTTGTCCTGCGGGAAATCGAGCCAAACCAGAAGAAGGTGCTCGCGGGCATAGGCCTGCCACTCCTCCTGCCGGAACACCTGGCGGTCCATCCGTTGGCACCAGCCGCACCAATCGCTGCCGGTGAAATTCAGGAACAGCGGCAGGCCCGTCTCGACCGCCACGGCCTTGGCGGCCTCCAGATCCATGGTCCATTCTCCGGGAACGGCGCCCGCGAGCCGGGCCCGGCCGATAAAGGCCACCGTTGCGGTGGACGGTTCATCGGCTCCCCCGGGGGTGGCCGGCTTATCCGCCGGCGAGATTCGCTCGACGCGGGGGGCGTCCGGAGCCGGCCCTCCGGATTTGCGAAGAGAAAAGACCGCGATCGCCAAGACCAGAATCCCCGCGACCCCCCATGCCAATTGTCTGCCAGCCATGATCGTGTCTCCGTTTCATTGAGTCAAACGTGCCTCATCGACCCGAGGGAAATACTACTGTTGGTGGCGTTGCAGGACAATGGCGAAATACGGGCGTGATGCCGTCGCCTTCCCGCCTGACCCCGCGCGGCAGAGCTGCAACCGAAGAACCAGGAGGCAGCGAAAGCCGCCAGAGACGGATAAGCATGTTTCTTTGCGGCCATGGGCCAGGGCCTCCTCTCCGGCTCAAGAGTGTGGGCCGATGGGGGGGGAGGGAGTCAAGCCCGCGGCGGAGCGGATGAATCCGCCTTCCTGTCCCCTGTCTCCTGTCCCCTGACCTCTGGCCTCTGCTGCTTCCAGGGTGGGTAACCCCCCATGGCCGCCCGTCCGAGGGGGCAGTAGGGTTGCGAAACGCGGTGGGGGTCGATATTCCCCGCCCTCTGGCAATCCAGGACGGAGGGTTTGCTTGGATCGTTAAATCGCAACCATACGGCATGAATAATAGAATATGAAACCGAATCGATCGAATACATTTGATAAAGAATCACCGCGTACATGTTCCTGGAGATCGGCCCGGAACGGGGCGAAATGGATTGCCCTTGGACTGGTCTGGGCGGTCGCCATGGTGGGGTCGCTTACGGAAGCCGCCGCTGCCGATGGCCTGTCCATTTCCAAGACCGCCGACGTGGTTGGCGCCGCCGCCCCGGGCGACACGATACCCTATACCATCGCCATCTCGAACACGGGCACGACCACGCAGTCGGGCGTGAGCGTCGTCGATCCGGTCCCGACCGGCACCACCTACGTGGCCGACAGCGTCATCATCTCCGTGGACCCTCCGGTAGGATTGGGCGGACCGACCACAGTCATCTATAACGCCAGTTCCAGCTTTGTGGTTCCGTTCGGCGTTACCAGCGTGACGATCGAGGCGTGGGGCGCGGGCGGCGGCGCAGGCAAGGCCGCCGGGGCTGGCGGCAACGATGCGGGCGGCGGCGGCGGTGGCGGGGGATATGCCCGTGGCATCATCGCGGTGACGCCCGGCACGCCACACACGGTGAGGGTGGGTGTCGGCGGGGCCACGGCCACGGCCGGCGGCGATACCTGGTTTGGCTCCACCGCGACGGTGTTTGCCCAACGCGGCCTTGCCGGCGGCACGGGGACCAGCGTGGGCGCGGGCGGCAGCGCCAATATCGGGAATCAGGCGACCTACACCGGCGGCAGCGGCGGCGTCGGCGCCACGGGCGGCCAGCCGGTCACCCGTTTCGGCGGCGGCGGCGGTGGTTCGGCCACGGCCACGGCGGCGGGCGGTGCCGGACAGGCTGGCGGCAGCAACACGGGCGGTGCCGGCGGGGTGGGCGAGGGCAAAGGCGGCGCGGGCACGCAGGGCGCGGTCAATGGCAACCCCGGCCTTGCGCCGGGCGGCGGCGGCGGCGGTGGCGGCAATACGGCCGTCGGCGGTGCAGGTGCCAACGGCCGCATCATCATCCGCTATGTCCTCCCGGCCACGGCGGGCGTCACCAACGATCCGCCCAATCTCGCCTCCGGCTGGACGCTGGCGCCCGGCGCGGTGATGACGATCACATTCGACGTCACGGTCGACAATCCCGCCATGGTGACCCAAGTGGTCAATACGGCGTCGGTCACCAGTACGCAGATGACCCAGCCCCGGACCGACACGGTGGTCACGCCCATCGACGTCGACTGGGCGCAGATCGGCGGCCTGGCGTGGCACGATGCCAATGGCAACGGCATCCAGGATCCGGAGGAAACCGACGGCATCGCCGGCATTCCCGTTGAGCTGGTCGACACCAACGGGACGGTGGTGGCCTCGACCGACACCGATGCAAATGGCGAGTACCTGTTCACCCAGCTCTTTCCCGGCACGTACATCGTCCGCTTCGACCTGCGAGAGGTGACGACCAATCTCGTGGTGACCGAGCCCTTCCAGGGCGGCGATCCCGCGTTGGACAGCGACGTGATCAGCGGCACTACTGGGGAGTGGGCGGCGACGGGTTCGATCCTGTTGCAGGCCGGCGCCAACCAGGACGCCATCAACTTGGGCTTGAAGCCGTTGAACGCCACGCGCGCCGAAGTGGCCGAGGTCTGGGGCGAGGGACGCGACGGGGCGGGGGTTGTGGTCTGGCAGACGAGCTCGGAATGGAACACGGCGGGTTTCTTTGTGTACCGCGTGGATCCGAAAACGGGTGTGGAGACGCTTCTGAACGAGGCCTTGGTGCCGTCGGCCTTTCATGCGGCCGGCGCGACCTACGAGTGGATCGATTCTAAAGCCGTTGCGGGCGGCGCGGGAACCTACCGGCTGGAAGAAGTGGAACTGACGGGCGGCACCTTGGATCTGGGCACGCACGACGTTGTCTTCGGCGCGGCGCGCCCGCGGGCCAAAGTCGCGAAGGCGACGCTCGCGAAGTCCCTGCTCGCGTCGCCCAAGCTGGCCGGGCCGTCGCCGATCCTGAAGGTGATGGTGCGCGACGAAGGCCTCTACGCCGTCGCGCTGCAGGCCGTCGCCGACGGGATGGGGCTCGCGCTTGAAGAGGTTCAGGCCGTGGCGGAAGCCGGCGAGCTGGAACTCTCCGCGCAGGGCGTCGCCGTGCCGGTTCTATATGATGCCGACCAGGCGCGACTGGTGTTCCACGGTCGCGGCGCGGACAACTGGTATGCGCGCGACAACGCCTATCTGATTTGGCGCGGCACGGGCACCGCGATGGTGCGGCGCGAGCCCGGCGCGGCCTCGGGCGCGGCCACGCTTCCGGTGGTGGTGAATTTTGAAGTGGACCAGTATCCCTTCGACAGCGCGGCGATTAGGCCCGAGGATTTCTACTACTGGGAATACGTGCTCAGCGCCACCAACGAGACGACGACATCCGTGCGCAGCTTCCCGCTGGAGTTGACGGGTGCCGCCGGCGACGTGTCGCTGAAGGTGCGGCTGATCGGCTGGTCGGTCACGACGAACGATCCCGACCATCTGGCGGAGTTCCGGTTCAACGGGACGCCAGCGGGGTCCATCGCCTTCGACGGCCAGGATGCCGCCGTGGCCGGGCTGGCGATTCCGGCGGGCGCGGTCTCGAACGGGGTGAACGAGCTTTCGGTGAGGGGGGTGCTGCAGCCCGGCCGCAGCCACAGCTATTTCGTGGTGGATGGCGTCGATGCGGCGTTCGAGCGCGCGGTCGCGCCGATTCCCGGCACGGCGCATTTCCTTGCCGGGGGCGCGCAAGCGGTCTCGGCCGCGGCGTTTGCCGAGCCGCTGGCCGTGGCGCTGGATGCGGACGGAACTCCGACCTGGCTCGCGGATGCCGACGGCGCGCTCCCGGCCAAGGCCTGGGCCGCCGCGGAAAGCGACGCACGATTCGCGGTCGCCGAAGCCTCGGCCATCCTGCTCTTGGCGCCGGAAGCGGTGGCCGCCTTGCCGTGGTTCCTCGATGAAACCAACCGCATCGATTATCTGGTCCTGACGTCGCGCGCGCTCGAGGCGGCGGCGCACGAGCTGGCCGACTATCGTGCGGGCCAGGGCCTGCGCGTCGGCGTGGCGACCTTCGAGGACGTCTGCGACTGGTTCGCCGGCGGCCTGCGCACGCCCGAGGCGATTCCCTTGCTGTTCGCCTATGCCGCGGAAACCTGGGCCGACGTGCCGTGGATGGTCGTGCTGGCAGGCAACGGGCACTACGACTACCTCGACGCGCTGGGCATCGAAGTCAACCACGTGCCGCCGTTGCTGCTCCAGACCTCCGACGGCATTTTCTCCTCCGACGGCCTGCTGGCCGACATCACCGGCGACGGACTGCCGGACCTCGCCATCGGCCGCCTCCCGGCGCTGACGGCGGCGGAGTTGGCCGCCATGGTCGCCAAGATCCGGGCCTACGAAGCGGGATTCGGCGAAGCCTGGGCCAACCGAATCGTCCTGGCAACGGACACAAACGATCCGGCGGCGGGCGACTTCCAGGCCTCCACCGCGCAGTTCGCCGCGCTGGCTACCGCGACGCATCCGGTGGCGGACGTCGTGGATCTGAACGTGACGCCGATCAAACTGGCGCGCACCCGGCTGACGAACGAATTCAAAGCCGGCGCGGGCTTCATCCACTACACGGGCCACGGCGGCGTCGCCAACTGGAGCCAGTTGAACCTGCTCAAGGCGACGGACGTCGCGGCCATGACCAACGCGGCCCGGCCCCCGGCGGTCGTGGCGCTGAGCTGCCTGGTGGGGCGCTTCGAGGCGCCCGGCGTGAACAGCCTGGGCGAGCTGCTGCTGCGCAAGGCCGGCGGCGGCGCCGTGGCCGCGTGGGGTCCTTCGGGTCTGTCGCGCAACCATCCGGCGACCGAACTCGGGGAAGCCTTCTACCGCGCCGTCGTTCAAGAGGGCTCCGGCACGCTGGGGATGGCCATTCTCCGCGCGCGGCGCTCGATCGACGCGAACCGGTTCAACCAGGACACGCTCGCCATCTACAATTTGCTGGGCGATCCAGCCCTGCGCATCGCGGGGAACGTCGCCGAACAGGCCACGGACGAAACCTTTGCCCAGTGGCTCTGGCAGCGCTTAAGCCCTGCCGACCAGGCCGACCCCTACGCCAGCGGGGCCACCGACGACAACTTCTTCGAGTATGCGATGGGCGGCGGCTATGACGTGCGGGTCGAACGGCCCGAGTTCGGATTCCCGTTTCCCGCCCCGGACGAGGCCGGATTCGTTCTGCGCTGGAAGCGTCGCATCCGCCGCGCCGACATCGACTACCGGCTGCTGATTACCGAAAACCTGCTCGAAGAGTGGCAGGTCGCCACCAGCGGCGATTCCCGGGAAATCAGCTCCGAGCCCGATCTCAACGGCGTGATGGAGACCGTGCGCACGCGCATCGACCGGCCGCAGGCCCTGCGGATCTTTCTCGGCATCCAGGCCCGGAGAAAATAACCGGGAGGGGGGGCGGGTTTTCCACGCTGTGGAAAAAAGTTTTCCACAGGGTGGAAAACCATCCCGCTCCGTGGAATGGGGAAGGGATGGCTGCCCCACGGATGGCTGCGCCGGCCCACGGATGAACAGCCCCCGAACCAAGCAGGAAAACAGGAAACACAGGAAAACAGGAATGGGCTCGGTTGTAGCTGCGCCCGCTGGGCGCGGCGGATCGGGTGGAGCCGCGCTCAACGAGCGCAGCTACAGCGGACAGCCGAGTGAACCACGGATGGACACGGATTACACGGATTGTACGGATTTCGGACCTCGGACCACCGACCACTGCCCTCCGGCCTCGTCTTCCCATCCGTGGGTCGCCGAAGGCATCCGTGGGACGCTTTCAATATCCAATATTCAACAAGGAATATTCAATATTCAAGTGAAGCAGCCGCGGGGCTCAATGCGCCCGGCCACAGTTTCGCGGATTGTACGGACACTGACTGACCACCAACCACCAACCTCCTTCTTCCTCCTTCTTCGCCCCATGGATCGCGCTTGCGCCGGCGGCCGGAATTGGGGCACGATGAAGGCGGTGAAGCCTTGGATCCAGGCAGGGATGGTGGCGGGTTGGCTGTGGGCGGCCGGCCTTGGATGGGCGCTGGAACCAGCGGTGCTGTCGGGGGATACCGCAACCCTGCCGCTCTGGTCGCATGTGGAGATTCTGCGCGATCCGGCGAAAGCCTTGTCCGTCGACGACGTCCGGTCGGCGGAATTCGCCGTCCAGTTCGAGCGCAATACCTCCGAGCGGATCCACTTCGGGTACACCGACGACGTGATCTGGGTGCGGGTGTGCCTGCGCTCGGAACTTCCGGAAGCTTCGCAGTGGTATGTCGTACTGGCGCATACGCGGTTTGAATATGTGGACTGGTTTGTGTTTCGCGGTGACGCCCTGGCGGGGCATTTCCAGGATGGCATGATGCGTCCGCGCGATCCGGCCGCGGCCTACGGGCGACACCCGGCCCGGACCTTGGATCTGGCCCCCGGAGAGACCGTGGAGGTGGTCCTGCGCCTGCAGACGCAGACAGTGGTGCGGATTCCCCTTGCCGTTTATTCCAGAGGGGGTTATCTGAGCCGGATTGGGCAGGAGGGGACGCTGTATTCCTTCTGCCTGGGGGCGTTTGGCATGCTGTTTTTCACCGGGCTTTTTTTTGCGGTGCTGACCCGCGAACGCGGATATCTGGCCTATTCCATAGGCGTTGTGCTGGTGTTTCTGTTGTTTTTCGGCCTGTCGGGATATTGGCACCTGTTGCAGTGGCCGGGCTGGCGGTACGGCCCGCTGAACGGGGTGGTGGTGTTCAATGCATTGGGCGTCATTGCCATCTTGACGTATGCGCGCTGGTTCTTTGATTTGCCGGCCACGATGCCGAAGACGGATCGTTTTCTGCGGGGGGTGCGGATCCTGTTTGGCCTGGGGGCGATCTGGGCGTTGCGCGGACCGTTCTTGCCCCGCTACCTGATGGTCCAGATCTTCGACGTGGTGACGGGGGGTACGGCGATCGCCGTGGCCGTGGTCGCGTGGCGCAACGGCAACCGGACGGCGCGGTTCTACCTGCTGGCGTGGCTGTCGTTCTGGGTGTTGTTGATGGTTGAGTTTCTTCAGCAGTGGGCGGTGCTTCCCGTGTGGGGGACGCCCGATGCCCTGCCGCTGCTTGGCTTGCTGGCCGGCTTTACGCTGTTCCAGTTGGCGATGGCGGACCGGGTGCGGCAGGTCCGGCAAGAGAAGGACGCAGCGCAGGCCCGGGCGGAAGAACGGACCCTGGTGGCAAGAGAACGGGAGGAGGCCCAGCGGCTGGCCCATGTCGGCAGCTGGTCCCATGAACTGGCTGCGGATAAGATCGAGTGGTCGGACGAGATCTTCCGGATTTTCGGGTTGGAGCCGGGGCGTCCGCCGGCATCCTTTGAAGAACTCAAGAGCCTGTTGGATGTCGATTCCTTCGCCAAGGTGGCGGCGGCGGTCGAGCGTTGCGTCGCGACGGGAGAGCCCTATCAGGAGAATCTGACGCTGCGGCGGCCGAACGGGGACATCCGGCATGTGGTCGCGCGCGGGGAGCGGGTCCCCGGCGAGCCGGTCCGGTTGCGGGGAACGCTGTCGGATGTGACCGAGATGCGGCGGATCGAAGAAGCGATGCGCGCTCGCCAGGACGAGCTGGAGCAGGCCATCCATACCGCGGAGCAGGCCAGCCGGGCCAAGAGTCTCTTCATGGCAAACATCAGCCACGAAATCCGCACGCCGCTGAGCGCACTGGTGGGGCTGTCGCAGGCGATGGTCAAGCAGTCGGAGCGGCGCGGCCTGCCCGAGGACTTCACCCGGATGCTCCAGCAGATCCGTTCCGGCGGCCGGCACCTGAACCTGATGCTGACGAACTTGCTGGATTTGTCGGCGGCGGAGACCATGCGGATGCGCCTGAAACGGCAGCCGGTGGGCCTGGCGGAATGGAGCCGGTCGGTGCGGGATATTTTGGAGCCGATTGCCGATGCGCGCCCCGTGGAACTGCACTGGCGGGACGAGTCTCTCGCCGGAACGGAAATCGAAAGCGATCCGGTGCGGCTGTCGCAGATCCTGATCAACCTGGTCCACAATGCGGTCAAGTTCACGCCGGTCGGGAAAGCGGTCGAAGTCCGGTTGGAGCGGTCGCCGGGCCGGTTTGTGCTGGAAGTGGCGGATGAAGGGCCCGGCCTGCCGGCGGATGGCCCGATGTCCTTCGAGGCGTTTGGCGATCAGGCCGACGGCGTGGCCGGGACGGAACATGGCGTGGGGTTGGGGCTGTTTGTGGTCCAGACCAGCGTGAACCTGCTGGGGGGCCGGATTCATGCCGCCAACCGTCCGGGGGGCGGGGCGAGTTTTCGTGTGGAGTGGACCTTCCAGGAGGAGGACAACGGGCATGCGCGTAGCCATTATTGACGATAACGAGATCGACCGGCTGAACCTGGCGACCTTGCTGGGCGACTACGATCAAGTGGAGGTGGTGGGCGAGGCGGCCACGCTGGAGGAGGCGGTGGACCTGATCGATCGCGACAAGCCCGATGCGATCTTTCTGGATATCCATTTGGGTCGGCAGCGGGGCTTCGCGGTGCTGGAGAAGGTGGTTCGCAAGCCGCTGGTGGTGATCACCACTTCGCATCCGCACTACGCCATCAAGGGGTTTGAGGTCGACGCGGTGGACTATCTGCTTAAGCCGGTGATGGAAGAAACGCTCGCCCGCGCGGTGCAGCGATTGCAGCAGCGTAAACAGGGCGCGGGCGACCCGGGCGGCCCGCGGCTTGCCCCCGGCGACATGCAGATCTTCAAGGAGGCCGACGGGTTGCACCTGGTGCCGGTCGATCAGATCCAGGCGATTTTGGGCGAGCGGATCTATACGCGAGTGCTGGTGGCGGATGGCCGGACGTTTTTGCACAACCGCCCGTTGCGGGAGTGGCGCCAGCTCCTTCCCGAGCGGATCTTCAAGACCTTGGATCGCTCGACGATCGTCAACTTGCGAGAAGTCCTCAGCCTGCGCGCGGACCCGGAATCGGGCGGGAACCGGATCCATTTCAGGGGCGGGAAGCATTCGATTGAGGCCGGCGAGGTGGCGACCAAGGCCTTGCGCGACGCGACCTGACGCGGCACCGCCTCCCCAACGGGGAAGGGACGGGGGCGGATTTCCGGGAAACGCTTCACCATTTTCGGAAGCATTTCGGGCCGATTGGGAAAAATATTCTTGCTAACTATATGATATGTGAGATATTGCGACCACAGTATATTGTTATACATTAACAAAAAATTAACAATTGATTCAGGGGCGTTTTCACCGTAATGTAGGCAGAGGTTATGAACACACAACGCAAGCGACAGGATCGGTGGCGGCGGATG
>CAYNSH010000001.1:43481-126998 GCA_964399775.1 uncultured Verrucomicrobiota bacterium
GTAGGCAGAGGTTATGAACACACAACGCAAGCGACAGGATCGGTGGCGGCGGATGGCGGCATGGGCCGTCACGGCAGGGTGTGCGGCGCTATCTGCCCACGCGGGCAACCCAGACGGTGCGCTACGCATCGAGCTGATCTCCGCCTACAACCTCGTGGTGGACTCGAACGCGGGGACGCCGTCGAGCTATGCGCCGCGGGCGGCCTATCTGGGGGCGAAGTTCTGCAACGACGGGACCCAGGCGTTGACGGACGTCTGGGCGTACATCGGCGACTATGCCGCCGGCACGCCGGGAATCTATCCGAGCCGGTCGCACATGAGCCTGGTGGGGCCCTTGCCGGGCGGCGAATTCGCGTTCCAGCACGAGGGCGGGGCGCTGGGCACGGCCGACGCCACGCGCTTCCTCGGCACCATCGAGCCCGGCGAGTGCGTGACCGTCTACTGGCTGATCAGCTATCCGCATCTCGACGAGAATGGCGTGCCGGTGTGGGGGCCCAGCGTCAAGCCCGACGACGACCTGTGGCTGGAATACAACGTCTGGGGCACGGCGATGGAGGGGGCCACCTATCGCGAAGCCGACGTGTCGAGAACCCTGACCATGCGCAACGAGATTTCGGCCATGGCCAACAAGATCTTTCCGAACGGCGCCAACAAGGTGCCGCAGCAGTACCAGGACCTGCTGGCGATGTACGAGCCGTCGTGGACCAACACGGCCGCCGACGGAACCCCCGGCACCGTGATCTACACCGAGGGCATCTGGTACGATCTGGGCAACATCGGCGCGGGGTTCGACAACGACGGCGATCTAATTCCCGACCGCAACGCCTGGATGCAGCCCGTGGGCGATCCGGACCTGTTCGATGCCTCCTGCTTCCGTCTCGTCAAGACCTATGCGCTCGTGATCGTCAAGCTCAACGACGGCACCGAGCTGGTCATCCAGGCCGAGGACCAGCTCTACTTCACCAACCTGCCGGAGAACAACCGCGGGGCAGT
Organism: uncultured Verrucomicrobiota bacterium; assembly: GCA_964399775.1. Lineage (GTDB taxonomy): Bacteria > Verrucomicrobiota > Kiritimatiellia > CAIQIC01 > Lenti-01 > Lenti-01. The sequence continues at coordinate 44,475 of CAYNSH010000001.1, forward strand.
GGGCTACGTGCGCTACGAATTCCTGAGCCTGCGCAGCGGCTGTTCCAGCACCCTGACGCCGTATCAGGAGGTGGCCTCGGGCAAGGACAACGAGAAGTTCAACGGCGACTATGGCGCGACGCTGGGCGAGGGGCTCTCGAGCGGGCAGTCCAAGGTGGAGATCGAGAAGTTGGCGACCCCGGCCGCGGTGGCGCCGGGCGGAACCATCGACTATGCCATCGCCTTCACGAATGCCGGCGAGGTTCCCGTGGGCCTGCCGGAACTCTTCCTGCCGCTGGTGGTGCAGGACAAGATCCCGAACGGCACGGCCTACGTCGCCGGGAGCGCCGCCGCCGGCAATACCCTGCCGCCCAGCGTGACCACCTATGTGATCTACTACTCGACCAACTCCGGTGCCTCCTGGACCACCACCGAGCCGTCGCCGGCCGCCAACGTGACGGATCTGCAATGGTGGCTGAGCGGGGCGCTCCAGCCCGGCGAGGCTGGCGTGGTGACGTTCTCCGTGACGGTTGATTCGCCCTATCTGGAGCCCCTTCCCTACGTGCCGAACGTGGCCGGCCTCAGCTTGGGCAACACGTTCCCGTTCGAGACGGCCGATGCCCTCACCCTGCTGAAGGGGTCGAACAGCCTCAGCGGCGTGGTCTGGGCCGACGACGGCGCCGGCGACGGGTTCTTTGGCAACCAGGTGCAGGACGGCGACGAAGCCGGCATTCCCGCCATCCTCGTCTCGCTGTACTACGACACGAACGGCAACGGCATCCTCGACGATGGCGACCTCTTCTTGTCTTCCACCAACAGCGCGGCGGGAACGGGCGCCTACGCGTTCGATGATCTGCTCGACGGGTATTACATCGTGGTGGTGGACCCCCGCGATCCGGACATGCCGCTGGGTTATACCCCGACCACCGAGACGCTGTTGACCGTTGCCCTGGACCCCATGGGCACGGACCCCAACCCGGTGGTTTCAACGGACAATAATTTTGGCTTCGCCCCGGCGCTGGTGCTCGAGAAAACCGGCCCGGGCGTCCTGACGGAGGACGGCCTGGCCACCTACACGATCGTGGTGTCCAACCGATTTGCCGGCGATGGCTCCGGCAGCGGCGTTTCGGCCACCTACACCGCCTGGGCGTCGGCGTATGACGAGGCCAACAGCGGCACCGGCAACAAGGCGTGGAATTCTTTTGGCAACGCCTACATCCCGCCGGGGCCCGACGGCCTCTTTGCCCACTGTCCCTATCTGAACGCCGCGGAGGAGATGGCTTTGACCGGGTACTCCTTCGCCCAATCGGGCGGCGCCATCACCAACGTTCAGCTTCGCATTCCCCTGCAAGTCACCGGCACGTTCGGAGCGGGCGAAACCCTCCAAATCAACCTGATCAACCGCCCGGCCACGACCTTTTACACCACCAACGTCAATGCGACGACCTTAACCAACGGCACGCTGACCCTCAATGTGACCGCAGCGCGGTCGTGGAGTTGGACCCAACTTGGAACGAACCTCTCGGTCCAGCTCGTGTCCGGACGCTCGGGCAACAACACCGGCCAGTTGTACGTGGATGCGGTCGGCTTCCGGGTGCAGACGGATGGGACGGTCGGCGAGGCCAGCGGCGACAACACGCTCGATCCCGTGCGGTTGGAGGACCTCTTCGACACCACCCGGCTGCGGTTCCTCAGCGCCGATCCGGCGCTGACTTCGCTGACGACCAACGGGACCACGGGCCGCCTGTACTGGGACAACGTCGGGCCGATCTACCCGGGCGGAACGGCGACCGCCACGGTGCAGTTTGCGGTGCTGGAGCCGCCGGGGAACGTGGCGACGCCCACCACCAATCGTGCGGTCATCACCAACGCCACCTATCGCAGCGGGTTGCCGGCCAATTCGGCCACCTCCGAGGTGGTCAGCGCCGTCGCCCCGGCGGGGCGCATCGGCGATTTCGTCTGGCGCGACCTCAACGGCGACGGCGTGCAGGATGGCGGCGATGAAACCGGCATTGCCGGGGTGTCGGTGGTGCTGACCCCGCCGCCGGGCGTGGACGTCGGCAACGGCCCCGGCAACCCCATCACCAACGTCACCGACAGCGCGGGGTACTATCTCTTCGACGGCCTGACCGAAAGCGGCGACTACGTGGTGACGGTGCTGACGGCCACCCTGCCCGGCGGAACGGGGTTCAATACGTGGGACCGTGATGGCAATCGCGACAGCCAGACCACGGTCGCGCTCGACGTGACGTCCATCACCGGCGGCGACACGATTCTGGACGCCGACTTCGGCTACAACGATCTGGCGAGCATCATCGTGGGCACCATCTGGGACGACGTCAACCGCAGCGGCACCCCGACGCCCGACATGGCCGAGCCGTGGCTGGAAGGCGTAGTGGTGTATCTCTACGACAGCAACAGCGTGCTGGTGGCCACGGCCACCACCGGCGTGACCGGCGCGTTTGCCTTCCTGGGAATGTTTGACGGCGACTACACGGTGCGGGTGGACACCAACAGCGGGCCGCTGGCGACCGGCACCTGGGCGCAGACCTTCGACAGCGATGGCACCAATACCGCCCATGAAGTCACCGTAACCGTTCCGCTGGGCGGGCAGGGGAGGGCCGATTTCAGCTATGTCGAGACCGGCCTGTGGAGCATTGGCGACACGCTCTTCTACGATTGGAACGGCAACGGGATGCAGGACGCCAACGACGAGGGCATGGCCCACATCACCGTCCGGCTCTACCGGGACTCCACCACCAACGGCGTCTATGATCCGCTGCTCGATCCGCTCGTCGCCACGGCCGTCACCGACAGCGACGGGAAATATCTGTTCCCGGACCTGCCGGACGGAGACTACATCGTGGTGGTGGATCGCAGCGATCCGGACTTCCCTCCGCTCTACGACGTGACCGCCGATCCCTACGGCGCAATGGACGGCATCAGCGCCGTGACGATTGCCGGGGCGGACAATCTCCTCCAGGACTTTGGCTTCCAGCCGTACGGCTTCGGGGCCATCGGCGACACGGTCTGGCGGGACCTCAACGCCGATGGCATCCAGGCCGGTTTGCAGGAAACCGGCATCCCCAGCATCCTCGTCAGCCTCTACGCGGACTTCAACGGCGACGGCACCTACGTGTTGCTGCAAACCACCAACACCGCCGCCAACGGCACCTATCTGTTCGGCAGCCTGCCCGACGGCGCCTATCGCGTGGTGGTGGATGACGCCGATTCCGACCTGCCGATGGATGCCTTCGGCAATCCGTTCTATGCCAGCACGGGCGTCTCGCACGACGTGGTCATCAGCGGCGGCAACACCTACCTCGATGCCGACTTCGGGTTCGCGCCCTACGCGGCCATCGGCGACACCCTTTTCTGGGACGCCAATCGCAACGGGACCCAGGACACCTCCGAAGAGGGCATTCCGGGCGTGACGGTGAACCTCTATCTGGACGTCAATCAGGATGGGTTCTACGACGCGGGCGACGTCCTCGTGGCGACGGCGATCACCGATGAAAATGGGGTGTATCTCTTCGACGGCCTGCTGCCGGGCAGCTACGTCGTGGTGGTGGACGAAACCAGCGGGCCGCTCGTCGGCGCGACGCTGTCCGCCGATCCCGATTCCGACGGCCTGACCTGCGACGACCCCGACAACGTCGTGCCGTGCGACGGCCAGCACGGACGGACGCTGGCCGGCGGCCAGAACTTCATGGGCGCGGACTTCGGCTACATCCCGCCGGGCGCGGTCATCGGCGACACGGTCTGGCTCGACACCAACAACAACGGCCTTCGCGACGACAACGAAACCGGCCTCGCCTTCATTCCGGTGGTGCTGTACTCCAACGGCGTGGCCATCGCCACCAACCTGACCGACTCCGAGGGCTGGTACTACTTCAGCAACCTGGGCGACGCCACCTATTTCGTGGCGGTGGATACGAACGACGCGGCGTTCCCCGCCGGGCTGATGCAGACCTTCGATCCCGACGGCACGCTCGACAGCTTCGCCACCAACATCGTGGTCTCCGGCGGCAGCGTAGTGTCCGTGGGCGGCGTCCCGTGCAGTGATTGCGACCTGTCCATTGATTTTGGTTACCGCTACGCCGGCAACAACAGCCTGAGCGGCACCATCGGGCTGGATGCGGAACCCTACGACGGCCTGATGAACGGGATGAACACCAACGGGGTGGGGGTGGGCGAATCGCCCTATCCCGGCGTTCAAGTCTATCTCTACCTCTGGAACGACGACGGCGATGGCATCCTCGAATCCGGCGAATATGTCCTGATCTCCAGCACGTTCACCGACAACAACGGCGACTACCTCTTCACCGGCCTGCCCAACGGCGATGGCGACGACCAATACATCGTTTCCAGCGTGGCGCCGGAAGCCAACCTGAAACTGACCACCACCAACGGCTCCATCCCCGGCGTGACGGTGACGGAAACCGTCAATGCCCAGGGCAACACCGTCTCGGCCTACCTCGTGGTGGACATCGTGGCCGACACCGACATAACCAACATGGATTTCGCCTACCGCTCGACCGTCAACTACGACTACGGCGACCTGCCCCAGAGCTACCAGACGCTGCTGCCCGACGGCGCGCGCCACATCGTGCCGGACGTGCCCAATCTCTATCTCGGCGCGCTGGTGGACACGGAGCCCAACGGCCTGCCTTCTCCCATGGCCGATGGCGACGACAACGACAACCTCGCCGACGAGGACGGGGTGGAGATCATCGGCGTCTGGCAGGACGGACCCGGCGGCGGCACGCTGCGGATCACCGTCGGCGCGGGCTCGGGATGGCTGCTGGGCTTCATCGACTTCAACAACAACGGCACCTTCCTCGACGCCGGCGAACTGGCCATCAGCCAGGCGGTATCATCGAGCGGCGGGCCGGACTCCGACGGCGTGTACGTGATTTCCGTCGACGTGCCCCCGGGGGCCATCAACGCCGCCACGACCACGACGCTGTTTGCGCGCTTCCGCCTGTTCCCGGAGCGGCCCTACATCCCCGAACTGGCCTATGCCGGCACCGCCAGCAACGGCGAAGTCGAAGACTACGCCTGGGACATCCTCGGCAGCATCGGCGACTACGTCTGGGAAGACCTCAACGGCGACGGGGTGCAGGACGACGACGAGCCGCCGATCCCCGGCGTGCGCGTGTTCATCGACCTCAACGGCAACGGGCAGTGGGATCCGGGCGAGCCCTATTCCATTACCGACGAAAATGGCCTCTACTACATCGGCGGCCTCACCCCCGATACCTACAGCGTGCGGGTGGATACCAACACGCTGGCCTTTGGCCTGATCCCCACCTATGACCGCGACGGCATCGTCACCAAGCACGTCGCCTCCGTCACCCTGACCCAGGGCGAGGTCATCCGCGACGTGGACTTCGGCTACAAGATCGCCGTCGCCGACATCGCCTTGTCGAAGACGGCCGATGTAGACGCCATCTACGAATCCGGCACGGTGGTCTTCACGATCGCCGTCACCAATTATGGTCCCGATCTGGCCGAAACGATCATCATCGGCGATCTGTTGCCTGCCGGCCTGACCTACGTGTCGGACAATCCGAGCCAGGGGACGTACAACGATGGCACGGGCCTGTGGGACGTCGGCGCGCTGGCGGCCTCCGCCTCCGCCTGGCTGCAGATCGAGGCGACGGCCGACATCGGCACCGGCGGCCTGCGGTTGACGAACACCGCCACCCGCGTGGATTCCGTTCCCGCCGATCCCAATCCTTCCAACGACGTGTCCTCCGCCGAGGTCACCGTGCGCGGCGCGGACCTCGCGGTGTACAAGTCGGTCGACAACCTGCGCCCGAACGAGGGCGATACGCTGACCTACCGGATTGCCGTGACGAACCTCGGGCCGTCCGACGCCACGGGCGTCGTGATCGAGGAAGCCATCCCGGCCGGGCTGACCTATGTCACCCACATGACCAGCCAAGGCACCTACAGCACCGGCACAGACCTATGGACGGTGGGCGCGCTGGCCGTCGGGTTCGGGGCCTGGCTCGACATCGAGGTCACCATCGACTACGGCACGCTGGGCACGATCATCACCAATACGGCCTCGGTGTACGACACCGATCTTCCCGATCCCAATCCGGAAAACGACTCCGCCACGGTGCGGATCTACGTTCCGCCGCTCGTGCTCTACAAGTACACCAGCCCGGAGGAGCCGGTGTCGCTCGGCGGCACCATCACCTATACGATCGTGGCGACCAACATCGGTCCCTGGGTACACGAAAACGTGACGATTACCGATGTGATTCCCGCCGGCACGATCTTCGTGCCCGGCAGCGTGACGCTGACCCCGTATCCGCCGCGCGCGGATACGATTCAAAACTACCGCGACGAGTTCACGGCCCGCACCTACACCAACCAGAACGGCGATTTGCTCTGGAGCACGGCCTGGATCGAGGGCGGCGAGAGCGACGGGCCGACCGCCGGCAGCGCCCAGGTGCTGACCAACGGCTGGGCCAGCCTCGGCCTGACACGCTCCCTCGCCCGCTCGGCGGATCTGTCCACCGCGGACAGCGCGGAGCTCTCCTTCAGCATCCGCCAGGCCTCCACCGTCCAGACCAACAACATCCGCGACGAATTCAACGCCGTGGCCTACTCGAACAACAACGGCAACCTGAATTGGACCGGCAATTGGGTCGAAAATGGGGACGATGGCCCGCCGGGTTCCGGCAGCATCCTGATCTCGGGTGGGGTCTTGTCGTTCACCTCCTCGCTGGGGGCCAATGCCGGCATCGGACGCTGGGCGCGGTTCACCGGCCACACCAACGCGGTGCTGTCGTTCGACTGGACCGGTTCGGGACTCAACGGCACGCGCTACATGAGCGTGTACGTCGTCTCCAATACCACCGAATACCTGTTGCAGAGCTTCACCGCGGCGGGATCGGGCACCGTCAGCTACAACCTCGGCCCCTACATGGCGGCGTCCAATCGCATCGTGTTCCGCGCCGGCCCCACGGCCTGGGCCAGCCAGTCGTTCAGCGTGGACAACGTCAATATCCAACTCACCCGCCCCATGCAGTCCACGCTGGACAACGCCTTTGTCGAAGTCTCCACCAACGGCACGGACTGGACCACGCTGTTCTACGCCAATGGCAACATCGCCGGCACCGTCACGACCAACTACGACCTGACGGCGTACCGCAGCCCGGCGACCACGGTCCGCTTCCGGACCGCCGGCTACACCAACACCGGCGCGCAGCTCTGGTTCGACAACGTCGACATCGCGCTGACCAAGTCGCCCGGCGCCGACGAGATCGGCGACCCGCCGACCCTGCTGTCCGGCTGGACGCTGGGCACCAATGAAGGCGTGGCGATCACCTTCCAGGTCACCGTGGACGAGACGATCTTCACCACCCAGGTCGTCAACACCGCCTATGCGGTGAGCGACCTGCAGGATGAGCCCGTCTGGGCCAACGCCACCAACGAGGTGGACCTCGTCGGCGTGCGCATCGGCGGCGTGGTCTGGTTCGACAATAACGGCAATGGCCTCCAGGATCCCGGCGAAACCAACATGATCGCCAACGTACCCATGGTGCTTTACTTCCGCGGCGAACCGATCCGGACGATCCTGACCGACGAAAACGGCGCCTACCTGTTCGAGCAGCTCGTGCCGGGCGACTACTATGTGATTGCCCAGATGACCAACGTGACGCCGGCCGTGATCGTGTCGCCGTCTTTCGTGGGCGAGGATCGCGAAATCGACAGCAACTTCACCCTGCACCAGTCCGGCAGCGGCGAGTCGCTGGTGCGCTACGCCGATTCCCCATCCGTCAAGTATGAGGACGGCGCATCCGATCTCTTCATCGACATGGGTTTTTCGCTGCTGAGTTCCACCCGCGCGGAGGTCGCCGAGGTCTGGGGCGAGGGACGCGACGGGGCAGCGGTTGTGGTCTGGACCACCAGCTCGGAGTGGGGCACGGCCGGATTCTTCGTCTACCGCGTCGATCCGGTCAGCGGCGAGGAGACGCGGGTGAATGAACGGCTGGTGCCGTCGGCGCTCACCGAGGCCGGCGCCGTCTATGAAGTGGTCGATCCTGCCGCCGCGGAAGGCGCCGCGGGCCAGTACCGCCTCGAGGAAATCGAAATGTCCGGCGCCGTCCTGGATCTGGGCACGCACGACGTCGTCTTCGGGCGGGCGCCGGCCGCGGCCAAGGTCGCGCGGATCGCGGCCGCGTCGGCCAAATCCGTCACCCCGATCAAGCGGACCTCGACCCAGCTCTCCGGTCCCTCGGCGGTCCTGAAGGTGCAGTACCGACAGGAAGGATTCTACGGCATTTCGCTGGAGGCCATCGCCGATGGCATGGCCGCGGACCTCGAAGAGGTGCGCGGATGGGCGGCAGAGAATCAGTTGGCCCTGCGGGATGCTCGCGGCCCGGTGCCGGCCCTCTATGACGCGGCGCGCGAGCGCCTCGTCTTCCATGGCCAACCCGCCGACAACTGGTATGCCCGCGACGCGGCCGTGATCCTGTCCCTCGGCGAGGGCCTTCCGATGCCCCGCCGCGAGCCGGCCGTCACCACCGGCGAGGCGGTTTTGCCGGTGACCGTCCGTTTTGAAGAAGACCGCTATGCCATCGACAACCTGTCGGTGCGTCCGGACGACCTGTATTACTGGGACTATATCACCGTTGGAACTATGTCCGACACGGGGCCCCGCGACTTCCCGCTGGACCTGACCGGGCTGGCCGGCGGCGAGGTCATGTTGAATATCCGCTTGCAGGGCTGGCTCGGTACGGCCCTGTACCCGGACCACCTGGCCGAATTCCGCTTCAACGGAACGCCCGTCGGTTCGGTGACGTTCGACGGTCAGGAGGCCGTGGTGGCCGAGGTGGTCGTTCCCGCCGCGTGGGTGGAAGGCGATGCCAACGTGCTGACCGTGGAGGGCATCCTTCAGCCCGGCCACCCCTTCAGCTACTTTGTCGTGGACTGGATCGAAGCCTCGTTTGTCCGCGAATTGCAGCCCCTGGCCGCCACCGCGCATTTCCGGGCCGGCGGCGCCCACGCGATTTCCGCGGCGGCCTTTGACGAGCCCCTGGCCGTGGCGCTGGACAAGGCGGGGACTCCCACCTGGATCGCCGACGAGTCCGGCACGCTTCCCCACAAGGCCTGGATTGTCGTGGCGTCCTCTCAGGAGCGCTTCGGGGTGATCGAAGCCGATGGCGTCCCGATGCTCGTCCCCGAACCGGTCCATCCCGATCCGTGGTTCCTGGCCGCCACCAATCGCATCGATTACCTGGTGGTGACCTCGCGCGATCTCGAAAGCGCGGTGCAGGAGCTGGCCGACTATCGTGCCGGCCAGGGCCTGCGCGTCGGCGTGGCGACCTTCGAAGACCTGTGCGACTGGATGGCCGGCGGCCTGCGCACGCCCGAGGCCATTCCGGCGCTGCTCGCCTATGCGGCGGAAACCTGGGCCGAGGCGCCGTGGATGGTGGTGCTCGCCGGCAACGGACACTACGACTATTTGGGCGCCTTCAGCGCGGAACCCAACCACCTGCCGCCCATGCTGACGGTGTCCCACAACGGGTTGTTCTCGGCCGATTCTCTCCTGGCCGACATCGATGGCGACGGCCTGGCGGATCTCGCCATCGGGCGCCTGCCCGCGCTCACGGCCGCCGATCTCTCCGCCATGATCGCCAAGATCAAGGCCTACGAAGCCGGGTTCGGCGAAGAATGGCTGGGCCAACTGGTGCTCGCCACCGACTACAGCGATGTGACCGCCGGCGACTTCATGGACGCCAATACCCGCATCGCTGCGCTGGCGGGCGAGGGCAGCGCGGTGGCCCAGCGCATCGATTTGGATGCAATGACAGCCATCGCGGCCCGCACCGCATTGACGAACTGGTACCGCGACGGCGTCGGCATCATCCATTACACCGGGCATGGCGGTGCCATGTCGATTGGTTCGGATACGAGAACCAGGTTGCTGGCCGGTGCGGATATCAACCGGATGGTCAATCCGACGCGCCCGCCCATCACCGTGGCCCTGAGTTGCATGGTCGGCCGCTACGAGACCCCCGGCATGAACAGCCTGGGCGAACAACTGATGCGCAAGGCCGGCGGTGGGGCCGTCGCGGTCTGGGGACCCTCGGGCATGTCGCGCAACGATCCTGCCTCCGAACTCGGCGCGGCCTTCTATCGCACGGTTCTGCAGGAAGGCTCCGGCACGCTGGGCCTCGCGATCCTCCAGGCGCGGCGGCGGTTGGATCCGGACCCATTCGAAAAGGACACCCTGGCCATCTACAACCTGCTGGGCGATCCGGCCCTGCGCATCGCCAACAACACCGGCGGCACACCGGAGGACGAGACCTTCGCGCAATGGCGCTGGCAGCGCTTCGGTCCCGCCGACCTGGCCAACCCGCAAGCCAGCGGCCTGAACGCCGCCCATTTCATCCAGTATGCCCTGGGCGGCAACTACGAGGCTGTCGCGGAAAGGCCCGAGTTCGGCTACGATTGGCCCGACGACGAACCGCCAGGTCTCGTCGTGCGCTGGCGCCGCCGCGTCCAGCGCCGCGATGTCGAATACCGCTTCTGGCTGACCGAAGACCTTCTCGGCCAATGGCAGCCCGCCACCGCCGACGACCTCGATGAAATCGGCGCCGTTCCAGATTCGGACGGCGTCATGGAAACCGTTCGCACTCGCGTGAACCGGCCTGGCGCCGATTCCCTCTACATCGGTATCCGCGCCAGACCCAAATAAGAAAGGGGTCAGCCCGTGAATTGTAGCATTTTTCCATCGAACCGGATCTCCCTGATATTCCACAGCATGGAAAAAATCGCCTCCACTTTTCCACAGCATGGAAAAAAGTTTTCCACAGCGTGGAAAAAAACGGCCCCGATTTTCCACAGCGTGGAAAAAGTGGCTTTGGATTTTCCACAGCGTGGAAAACTTTTTTCCACGGCGTGGAAAACGCCGGGAAGCCCGGATGCGGGCCGGAGGGCGTCCGCATGATCGGCGTAACCATATATCGTCCAAAGGGCCGGGTGGTGCTGCGGCGGATTGGCGAGGACCGTCTGCTGGTGCCGGTGTCGGGCGATGTGGCGCGCGAACCCTGCGTCTTTCCCGTCAACGAAACCGGCGAGTTCATCTGGGCGCGGTTGCGGGAGGGCCGGACGGTGGAGGAAACCGCCGCCGCGCTGTCCGATGCGTTCGAGGTGGCCGAAAGCGAGGCCCTGGAGGATGTGCGCGACTTCGCGCAAGCCCTGGTGGCTCATGGCCTGGTTGAAGAGGTCTCTTCATGAGTGGTCCGTCGAAAACGCTGGAAGAGGCGCGCTGGACGCTGGATTTCCGTCTGCGGGCGGCCATGGAGCGCCGGCCGATCGCCGCCATGCTGGAGCTGACGCGCCGCTGTCCGCTGCGCTGCGCCCATTGCTATCTGGGCGACCAGGCGGCGCAGCATCGCCTGCGCGATCGCGAACTCGACACCACGGCCGTCCAGTCCGCGATCTCGGAATGGGCCGCGGCGGGCTGCCTCTATGTCACCATCACCGGCGGCGATCCGATGATCCGCCCGGATTTCGCCGAGATCTACCGCCACGCCCGCGAACAGGGCCTGGTGGTTACGGTCTTTTGTTCGGGCGTGCTGGTCACGGACGAGCGGGTGGACCTGTTCCGGGAACTGCCCCCGCGCAAGGTGGAAATCAGCCTGTACGGAGCGACGGCGGAGACCCATGACGCCGTCACCGGCGTGCCGGGTTCGCATGCCCTGGCCTGGGCGGGCATCCGCCGCCTGAAGGCCGCCGGCGTGCGGCTCGTGATCAAAACACTCATTCTCTCCACGAACCGCCATGAGTTCGAGGCGCTGGAACGGCAGGCCGTGGAGACCGGGGCGGGATTCCGGTTCGATGCCGCGATCTTCCCCTGCCTGCACGATGGCTCCCGCGCGCCGCTGGCCCTGCGCATGCCGCCGGAAGAGGTCGTCCGGATCGATATGGAGGATTCCTGCCGCCGGGCGATGTGGCGCGACAAGATCGAGCAGATGGCTGCGCATCCGGACGACGACCGGCTCTATCCCTGTGCCGCGGGCCTCAACCAATTTCATGCGGATCCGTTTGGTGGGCTTACGCCCTGCCTGATGGCGACCGCCTTCCGCGACGGGGGGGTGGACCGCCCGTTCCGCGAACGCTGGGAGCGCGGATTGGGCGCCATCCGCGAAGCGCGCCGCACGGGCACCGGCGGCAGCTTTGGCGGCGAAATGCGCGGCGCCTGCACGCATTGCCCGGCCTTCAACCGACTGGAAACCGGCAGCGAGGAAATCGAATCGGAGTACATGCAGCGCACCACCCGCCTGCGCTATGAAGCCGCCATGAGCGGTTCGGATGGAGAAGAGACATGATGCCAGAAGCCCTTCAACGCATCCCGGTCGAGTCCGGGCTGGTCGCCCGGCGCCCTTACGAGAAGCCGCGGATCACCCGCGTGGACCTGGCCCTGGCCGAAACCCTATCGGAAGGCTGCAAACTGGAGACCAATCCGGGCTGCGTGGGACCGCCCATCACGGCCTACGAGGGAGGTTCGTGACCGGCAACGGTCATCTGGATATCGGTCCGCTGCGGTTCGCGCTGCGGACCGATCGGTCTGCCCCGGTGCGATATGCCGACCCGGCGTATACGGGATTCTTTTCGACCTCCGGGGAGTTCAATATTCAATATTCAATATTCAATATTCAACATTCAAGGGTCGAGGGGTTGGCGCGCTGGCCCAGCGCGCCGGGATGCGAAGACTTCGACATTCGACATTCGACATTCGACATTCAGCCTTCGAGGGAAGCGGTGGCCTGCGCTCCGCCTCCTGTCCATCCCCTTCTCGAATTACCCGTGGCGATCACCGAAGGCGTTGGCGAAATACCTGCCACTCCGCCGCTGTGGCGCGCGGGGAACCACTGGGCGGTCTGGGATGATGGGGCGGAACTGGCTTTCCACGTTGGCCTCGAAGCGCCGGAGGCGGTGCGGGCGTCGTGTCGCGTCGCGAAGAATGTATCGCGGGCGGAGCTGACGGTGCATCCGTCGGCCTGGAAGGACGGCATCTGCCAATCGCCGTTGAAATATCCCCTGGACCAGATCTTGAGCTGGGGTCTGCTATCGAAAATCGGCGGGGCGCTCTTGCATGCGGCGGTGGCGGTGAAGGACGGGGTGGGGATCGTTTTCGCCGGCCGCAGCGGCGCGGGCAAATCGACGCTGGCGGGATTGTGCCATGCGGCGGGCTGGCGGATTTTGAACGACGACCGGGCGGTGGTGTTCCGTCGTGGCGGCGAATGGCGCGTGGCGGGTACGCCGTGGCACGGATCGGGGCGCTTTGCCGAAGCGGCCGAGGTGCCGCTGGGCGGCGTGTACCTGTTGAAACAGGCGCGGGAAAACCGGATCGAGCCGCTGGCCGCGGCGCAGGCCCGGCTGGCGTTGCTGGACGTGGCGGCGGTGCCGTGGTTCGCCGAGGAGTGGTCGCAGGGCATGTTGGACGGGCTGGACCGGCTGGTGCGCGAGGCCAAAGCCGCGCAATTCCATTTCACGAAAACGGCGGCGGCGGTCGACGCGCTGGCGGGGGAGGCGGCGTGGACGTGAAGAGGGAATTCAATATTCAATATTCAATAATCCATCTTCAATCTTCAATGGGATTGCAAGGTAGGGCGCGCTGGCTCAGCGCGCCGGGATCCAAGAACTTCAACATTCGATATTCGATATTCGACATTCGGCGTTCTGCCGAGCCGGGATGTGAACCACGAATGACACCAATGGACACGAATAGAAAGCAGGACAAGTTTTCCCCTTTCGTGGATTTTGCGTCTTTCGTAGTGGAACCGGCTGCCGGACTTTCATCCGTGGGCCGCCGCAGGCATCCGTGGGGGAACCCTCTTGGTTCAGCTCGCCGGGCGCTTCAAGACCGCCCGCGCCCAGCGCCGCAGCGGACGCGTGGTGTAGCGCAACAAGCCGGCCCAGCGCACGCGGCGGGTGTCCAACGGAACTTCGCGTCCGTTGCGGATCACCGATTCGGCCACGCCGAGGATGTCGTCGGCCGCAACCCAGTCGCCGCCTTCCAGCGCGGCATCGGCGACGGCGAAGATTCGATGGGCTCGCGTTGGGTTGTGAATCAGGCGGTGGGCGTTGAGCCGGCCATGGATGCGGTACAAGACGATGGAACCCGGTTTCAGCGATGCGGCGGACACCGGCCGGACGCGCAGAATCTGCCCATCGCGGATGGCGGGATTCATGCTCGGTCCATGGGCGCGAAAGGTCACCGGCGTTTGCTGGCGCAGGAGCGCTTCAATGACTTGCTGGGAGTCGGGCATGACGGGTAAGGCGATCCAGATGCAAAAGGTAGTACACGCCATGAACAAGACAAGTCCTGTTTTGAAGAAAGCGGTCGCCGCCGGGCTGGCCGCGCTGGTGTCGATCCCGGTCTGGGCCGCGCCCCGGACCGGCGAATCGATTGTCGCGGTGCAGACGGGCCGGGCCGAGGCGCGCGTGTTTACCGGCCCGGTGCATGAGGGCCGGACGCAAAAGCGGAACCTGCACGAGGGGGCATCCGTCGGGGAAACCAGCCAAGTTATGACGGGGCGCGACGGGCGCCTCTGCCTGATCTGCTCGCCCGGGGCCATCTTGTGCGTGGCACCCAATACCTCGTTCACCTTCGATCAACTTCGGCATACCGCCGACGGGCTGCCGCGCCGCGAAGACGACCTGATTCGCCGCATCCATTTGGACCTCCAGCGCGGCCGCATCCGCGTCCAGGCGCCCACGCCGGTGCCCACGCTGGATATCCGCATCACGACACCGGCCGGTCGGATTGAAGCCCAGGGCGGGGCGTTTGTCGTGGCCCAGGGAAGCGATCGGCGCTGGAACGTCTATTGCGATTCGGACGAATTGACCCTCGTGCCGCGCGATGGCGAGCCCGTTCGCTTGTCCGCCGGCGATTCCGCGCAGTTCTGGATCAATGAAGACGGCGAAGTGGAAGTGCGCCTGGGCGTTGACGTGGATCCGGATCTGTACCACTTCGAGGTCTGCAACGCGTTCTTCGAGGATCTGGAGCCGTTCATTGACCAGGAACGCCGCTTCGACCGGGCCGGGTTGGACCGCTACCTGGGCGGCAGCACGCCGATCCAGGTGCTGGACGACGGAGCGCTGGTCACGGATGTCAGTCCGACCATCCGTCCCTCCGTGGCGGGCCTGACGGTGCCCTCCTTGCCGCCGGGCGGCGGCGATGAAGTTGGCGGCCGCTGGGGCGACCAGCGGATCTGGCAGTGGTATGAGCAGATTGGCGTCGTCAAGGGCGTAAACTACATCCCCCGCACCGCGGTCAACTCCGTCGAGATGTGGCAGCACGACACCTTCGATCCCGAGACCATCGACGAAGAACTCGGCTGGGCCGCCCGCATCGGCTATACGGCCCTCCGCGTCCAGCTTCAGGTTGCGGTCTGGCAGGACGATTCCAAGGGGTTCCTCGACCGGGTGGACCGGTTCCTCGACCTCGCGGCCAAGCATGGATTGCGAGTCGTTTTGGTGCTGTTCGACGATCTCGATAGGGCCGGCCAGCCGCCTCAAGTCGGTCCCCAGCCCCCGCCGGTCGAAGGCGAACACAACGCCCGCTGGGTGCCAAGCCCCGGCGCGGCAGCGGTCAAGGATCGCACCCAATGGGCCGGGCTGGAGCAGTACGTGAAGGACGTGATGGAGAAGTTCAAGCGCGACCGGCGCGTGCTCTACTGGGACCTCTACAACACGGCCGGCAATGCCGGATTGTGGGAAGATACGCTGCCGCTGCTGGACCAAACCTTCCAGTGGGCGCGCGCGGTCGACCCCTCCCAGCCCCTGGCCGTGGCGGTCTGGAAGGATTTTGGAAGCGCCATGGCCGCGCGCAAGTTGGAGCGTTCGGACCTGATCACATTCCAGAGCTTCGACAACGTGGAGAGCATCGAGGCGCGCTTGCTCGCGCTGCAGCGCTATAACCGGCCGATCATCTGCTCGGATTGGCTGATGCGGCAAGTGGGCAACAATTTCGAGAAGGTGCTGCCGGTGTTCGCCACCTACCGGGTGGGCTGGTTTAACCAGGGGTTGGTCAGCGGCAAAACCCATCGCTTTGTTCAGGACGCGCGCTATCGGGTGGAGACCAGCCCCGACGTCTGGCAGCAGGACGTGCTGCAGAAAGATGGAACTCCCTATAGCGAGACGGAAATCGAATTGATCCAGGGATTCCAGTTCCTCGACACCCCTTGATGCGACTCTCCGCCTCCATCCGCACCTTGCTGGCGCTGGCCGTCCTGTCGACGCCGTCCATCGGCTTCGCGATCGGCGACAGCTTTTCGGATGGGTTCTACACGCGCGGCGTCGAGGCCGCGAGCTACATCGATCAGGGCGGGGCCATCTATGATCCCTTTTACCTCCCGGTCCAGTCGTGGTCGCTCCTGCCACGCGTGTCCTTGACCGTCACGCACGAGGACAATGTGTTTCTCGAGCCGGAAGATGGCACGGCGAACACATCGGTGGCCCTGGTTCCCGGCCTGTTGGCGGTCTGGGGCCGGCCGGCGAACAACCACGTCTATGCCGACTACGGCGCCCGCTTCTCGCTGTATGAAAGCGAGGGCGAGGTGAACGACCGTCCCAGCCACATGCTGCGGCTGGGCGCCGTCTATCGCACGGGCAAGAGCCAGATCCAGGCGCAGGCCGGCTTCCGGCATGCGGAGGAAGCCGACGAAGTGCTGGGCGCGCGCGTGACCAAACGCAATTACAGCCTTGGGCTCGGCGCCGAACACCGGCTCAACGGCAAGAGCAGCCTGGGGCTTCAAGGCAACGTGGAACGCCACGAATACGATGCGGAGCGCTACATCGACTACGATCGCATCTATGGCGCCGGACGCTACTACCGCCGCCTGACCCCCAAGAGCCAGGGTTTTGTCCAGGGGGGAATCGGCCGCGACGAACCGCATCGGTCCGAATATTCCGCCAGCGCCGCGGATTTTTATGACGTGTCGCTGGGGGTGCGCGGCAAGCAGACGCCCAAGATCGGCGCCGTCGGCCGGGTCGGCTACATGTGGCGGCTCTATGACGATGAGCATCGCGGCGACTACGAAAACTGGGTGGCTTCCTTGCGGGCCAGCAGTTCGCCCTTCGGTCTGACCACCCTGTCCGCCGAGCTGTATGCCGACATCACTCCGGCGGTCGACGCCGACGGGGTCGATGCGGTCAACCGCGGCTTGACTCTCAAGGCCAATCGGCGGTTATTCTTTGAACGGCTGCGTGGCAGTGGCTCCTTCACCCTCGGCCAAACGGAATATGTCGGCTTGTCGTCGGGTGCGGATGACGATGCCGGCACGACCAAGCCTCGCGACGGTCGCACCGACGATTATTGGGGCTTCTCCCTGGGCGTGGATTGGTGGACCAAGAAAAACGTCTCGGTGGGCCTGGCCTATTCCTACACGCGCCGGGAGGGCAGCCGGGGCGACGACGCCGAAACACGCCGCGCAACTTCCTACGAATCCGGCCGCTGGACCTTGCGGGTCAGTTGGAACTACTAAAATCCGGCATTCCCAGCCAGTCCGGGGTGTGGTAAGAAAAACGCGATGGCCATGAATCCGTTTATGCGAAGAAAAGGCGTGCGCGCCTGGCTGCTCGGTGCGGCCATCGGGTGGCTGGCGGGCTGCGCCACGCCGGACTTCGGCCCCATGCCGCCAGGCGAGGTGGAGGGTGAGCCGGCGGAGACCCTCGATGCTTCGCTTCTGTTCCCGGGGGACTACCTCGATTCGCTGTCGAAAGAGGAAGCGGAAGAACCGCTCGGACAGGGCGTCACCCTTCTGCAGGACAAGGACTATGTCGCCGCTATTCCCTACCTGGAGCGGGCGCTTCATCGCCAGCCCGAGAATGTACTCATCCTGGAGGCGCTTAGCCTGTGCCTCTATCAAACGGGCCAGCTGGATCGAATCACCGATCTGTGGGAGCGGCATCTGGAGCAGCAGCCGGACTCCCCAAAAGCCGACGAGTGGCTTGCCCGGGTCCACGAAGCCCGCATCGCGCCGGCTACCGAGCAAGGCAGGTCGCTGGCCGGGGACGAAGAAATGGCGGAATCCATGCCGCTCGGCGAAGATCCGTATTATTCCGGATATCTGCTCCAGACCGGCGACGAGATCGACATCCAGATTTACCGTGAATTGGACCTGTCTGGCCCCTTCCGGATTACGCCCGCGGGCGACATTCGCCATCCGCTGGTGGGCGCCGTCCCGGTCGCCGGCAAAACCCTCAAGCAGGCGGAAGCCGACTTCACCGCTCTTCTGGCCCGGGATTTCCTCGTCAATCCCCGGGTCATCTTCAAGATGCTTTCCACGCAAAGCTCGCAAATCGTCCTCCTGGGCGAGGTGCGCAAGCCCGGTGTGTATCCGCTGCCGGTGGGGGAGCCCATAACTCTGCTGCAGGCGGTGGCGGGCGCGGGCGGCTTCACCGATCTCGCCAGCCCCGACCGCGTGCGGATCGTTCGCCGTCTGCCGGACGGCCGGACGACCACGATCCGGGTGCGGGTTTCGCGCCTCCTGTCCGGCCGGGGACGCCAGGAGGACATGACCCTGGAAGCCAACGACGTCATCATGGTGCCGGAAGTGTTGTTTTAACATGCCCGCCTCCCCCTTCATCGCCACGGAACGCCCCGGCCCCGACGAGCCCGCCAAGTCCTTCGACTGGCGCGAAATGGTGGCCATTGTCATGGAGCGTGCCTGGCTGGGGGTCGCGGTGTTTGCCGCGGTGTTCCTCTTCTTCACGTTCCAGGCGCGACGCCAGACACCGATTTACCGCAGCACCGCCACCCTGCTGGTGGAAGCGCAGATCCCGCGGGTGCTGAACTACCAGGATGTCATGGCCTTCAACCTGCGCAGCCTCGAATATTTCAACACCCACATCAACGCGCTGCACAGCCACACCATGCTGGAACGGGCGCTCGAGCAAAGCGGACTGGCCGATCATCCGGGATTCTTTCCGGAGATCGAGTCGCGCGCCGGCAAGATCGGCGCGGCCCGCCGGCTGGTCGCCATTACGCCCATTGAAAAAAGCCGGATGATCCGGATTGTCGTGGAACATCCCGACCCCGCCATCGCCAGCGCCCTGGCCAATGCCATGGCCCGGGCCTACATCCAGCAGGATCTCGACAACCGCATGGGCACCACGATGGAGGCCGTCGAATGGCTGCGCGCCCGCGCCGAGGAATACCGCGCAAATCTCGAGGCCGGATTGCTTCAGCTTCAGCAATACCGCGAGGAAACCGGATCGGTCTCGCTCGAGGATGACCAGAATATCGTCATCGAAAAGCTGAAGGCCCTGAACAGCTCGCTGACGGGCGCGCAAACGGAACGCATTCGGGCCGAAACGGAATGGCAGGCCATTCAATCCCAACTGGCGGATGGGGTCCCGCTGGAGAACATCGTCCCCCTGCTGGGAGACGGTAGTCTTCAAGAAGCCCTCCGCCGGCTCCAGGAACAGCAGCGCGACGTGGCCCGCCTGCAACAGCGCTATCGCTCACGGCATCCGGACTTGGAACAGGCGGTCGAATTGGAACAGAAACTCCAGCACCAGTTCGATCAGGCCGGTAGCAACGCCGTCCATGCCCTCCAAAGCCGGGTGGAGATGTTGGTGGACCGGGAACGCAACCTTCAGAAGGCGCTTCGGGAGCAGGAACAGGAAGCGTTCGATCTCGACCGGAAATTAGTCCGCTACAACGAACTCAAGCGCAACGTCGAAGCTGACCAAAGCATCCACCAGGCCGTCATTGCCCGCATGCGCGAAACCAGCATGTCGGAATCGACCCCGTCGGAAATCATCCGCCTGGCCGAAGAGGCCAGCCCGGGCCGGGTGCCGGTGCGTCCCAACTTGCGGCGGGAAATGATGCGCGGCGCCTCGTTCGGACTGGTGCTCGGGTTTGGCGCCATCTTCCTGTTCTACTACCTGGACCATCGCTTCCGCCGCAACGAAGAGGTCGAACGGTTGCTGGGCATTCCCGTCGTGGCCACCGTTCCCTTGATTACCGGCAAAACGATTGCGGACCGCAGTACCGTGGCGGACCGCAAGCCTTCCGGCGAGGAAGCCGAAAGTTTTCGGACGCTTCGCGCCAGCCTGCTGTTGCGCGACGAGGTTCGCAAAGCCAAGGTTCTGATGATCACGAGTTCCGGCCCCGGCGACGGCAAGTCGCTGGTGGCCTCCAATCTGGCGATCAGCCTCGCGCAAGATGGTCGCCGGGTCCTGTTGGTGGGATGCGATCTGAGGCGCCCAATCTTGGATCGGGTATTTTCCGCCCCCTCCGATAAGCCGGGGCTCTCCGAGGTGCTGAAGGGCCAGGTGTCCTGGCCGGAGGCCTTGCGCCGCCAGGTGTTTATTCATCTCGACCTGCTGTCTTCCGGCTCGATTCCCTCCCACCCGTCGGAACTGCTGGGCAAACGCGCGTTCGTAGACCTGCTGGCCGAAGCGCGGGAGTTGTATGACCACGTGTTGATCGATGCGCCGCCAGTGCTGGGCGTGAGCGATGCGCTCGTCCTGCTGCCCAACATGGATGGCGTGTTGTTCATCGTGCGCTACGGCGCCACCCATAGCCTGGGCGCCAAGCATGCCATGGTCAAAATCCAGGCCAGCGGGACGCCCTGCCTGGGATGCGTCATGAACGGGGTCAATCTCAAATCCCTGGCCAACTACTACTACTATCGCCGCTACGGGGGCTATGCGTACCAACAGTACCAGGCTCACCCCTCCGCCCTCGGAGAAGCGGACCATCGCACCGAATCATGATGCGCCTGATGTCTTCAGTCCGGTTGCTCTTGCTGCTGGGTTTGATGGGAGCATGCGTGGGGCCCCTGCCCATTCCCGATCCCGGGCGTATCTGGGTCGTCCCCATTCTGGCCGTGCTGGCCGGCGCCGGTTTGCTGGTGGATCGCCGTCTGCCCGCCCGGATCTGGGCCGCCGCCGCCGCCGTTCTCGGGTTGCTGGCGCTGTATGCGGCCAACCCCTCCCACCGCTGGGCCGATGGAATCGGCTTGCTGCCCATCGACCATTGGACGGTTCTGCCCGCCGCCGCTTTTCGGGCGGGCGCCTGGCAGGTCATGACCTTGGCCACCGGCTTGTTGGCGGCGTATGCCTTGGCCTTTCGGCTTTCCGCCCGCCAGCGGCAAGCGCTGCTGGTCATCGCGACGGCCGGCGCCGTGGCCATGGCCATCGGGGTTTGGATTCAGCGGCTCGAGCCGCGTCGCCATCCGATCTATGAGCTGACCGGCGTTTTTGTGAATGAAAACCACTTTGCGGTGTTTGCCAACCTGCTATTGCCCGGGGTGCTGGCGCTGGCTTCGCGCGCACGGTTTCGGGCGGTTCAGTCGGGTAGCCTGTCGAGCCCGGCGGGACTCTTTTGGTTGTCCGGCGTGCTGCTGGCTGGCGCGGTGGTCCTGAGCCGGTCCCGGGCCGGCGTGGCTGTGATGGCCCTGCTGGTGTTGCTTCATGTTTGGCGCTGCCGGCGCCTGGTTCGGCAGTTTCCCTTCATGGATACGCCGGCCGCCGCCCGGTGGCGCGGTCTGGGCTGGTTGGCGGTTGCGGGCGCCGCGGCACTCGCGCTCGCCACCTTGACTCGTGAGTGGCGCTCAACGGGGGATCTTGTGCGGGAAGGGCATTTCCGCCTCGGCATGGCGAGGGATACCCTCCACATGTGGCGCGACCAGCCGACATGGGGCATCGGCCCGGGATCCTTTACAACGGTGTTTCCGTACTACCAATCGGACCTGTTTCGCGGCCGAACAATCCTGCATGCGCATTCCGAGCCGGTCCAGACGCTGTCCGAATACGGCTGGGCCGGCGTGCTCTGGTTGGCTGGCTTCGTGGGGCTGGCCCTGTCGGCCCGTCCTCGCGGCAACCCTCCTTCCGCAAATGGGGCGGCCGAAATCCCCGCCTTTGCCGATCTGGAGCGTTCCGCGCTCGCGGCGGGCCTGTTGGCTCTGGTGCTTCACAGTTTAATCGACTTCCCCCTGCGCATCCCGCTGATCACAATGATCGCCGCGACCTGGGCCGGCTTGTGGGCCGCCAGCCGCCCGCGGGAGGGCGCAGGCATCCCCGGGGATGCCGAACCGTCAACGGGAGGACCGTCGACATGAAACCGTCGAGTAGATCCCAGCGGCCGATCGAGGTGGTGCGGCGGCCTCGGCACGGATGGTTTGACCTGGCGCTGGGCGAACTCTGGGCCTATCGCGACCTGCTGGGAACGCTGGTCTGGCGCAACCTGACCGTGCGCTACAAGCAGAGCGTGATCGGCATTGCCTGGGCCATCCTCAAACCCGTCATGCAGATGATCGTTTTCAGCGTGGTGTTCGGCCGCCTGGCCAACCTGCCGTCGGACGGCATGCCCTATCCGATCTTCCTCTATGCCGGCCTGCTGCCGTGGACCTATTTCACCTCCACCATCACCAGCGCCTCCGGCAGCCTCATCGGCGGCGGCAACATGATCAACAAGGTCTATTTTCCCCGCATGATCCTGCCGTTCTCCTATCTCTTCACCGGGCTGATCGACTTGGCGCTGTCCATGCTGGTCCTGTTCGGGATGATGGCATGGTATCGCGCCGAGATGGTCTTCGGCCTGCAGATGCTGCTGTTTCCCGTGTTCCTGCTGCCGGCCATCGCCTTCGCCGGCGGCCTGTCGCTGTGGCTTAGCGCCACCGCCGTGCGCTATCGCGACATCCACCACCTGGTCCCGTACCTGCTCCAGATCGGCATGTTCGTCACGCCCGTGGTCTATGCCGTCAAGCTGCTGCCCGCGCGGTTCCAATGGCTGCTGCAGCTCAACCCTATGACCGGCGTCGTCGAAGGCTTCCGCTGGGCCCTGCTGGGCAAGCCCGTGCAAGGGTGGGGCATGATGGGCGCGGGCTTCCTGATTTCGCTCCTGCTGCTGTTTTCCGGAATGGTCTATTTCCGGCGCGTGGAACGCACCGTGGCGGACATCATATGAACGCCGGCGTCTCCGCACCCATCATCGAAGTCGACCGCCTCGGCAAGAGTTTCCGGCTGGGCGAAATCCACCGCGATTGGACGGCACGGCTCCGCGATCGCCTGCGCGGCGCGCCGCGCGCTCCGGCGCCCCTGTTGCGCGCCCTGGACGACGTCAGCTTCACCGTGGGCGAAGGCGAGGTCTTCGGCATCATCGGCGCCAACGGCGCCGGCAAGAGCACGCTGCTCAAAGTGTTGGCGGGCATCACCGATCCAACCACCGGCCACGCCATCCTGCGCGGGCGCATCGCCTCGCTGCTGGAAGTCGGCACCGGCTTCCATCCCGAGCTGACCGGCCGCGAGAACGTCTTCCTCAACGGCACCATCCTCGGCCTGCGCCAGCGGGAGATCCGCGAGGAATACAAACGCATCGTGGAATTCGCGGGCCTGGATCATTTCATGGACACGCCCGTCAAGCGCTACAGCTCCGGCATGCAGGTGCGCCTCGCCTTTGCGGTGGCCGCCCATCTGCGGCCTGAGATCCTGCTGATCGACGAAGTCCTCGCCGTGGGCGACATCGCCTTCCAGCGCAAATGCCTCGGTGCGATGAAGGATGTCGCCGGCGGTGGCCGCACCGTGCTGTTCGTCAGCCACAACATGGCGGCCGTCAGCAGCCTGTGCCATCGCGTCCTGATGCTCCGGCACGGGAAGGTGGTGGCGATCGGGCCCACGGACGAGATCATCGAAACCTATATCCACAGCATGGAGGACACGCACGAACTGGACGCGCGCGGATTTGTGTCCCTGCATTCGCGCAAGCCGATCGCCCGGCATGCGCCGTTGATTCTCCGCGCCGTGCGGCTGGTCGATGAGCAGGAGCGGCCGGTCTCCTCCGTGCGCACGGGCGAGATCTTGCGGGTGGACGTGCAGGTGGAGGGGCTGGACGCCTATCCCTCCGCCGTCGTCGGCGTCACCGTTCGCTCCGTGTTCGACCAGAAAATCTTCCACTTCAATTCCGCGATGTCCGGCGGATTCGGCGCGGCGCCGCGCCATCCGGTCGAACGGGTCCGCATCGAGATCCCGGATCTGCCGCTCATGGCCGGCGCCTACTCGCTGGATCTGCTCGTGTTCGAACCGGGCGTCCGCCTGATCGACCGCGTGGATGGCGCGGTCGGTTTCGATGTCATCGAATCCGATCTCTACGGCACCGGCTACCGCGGCGAAGCCCGCGAAGGGCTCATCGTCGTGCGCGGCGATTGCCGGATCGATGGCGTGGAGGGCGGCCCATGAGCGCGTCGTCAGGCCTCGTTGCCGTCCTCACCACGATCCAGCCGCCCACGCCGGCCGTGCGCGAACTGCATCGACGGCTGGCGGAATCCGGCGGCCGCCTCGTCGTGGCTGGCGATCAGAAGGGTCCCGCCGCGTTTGATCTGCCCGATTGCGATTTTCTCAGCCTGGCCGACCAGCAATCCAGCGGGTTCGCTCTGGCGGAAAAGTTGCCGGTGGGCCACTACGCCCGCAAGAACATCGGCTATCTCCATGCCATCCGCGCCGGCGCGGCGTGCCTCTACGAAACCGACGACGACAATGCGCCCCTGCCGGGGTGGGCGCCGCGCACCGAAATTGTGGACCATGCCCGGCGCATTTCCGGTTCGGGTTGGGTGAACGCGTATCGCCACTTCGCCGAGGATCCGCAAATTTGGCCCCGCGGCTTTCCCTTGGAACAACTGAATTCCATCATTCCATCATTCCATCATTCCATCCTCTCAGCCTCTCCTCTCCGCGCACCCATCCAGCAGGGGTTGGTCAATGGATCGCCCGACGTGGATGCCGTCTGGCGGCTGACGCAGGACCGCCCGTTTGATTTTGACGAAGCCGCGCCCCTTTGGCTCGGCCCGGGCCAATGGTGCCCGTTCAATACCCAAAGCACGTGGTGGTGGCCCGCCGCCTATCCGCTACTCTATGTGCCGAGCCACTGCTCCTTTCGCATGTGCGACATCTGGAAAAGCTTCATCGCCCAGCGCTGCCTGTGGGCCATGGGCTGCGGCGTGGTGTTCCATCCGCCCGAGGTGCTTCAGGACCGCAACCCCCACGATTATCTCCGCGATTTCCAGGACGAGGTTCCCGGCTACCTCCAAAATGCACGCATCGCCGAGATTCTCTCCGGCCTGGAACTGGCCGAAGGCGAGGGGGCCGTGGCGGACAATCTCTTGGCCTGCTACCGAGCCTTGATCCAAGAGACTGTTTTTCCCCCCGAAGAATGGACGCTGGTCAAGGCTTGGGTGCGGGATGGCTTCACCAGATCACCTTGATGGGATAGAGCGGGAAATGATCATCGCTGGAACAAACCATCATGTTTTCGTGGATGGCTTGGGCGACAATCAGCCGGTCGAACGGGTCCCGGTGATGAAAGGGGAGGTCGTTCAGCCCGCACAGGTGGGGTGGCTCGATGGGCAGATTCCGGAACCCCTCGGCCAGTCTTTTCGAGATGAACCGTTCGAGCGGATCGTCCAAGACCAATTTGCCCAGGCTGCACTTGATGGCGATTTCCCACCACGAGGCCATGCTGATGAACACCGTCGTGTCCGAGTCTTCGATGGCGGCTCGCGCCGTCGGACTCAGCCGTTCGTCTCCCCCTGCAAACCAGAGCAGGGCATGCGTATCCAGCAGCAATTTCATTGCTCGTACTCGGCCATGTCACTCAACGGCGCGTCAAAATCGGGGGCCATGTGAATCCGGCCTTTGGCGCTGCCATAAACCGGCCGGTTTTCCCGGACTTCGCTGGGGCCCAGCGTGGCCACGGGTTTTCCGCGACGGGTCACGGTGAAAATTTCGCCGTGGACAACGCGCTCCAGCAACTCCGAGAAATGCGTCTTGGCTTCAAAGGCTCCAATGGTTTTCATGCAACTAGTCTAACCGACTGGTCTGTTATTTGCAAGGGGCTTCTTCCTGTGGGTAAACCGATGCTTTTGTTGATGTAATTATTTGTCTATGAAAGAAATAAACAACAATTTTCATTTGGAGCCGCTGCCGCCCAATCCGCTGATTTCCATCGTGGTGCCCAGCTACAACCAGGGGGCATTCATCCGCCAGACCCTCCAGGCCTGCCTCGACCAGGACTACCGGCCCATCGAGATCGTGGTCATGGATGGCGCCTCGACCGACCATACCGTGGAAGTGCTTAAATCTTTCGGCAATCTTCCCGAACTGCGCTGGGTGTCCGAACCCGACAAGGGCGTGGTGGACGCCGTCAACAAGGGGCTTCGCGCCGCACGCGGCGACATCGCCTGCATCCAAAGCTCCGATGACTTCCATCGGCCGGGTTGTTTTTCCACCGTGACGGCGGCCTTCCGCGACAACCCCGAGGCCGGATTGGTCTTCGGCGATGTCGAGCGGGTGGACCCGGACAACCGCGTCGTTTATTCCCCGCGGCAGGCGCGGTTTTCGCTTGCGCGCCTGCTCGCGCGCCAACTCTACATCTACCAGCCCACCGCATTTTTTCGCCGCGATCTGGCCCTGGAGCTTGGCGGCTGGAATCCGGATATCCCCTATGTGCCGGACATCGACCTGTGGATTCGCTTGGCCTTCCATGCCCCGGTGGTCCAGTGCGATGCCGTGCTCGCGGCCTACCGGACGCATCCCGGCCAGCGCGACCAGCACCGCGACCGGATCTACCGCGACTACCGGCGCATGCTGGAGCTGTCCAAGGAACTGCCCGCGGCATCCCGGCGGTTGCGCCGCGCGGCGCAAGCGGGGGCCGAGCTGATGAAGTTCCGCTATGGCGGGCCGTGGACGAACGCCCAGTTGACTCGCGCCGCCTGGAAGGCCCTGTGGCTGCGGCCCAGCTTACTGTTCTCCCCCAAGCTGCCGTTCTACCGCCTCATCCCCGGTTATTTCACCCTGACCGGCTGGCGCCGCCAATGGCTCGGCCCGAAGAAAGGCGCCTGATGGCTACGCTGCGGCAACAACTCGGTTGCTGGGTGCGCGAACGCGGGCGGATGGAGTTGGTCTTGCGCGCCCCGCGCCTCGCCGCGCGGTTTGGCTGCCGCTGGCAGGACCTGTGCAACCGCCATGAGCGTTTGTCGCGTGGCCCCGGCACCGCCCGCGGCTGCGCGTGGCCGGGATCTTCCTTTTTGACCGCCTGCAAAGTGTTTCCCAGCCTGGGCGGCCGCCTGCTGGAGCATGTCGCGCGAGAATATCCTTTTTCATTGGACCCGCAGTCGGAGGTCCCGCCGGTTTCCGCCATCCTCCCCGTGCGCGGCACCGACCGCCGCCCCGCGCTCGAATTCGTGGTGCGCGCCCTGTGCGCCGCCGGCGGGCCGCATGCCGAAGTGCTGGTATGCGAGCACGACACCCAGCCGCGCCTGGCGGACATCGCCTGGCCCGCCGGCGGCCGGCACCTCTTCATCCCGGCGGCGGAAGGGGAACTCTTCAACAAGAGCAAAGCCCTCAACGCCGGGGCCCTCGCGGCCCGCCATCCGCTCCTGCTGCTGCACGACGCCGATGTCTGGGTGCCCGCCGGCTATGTCGCGCGCAGCGCCGCGCTCATGGGAGAGGGTGGCTGGGAGGCGCTGCGCCCGATCCGCTTCCTGTTCCTGCTCGATGAACCCCAGACCCGCGGCTGCCTGGCTACCGCCTCCATCCGCGGTATCCAGGAAATCATGCGCGTGCAGCAGAACAATCCCGGTTTGTCGTCCTTCGTGCGCCGCGACACCTATCTGGAGATCGGCGGCCACGACGAGCGCTTCACCGGCTGGGGTTGGGAGGATGTCGAATTCCTCGATCGCCTCCACACTCGCCGCCTGCTGCCCGGATCGTTCCTGCCGGCCATCCATCTGTGGCATGCGCTGCCGGCCGCAAGGCAGGCGGGGGACGTGAACCAGCAGCGGCTCC
This sequence comes from uncultured Verrucomicrobiota bacterium, assembly GCA_964399775.1. GTDB lineage: Bacteria > Verrucomicrobiota > Kiritimatiellia > CAIQIC01 > Lenti-01 > Lenti-01. The sequence goes on from CAYNSH010000001.1 coordinate 72,282, forward strand.
ACGAGATCCTACAAGAGCCCGTCGGGCAGCGCATCGAGGCTTGCCGCCGTCGCCTGGCCGCAGGGGGCGCACCATGAATTGGCTGGTGACACCGTCCCGGTTCGAGGGCCTGCCCGGCGCGGGCCAATGGAAGGACCTGCACGGTATCCGGCTCGTGCTCGACCGCCTCGGAATCGATTGGGGAGAGTTCCGCTTTTCCGGCGCGAACATCGGCGAGTTGGCCGACCGGATCGGAGAAGCGGCGGACACGGCCATCTGGTACTACACCTTTTGGCCCGAGGCCATGGCCGAGTTGAAACGCCGCTGCCCGCGTACGCGGATGGTCTTGCGCACCGTCAATGCCGAGGCTTTCCAGCACTGGCTGCGCGCCGGCAAGGACTGGACCCGCCTGCGCGGATTGCCGCGCGATGTCTATGGATTTGTGCGTTTGCTGTGGCGCGACCGCCGCTGTGCGCATCTCGCCGATGCGCTGGCGGGCATCAGCCCGTGGGACGACGCCCGCTACTGGCGCTGCCTGGCTGGACGCGACAAGGTGTTTTCCGCACCGTATCTATGTCCCTGGCCGGTGCTGCTGCCGACCGTTCTGCCGCGCCCCTGGGTGGAGCGCGAAGACCGGATCGTCTGCCTCGCTGGCGCGCGCGATGTCATTGGTCGCGCACACCTCGAAGGATTTGCCGCATTGGCCCGGCGTCCGGAATGGACTGGCTGGCAGTTTTCCGCAAGCCAGGGACTGATCGGCGACGGCCACGACGACCTGCCCGAAAACGTCGAGCGCCTCGGCTGCCTCGACGAGCCCTGGTCGCTGCTCTGCCGGGCCAAGGCCGTGGCCGTGCTTTCGCCCGTCGGCTATGGCTTCAAGACCACCATCGCCGACGCGCTGGCCGCCGGTTGCCATGTCCTGGTCCATCCGCGCCAGCATGCCCGGCTGGCGCTGGAGGACCGATGCCGGACCCTCGCTTGCGAGCCGAACTCGGCCGACCTCCCCGCGCTGGCCGCGACACTTGCCGCGCCGCCGGAACTCACCGCCGCCGCGGCGCAGGCGGAGCAGCTCGAACGAACCATTGGCGCCTGGCGGCAGGTGCTGGCAGGATGAGTCGCAGGCGGCTGGAAGGTATCCCGTGAAATGAACGCCGAACAACAAAAACTAGTGGCCCAGCTCTGGCAGGAGCGCCCTAAACTCTATGTGCATGGTGCGGGGACGGGATGCGTGGATTTGACCGGACAGGACGGCAAGGAGGAGGCCTGGCCGCTCTCGCCGGACGTGCTCAACTGGATGGCGGAGGTGGTCGCGCCGGGAGCCGTCACGCTCGAAACCGGCTGCGGCTATTCCACCATGTTGTTCGCCATTCTCGGCGCCCGGCATACCGCCATCGCGCCAGACTACCAGCAACATGGACGTATCACCGGCTGGTGCGAACGTCACGGCGTTTCCTGCGGCAACCTGCGCTTGATTGATGCCTGTTCGCAGGACGTGCTGCCGGGGCTGGCGCTCGACCCCCTGGATCTGGTGCTCATTGATGGTAGCCACGCATTCCCGGCGCCCTTCATCGATTGGTATTACACCGCCGAAAAACTCAAGCCGGGCGGAATCCTCATCGTGGATGACTGCCATCTGGTGACCGGGAAAATCCTGGCCGATTTCCTCGAAGCGGAGAATGGACGCTGGGAATTGGTGCGTCGATTCGGCAAGACGAGCGTGTTCCGCAAGATCGCTGCCAATCCTGTGGTGGCGGGTTTTGAGTGGATCGATCAACCCTACTGCGCCAAGCGGCTGGGCGCTCCCCCCCCGCAGGGGCTTCGTGCCCGCCTGCGGCGGATGCTCCAGCCGCTGGGCCGGTTGAACTCCCAGCACTATCTCGCCTATCGCCTGGGCTTGGCGCGGCCGCGCACCGAAACCACCGCCGCGGAACGCGCCTGCCTCCATCGCCATGCGGCCGGCCGGAAACGCCTGGCGGAAATTGGCGTCTTCCAGGGCGTCAACACGAAAGCCTTTCGCCAGGCGATGGCTTCCGACGGCGTGATCCTCGCGGTGGATCCCTTTCCGCGCTCCTTTTTTGGCATCCGCGGCTTTGGCTGGGCACGCCGCATCGCCCACCGCGAAGTCGGCTTGGTCCCCAACGGCCGCGTGGTTTGGCTTGAATGCCGCGGCCAGGATGCGCCGGTCGCCGCGGCGGCTCGCCCGTTTCTGCCGGTGGATTTTCTGTTCATCGATGGCGACCACGGCTACGAGGGCCTGCGCGGCGACTGGGAAGCCTGGAAGGATCACATTGCGCCGGGCGGCATCGTCGCCCTGCACGATTCTCGCAACCGCCGCGGACGTGGCGCCGAGCGCTTCACCCATGAGGTGATTCGCCAGGACCCGGATTTCGTCCTGCTCGAGGAAGTGGATTCCTTGACCGTCCTGCGCCGGCGTGGGCCCGAGGAAAGCTGAGGTCAGCGTGAGCGATACGACTCCAGCTTCCCCTGCCGTTTCCGTCGTGATGGGCGTGTTCAACGGCGCCCGCTGGCTGTCCGACACCCTCGACAGCCTGCAGGCGCAAACGGACGGCGACTGGGAATTGATCGTGGTCAACGACGGCTCCTCCGAGCCGCAGGTGGGGGACCTGCTGGCGGAGCGGGCCGCGCAAGATCCGCGCATCCGCGTGATCGCCAAATCCCACGAAGGCCTGACGCGGGCGTTGATGGACGGCTGCGCCGCCGCGCGCGGGGCCTATATCGCGCGCATAGACGCCGGCGACATCCTGTTGCCCGACCGCCTGCGCCGGCAGCGCGCGGTGCTGGACCGGCATCCAGGCGTGGGTTTTGTCTCCTGCTGGACGGAATTCTGCGGGCCGGAGTGGGAGCCGCTCTATGTCCGCCAAGGCCGTGGCACACCCGAAGAGGGCGCCGACGTTCTGCCTATGCGCCCCGGCGAAAATCTAACCGACGGCCCCACCAGCCATGTCTCCGTGCTGTTCCGGAAAGAGCTGTACGATGCGGTCGGCGGCTACCGGCCGGAGTTCTACTACGGCCAGGACTGGGACCTGTGGTATCGGCTGGCGGAACGCAGCCAGTTCTCAATGGTCCCCGAAGTCCTCGCCCGCGTGCGCCTCTTCCCGGAAAGCCTCAGCGCGGGCGCCCGCGAACGGCAGGAGCAGATCGGGCGCTGTTCCCTCGGCGCGTTCTGGGCGCGCCGCGAAGGCCGCCCCGAAGCCGAATGGCTCGCGCGCGCCGCGGTCCTCCGCCCGGAGGCCTCCGCGCGTGCGCCGCGGCCCTCCGGCGAAGGCGCTCGCTTCATCGGCGAACTGCTGCGGAAGAACGGCGATTCGCGCTGCCGGCGCTATTTCCGCGCCGCATTGCGGGCCGATCCCCTGGATGCGCGCGCGGCCTTCCGCCTGCTCCAGTCATTCCTTCCCGGAGGGAGCCGATGAAGATCCTCTTTGCCGCCGATGTGCATCCCGATCCGGATTCCGGCGCCGCCGGCACGGAGCTGCGCACCATCGAGGCGCTGCGGGAACTGGGCCACGACGTGGATGCGCTCTGGGCCGGCGACCTGCGCCGCCGCATCCGCCACGGCAACCTCCACTATCTGCTCGAACTGCCGTGGGCCTATCGCGACGCGATTGCGGCGCGCTCGGCGGAGAAACCCTACGACGTGGTCCACGTCAACCAGCCCCAGGCCTGGCTGGCGGCGCGGGAGCACCGTCGCCTGCGACGACCCGGCGTATTCGTCAACCGCAGCCACGGGTGGGAGCCGCGCATCGCCGAAGCCCTGCGGCCGTGGCGGTGGAAATACGGCGTGCCCGAGTGGCGCTTTCCGCGCGGCGTGGCCGGCCGCCCGGTCCGGTATGCGCTGCATGGCCTCTATCCGCGCTGGTGCGCCACCGCCAGTGACGGCGTCATCGTGAGCTGCTCCGAAGATCGCGAATATCTCCTGTCGCACTACGGATTGGCCCCAGACCGCGTCGCCTGCATCCCGCAGGCGCCCGCCCCGGTGTTCACGGCGACGCCGGTGCCGCCGATGACGCGCGCGCGGCTGAATCGCGTGCTCGTCGCCGGGCAGGTCGCATTCTTCAAGGCGCCGCATGTCGTTGCCGAGACGTTCTCCCTCCTCGCCGCCCGGAATCCGGATCTGTCGTTCACCTGGTGCTGCCCGGAATCCGCGCACGCCGAATGGCGGGCGCGCCTAACACCTGCCGCCCGCGCGCGCACCGCGTTCGTCGGCTGGATGCCGCAAGAGCAGCTTGTGCGCCTCTACGACGCGCACGGGATTTTCCTCTTCCCTTCCTACACGGAAGGCTTCGGCAAGGTCTTTCTCGAAGCCATGGCGCGGGGTCTGTGCGTGGTGGCCTCCGATGCCGCCGGCATGCGCGACGTGATCCGCGACGGCGCCACCGGCCACCTGGTGCCCCCCGGCCATGCCGCTGAATTCGCCGCGAAGATCGAAGCCGCGCTGGCGGATCCCGGCACGGCGGCGCTCGCCGCGAACGCCACCGCCGCCGCCCGCGCCTTCACGTGGCGGCGCGTCGCTGAAGAGACCGCCGCCTTCTATAACGGAGTCAGGCCGCGCCTTCTATAACGGGGTCAGGCCGTAACTATACACTCTAAGAGAAAAGTGTAAAGTTACGGCCTGACCCCGTACGGCGCGGCGGGCTCAGCGGGGGCGGGGTTTTGGAAGCAGGCGCTTGAGGGCGACGTAGAGCCGGACGCCGGCGGGAACGCCGGCGAGGCGCGACAGCGCGCGGAGAATCCGGTTGGGTTCTCGGGGGCGGAAGCCGGACACCAGCTCCCGGCAATGAGCCCATGCGCGGGCCCATTCGGCGGGATCGTGGCGTGCGAGTACCTGGGCGTCGCGGTAGAAGTATTGCGCGAGGCGCCGCCGCCGTTCGGGCGTCAGCGCATCCTGCGCGCGCAATCCGTTTTCGACCATTCGGAGCAGTTGCTGGCGTGCGCGGGTGGAGCGCAGGACGACGTCGCCGCCGCGCGTGATGCGCCGGCCGGCGTGGTGGTTGTAGATGCACGAGGGCCGGTCGAGCGAATGGAACCGCGCGCCGGCCAGGCCAACGGTCAGCGCCCAGCCCCAGTCCTGCGCCTTGGTCCAGGCGGGATCCCAGCGCAGCGGGCGGATGAAATCGGCCCGATACAGCGCGGCGTGCACGCACGGTGCAATGCCCAGCAGCATGTCGTCGATGCCGCCGGACAGGTCCGGCGCGGGACGAAGACGCCGCCGCGTTTCGTCTTCCATGCCATCCGCGCCGAACGTGCGCTCCTCCCATCCGGTCAGCAGGGCGTCGCAGCCAGAGGCGCGCGCGGCTTCTACTTCTTTCGCCAAGGCGCCAGGCAACAGCTCGTCATCGGAATCCAAAAACTTGACGAATGCCCCGCGCGCCAGCGCGAGGCCGGCATTGCGCGCGACGCAGGCGCCCTGGTTGTCCTGCCGGACCAGCCGGATGTCGCGGTCGAGCCGGTCGGGGAATTCGCGCGCGAGCGCGGCGCGGAGGTCGTCGGTGGAGCCGTCGTCCACCACGACGATTTCCACTGCGCCCGTTTGTTCGAGGCACGAGCGCACGGCGCGGCACAGCTCCGCCGGCCGGTTGAAAACCGGAATCACCACGCTAACGTCGGGGCGTTCCGGGCTCATGCGGAAGCCTCCGACAGGAACGTCTCCATGCGCCGCAGATATGGGAGGAAGCGCTCGCGGAACACGTCCGCATAGGCATACTCCGGGCGCCCGAGCTGGTAGTGGCCTAGGTTCAGGCCGACGAGCAGGAACAGCCATTCGGCGGCGCGTCGGATGTCCGGGTGGGCTTCCGGGCCATGGAAGCGGGCGATGGAGGTGGCGATGACGGCGGCAAGATCGCCGTCATGGAGCGCCAGCACCGACTCCAGGGCGTTGAAGAGGAAGTAGGCGAGGTCGTAGCTGAGGAACCCCATGCCGCCGCCGGCGTAGTCCAGCAGCACCAGCTCCCCGTCCTGCACCAGCAGGTTCTGGAGGCTGAAATCGCTGTGGTTGAAGCCTTCCGGCAGCGCCGCCAGCCGGGTTCGCACGCGGTCTTCATGGGCCGCCAGCCAGCCGAATACATGGCGGAACCGCGCCTGGTCCTCCGGTGGCAGTCCGTCTGGAATGTCGTCGGGGCGGATGGCAAACACGCTGGTGACCCGATCGCGCCGCCGCGCCACCCGCAGGGTCGAGAGCGTGCGGGCGAGGTCCACGACGGCATGAAATTCGTCCAGGGTCTTCAAGGGCGGGTGTCCGCCGGAAATGTACGGGTAGGCCGCGGCGGTGAATCCGCCGATGGGGCCGGTCCACAGCAGCGCGGGCACGCGGATGCCGCGCTCATCGAGTTGGCGGCGGATGTCCGGGTTTTCTTCCAGATGTACGCAGACTTTCAGAAAGATGGTGGCGTCGTCGGCGTGGGTGCGCGCGATGGTCATTTTGTCCAGAAACAGGCTGGCCAGTCCGCGGTAGGGCAAGATGTCGTGGGTGAACCGCGTGGCGTCGGCGAAGCCGATGGCCTGGCACAAGCCCCGCAGGGCCACGGCGTGTGCATCGAGAAATCCGGTGGCGAGGATGGCGATGAAATCGCGGTAGGCGTCTTCGGGCAGATGGCTGCTCTTGGCGAGGTGGAAGAGGAAGCGCAGTTCGCCGGGGCGGAACCGGCCGGCCGGGTGGGCGGCGGTGGCGCGGCGCAGCGCCTCGGGGTCGCGCTCCAGCAGCGCGCGCAGCACGGCGGCGCGTCCGGCGAACAGCAGCGCGGGCGGCACCAGCCGGGACAGCAGCGGATGCGCATGGATTTTCCGGCGCAAGCGAAGTCCAAGAGCCTGGGGCAAGAGCGGGGTCATGGCCGGAGATCCGTCCGGAGGCTTTCGTAGAGGGCGGCGATGGCGCGGGCAACATCGGGCCAGCCGTGTGTTTGGCGGCGGGCGGCCAGCCGCGCGATCCGGGCCTGGTACTCTTCCGGCGCGGACTCGATCAGGCGTCGGGCCTGTCGCAGCGCTTCCTGCAGGCCGGCAACGGTGGGTTCGAAATAGAGAGCGGTGTCGCCCAGCACTTCCCGGGCATAGGGGGTGTCGGTGGTGAGTTGCGGCTTGAGAAATGTCTCGGACGTGTGCGGGCCGCCGCTGGTCAGTTGTTCGGGGTCCGGCGCGTAGAGCAGGAAATCGGCGGCGCGGACCGTGCGCGACAATCCGGCCTGGTCGAGGCGGCCCAGGAAGCGGACTCGGGGGCCGCCCCGCGCGGCAAGGGGGTTGAGTTCGGACGGGGAGCCACCCCCCACCACCAGCAGGCGGCAGTCGGAATTCGGCAATCCGGCGACGGCATCCACCAGCAACTCCAGGTTTTTTCGCGGTCCAATCGTGCCCACGGTCAGCAGCACCAGGCCGGCCGGGGGCAGGTCTAGATCGCGGCGGGCGGCGGCCGGGGTCAGGTCGGCCGGGGCTTCGTCGGGAAAGACGCCGAAGGGGATCACGGCGTGGCGGCAGCCGGGGCGGAAGGCATAGGCGGCCTGGGCCTGCGCTTCGCCCCAGCGGGAATGGTGGATGGCTCCATCCGCCCGCTCGGCCACCGCGCGGTACAACTGGTCGGCGGCGGCGAGTTCCTCCCCGGCGGCGCCGTGGGGCCGCAGGTTGTGCAGCGTCCAGACCAGGCGGATGCCGGCGGAGCGGATGTGCTCCAGCGCGCCGGTGGTTTCCCGGAGCCACCGCTCCCGTTCGCCGGTGCGGCCGGCAGCCAGCAACCGGATGCGCCGGACCAGCCGTGGGAAAAGCCCGTGCACGGCCTGGCGGCACCAGGCTTCGGGCCAGTGCAGATGCACCACGTCGGGTTGGGCCGCCAAAACTCCAGGCAGCGCGTCGGGCAGGTAGGTGCCCCAGCCCCAGTCCCGCGGATCGACCGCGACGCCCGTCTCCCGCAATGCGCGGATCAGGGACTGCTGATACCAATGGGTGTTGGGGAGGTGGACGATCTTCATTCCACACCGAAGTCTGGCACATGGAGGGGGGCGAAACAATTCGTTTGTGCAACGGGGTGTTTCCTGGGCGAAAGGAACTTGAATTGGCCTGCCCAGCCGCTACATTCAGGGACAACCGGATCCGCGGCGCGGAGAAAGGTCGGCGATGAAGGGTGTCGGGTTTTTGCGGAACGTGTGGAAGGAACTGCCCCATTTGAACCTGGGGTCTTCGCTGCGCTACGTGCGGATGATGGCCGGGCGGGGCGGGGAGACCGTCCGCCTCCATCCCCGGCACCATCCCGGTCTCTCCTTCGATATCCGCGCTGCTGGCTCGGACCGCTGGACGTTTCGCGAAATCTTCGTGCACGAAGTCTATCGCGAGGTGGTGGAGCAGGTCGGGCACGCCCGGCGCTTCGTGGACCTGGGCGCGAATATCGGATTGGCCAGCCTCTATTTTCTGGAAAGATTCCCGGAGGCGCAGGGGCTCGCGGTCGAAGCCAATCCCGCCACCTTCGCCATGCTGGAGCGCAACCTGGCCGGCGAATGCGCCAAGGGCCGCGCCTGCCTGTTCCTGGGCGCCGCGTGGTCCCGGGATGGTGCGGTGGCGGGCGATGACGGCGGATCGCCGGACGGATTCAGCCGCTTCAGCGTGCGATCCGTTCCGGCGACGACGGCGGGCGGGGCCGGGCTCATCCCCGCGCGGCGCGTGGAAACCCTGCTGGATGCACAAGGCTGGGACCGGGTGGATTTGATCAAGATCGACATCGAAGGCGCCGAAGTCGAACTGTTCCGGGGCGGGGCGGATTGGCTGGAGCGTACGCACTGCGTGGCGATGGAATTCCACGACGATTCCGCCCGCCAGTGCGACTGGCCCGCCGTGCTGGCCCGCCACGGCATGCGGGAGATCAAAACGGGGGATCCCCACACCGCAATCGGAATCCGGGGCTGAACCATGGCCGGGTTCGAGATCAAGTGTGCGGATTGGCCGGGGCAGTTTTGCCTGTGCCGCGATTCGCGCGACGTGTCCTCCGACTGGCCGGTTCTCCGCTTGGCCGGATGGGTCTTGCGGCATTGTCCCACCTTGCCGGTAGCCCCCTTGGCCGATGCCGGCGGCCAGCCGGTTGGCTGGTTGCTAGGCTATCCAATCTCGCCGGAAGGCCGGTTGATCGAGAACGCCTGCGCGCTGGAGACCCAGGCGACAGACGCGAATTTCGCCGCCTCCGCCGAAGCTTGGATCGCGCGGTTGGCCGGCCGCTATGCGGCGATTCTCCTGGCACCATCATGTGCGCGTGTCTACACCGATCCGGGCGCGCAGCGCCCCGTCGTGTACCATGCGGCCGAACAGATCGTGGCGTCGTCCGTCTGCCTGGCCGCCCCGGACCCGGATTGGGATGAAAAGTTGATGGGAATTGTGGACGTGGTGCGGCGGGATGGCTGGTATCCGTTCGGCCTGTCGCCGGATCGCCGGGTCCGGCGCCTGCTTCCCAACCACCGCCTGGACCTGGACGATTTCAGCGCGGCCCGCTTTTGGCCCGGCCCGCAGGACGTGGATTTCGGATGCGCCCGGGACATCCGCGAGTGCATTTCACGCATCGCGGCCAAGGCGGAAGCCAACATCGCGGCGGTGGCGGCGTGCCATCCAATCGACATGGCGCTCACCGGGGGGCGGGACTCCCGGATCCTGCTGGCTCTCTCGAAACGCCATTTGTCCCGCATCGACTTTTTTACAATCGGACTGCCCGATGCGTCGGGCGCGCGCGATGGCCGCATCGCCACCGAACTGGCCCGGCGGTTCGGGCTCCGCCATCGGATACTGGAGTGGCGGGAGTCGTCGCGGGAGGTCCTGGACGTTTGGCAGAAGAGGGTGGGGTTGAGTTGTGCCGGCCGGACATGGAAATCGGCGACCACCCTGGTCCAACTGGATCCCACCCGGGCCGTGGCGTACGGATTTTTCGTCGAGGTGGGGCGCTGCCAGGGTTGGCGGGAGTCCGATTTTTCCGCCGGGCCCCTCGCGCCGGAGGAATTGCTGGAGCGGCAGAAGCTGCCCATCCAGGGGCGGCTGGTGGCGGAGGCGGCCCGGTGGCTGGCCGGCCTGCCTCTGGCCAGCCGGCTCGATGTTCTCAGCCTGGCCCACATCGAGTTAAAAATGGGCTGCTGGTCCGGTGTCGGCTTCGATGGCAATACGGGCCGGATCGTGATTCCGTTTTGCGACCGGGAAATCTTCCGCCGGATGCTTCAACTTCCGCCCCGCTACCGGTTCGAGCAGCGGATGACCCTCGATCTGATCCGGAGCCGCTGGCCCGCCCTGTTGCGGCTGCCGTTCAACCGCGAGCCTGGCTGGCGCAACGCCGTGGCGGAATGGCTGGCCCAGCAGGCGCGTGAACATCCCCGGGCGGCCCGAACAGCCCGATTTTTGCTCCGGCGGTAAAGCGTCTCGGAGTCATGAGGAGGTCGGAATGAGTGTTGCGGTTCGCTGGAGGACAGGGTTGGCCCGCCTGTCCTTGATGGGGCTGGCCCTAATGGCATCCCTGTTGCTGGCCGAAGGCATTGTGCGTGTGGTCGCCCCGCAACCGCTGAGCGGCTCCTGGCGCGTGGCGACTCCCTCCGGCCTGCTGGTCAACAAATCATCCGGTACGGCGCGGCATCAAGGCGGCGGGCGAACGGTCCGGTACCGCTTTCATGAGCCCCATGTGCGGGATACGCCTTGGGTGCCGTCCGCGCGGCGGATTCTGCTCCTCGGCGATTCCTTCGCCTTTGGATGGCTCCTGCATAAGGAAGAAACCATGGCCTGGCATCTGCAGCAACATGCGGATGCCGCCGTTGGAAAGGGGCAACTTCACTTCCTCAACGCGGCCGCCGGCGGGTGGGGTACGGCCCACTGCCTGGCGTTCCTGCAGGAGATCGGCGACCGGATTCAGCCGCATGCGGTCGTGGTCATTCTCAACACGGATGACATCGGGCGCAGCATTCGCAGCGGACTGTATGCGCGGAAGGACGGGGATCCGCCGCATTTGATCCGCCAAGCCGTCGGCCGCAGCCGGAAAAAGGAGCTGCTCAATGAGTGGCCCGGCTACCAATATCTCTTGGAGCATTCCCACCTGCTGCAGCTTGTCCGGCGCTATGAGGTGGCCAGGAGGCCGTCCGGCCGATCCGGAGGGCGCACGAGTGCGCCGTCAGCGGATCCATCCGTTCCGGATATTCCGATCCCGTCCTCCCAAGACATGGATGTGGCCGGCACAGAGGCCCAACGCTGGGGACGAGCGCTGTTTCGGGAAATCCAGCGCTGGTGCGCCGAACGGAATGTGGCCTTGTATGTCGCCACAACGGGGCGTCATGGCGCCATGCCCTCTACCCGGAACGAGGAACCCACCCATGCCTTCATGCGGCAGGCGTCCGCCATTTTTGCCGAAACGGGCATTCCGTTCCAGGACATCTCCCCGGACTTCCTGGCAATTCCCGAGCCGGATCGTGCGGCCCATTCGATTCCCGGCGATGGCCATCCTTCCCCGCTGGGCAGTCGCTTCATCGCCGAGCGAATCTGGACGACGCTTCTGAAAGATCGATTGCTGGCGGATGGGATATAGCCGCCCCGGCACGAATGGAAAGATGCAGGACACTGGCCACGAATGCCGGGAAATGGTAGAAAACAAGCCAATTCCCATGCAAACCTTCCAACAGCCTGAACGGGGAGATTCTTGCGTCGGCGTGGTCATTCCCACCTATCGGCGCGGCGCGGTGCTGCTGGAGACGCTGACGCATCTTCTTGAACTGGTTCCGCCGCCGGACGAAATCGTGGTGGTCGACCAAACCGAGGTCCATCCCCCCGATGTGGAAGAGACCTTGCAGGAGTGGGAGCGGGGGGGGCAGTTGCGGCGGTTGCGGATTTCGCCGCCCTCGATCCCGTGCGCGATGAATGCCGGCCTGCTGCAGGCCCGCGGTGGGATTGTCCTGTTTTTGGACGACGATCTTGTGCCGGAGCCGGGGCTGATCGCGCACCACCGGCAAGCGCATGCGGAGCATCCCGACGCCTGGGCGGTCGTGGGCCAGGTGCTGCAGCCCGGAGAGGAGCCTTCCGCGTCGCCCCCGAGCCGCAAGGGGGGCAGCGCGCTCCGGCGCGATCTGGATTTTGCGTTCAATGGCATCGAACCGGCATGGGTGGAGAACGTCATGGCCGGCAATCTATCGGTCAAGCGCAGCCAGGCTTTGGCCGTTGGCGGATTCGATGAAAACTTCATCCCGCCGGTGTCGTTCCGATTTGAAACCGAGTTTGCCCGGCGGCTGGTGGCCGCCGGCGGAAAAATCTGGTTCGAGCCGCAGGCGGCCATCCGCCATCTGCGTGCGGGCAGCGGCGGGACCCGCGCACGGGGAGGCCACATGGCCAGCGCTTCGCCCCTGCACGGCGTCGGCGACACCTACTATGCCCTGCGGCGCGGTCGCGGCTGGGACAGACTTTGGCATATTCTCAAGCGGCCATTCCGCGAGGTCTGCACGAAATACCACCTGCGGCGTCCATGGTGGATTCCGGTCAAGTTCATCGGCGAACTCCGGGCGCTGGTGCTGGCGATCCGTCTGCATCGGGCAGGACCAAAGCTCCTAACCACGAAGGATGCGAGCGCGCACGAGTAGAAAACCATGACGATCCGGGGACCTGGCAACCACGAATGGCACGAATGAACACGAATAGAGAACGGATCCGGGGTTTTACCATTCGTGTAGATTCGAGTGATTCGTGGTTGGCTGTCTTGATAGAAATCCAGTAACCACGAATAGCACGAATGAACACGAATAGGAGGGCATCAAAATGACCGAACTCATCTACAAGGAGGAAGCCTATCAAATTGTCGGAGCCGCAATGGACGTATACAACACGATGGGAAACGGGTTTGTTGAGCCGGTTTATCAAGAATGCGTGGAAATCGAACTTGGCCTGCGTGGAATTTCTTTTGAACAGCAGGTTCCCATCCCGCTCGACTACAAGAGTCGTCGGCTGAAACAACAATATATTCCGGATTTGACCTGCTTTGGCAGTATCATTGTCGAGCTCAAGGCGGTCAAATCCATCGTGGATGAGCATCGCGCCCAGCTTCTTAATTATTTGAAGGCGACCGGGCTGCACCTCGGCATGCTGGTGAACTTTGGGGCCTATCCCAAGCTGGAATGGGAGCGCATGGTACTTTGAGGCATACCCACGAATGGTTAGAGATAGAAAACCATGACGATCCGGAGACTTGGCAACCACGAATAGCACGAATGAACAAGAATAGAGAACGGATCCGGGGTTTTACCATTCGTGTAGATTCGAGTGATTCGTGGTTGGCTGTCTTGATAGAAATCCAGTAACCACGAATAGCACGAATGAACACGAATAGAGAACGGGTCGGAAGCTTAACATTCGTGTATATTCGAGTTATTCGTGGTTAAATCAATCCCAGTGATGCGAATTATCCTGTTGAACACGGCGCCTCCGGATCGGCCGGACGGCAGCATGGTCCGGTATGGCCGCATGGTCCGCGAGGCCTTGGAACGCCATGGCGGCGGGGCGTTCCAGGTGGAGGAAATCAACCTGGCTCCGGCGCAGGCTTGGTTGTCGCGGTTTCCGGCGCGCGTACAGACCCCCATCCGCTATGCCCGGATTGCGCTGGCCGCGAGGCGGCTGCTGCGCCGGGAGCACAACGCGATCCTTCACCTGCTGGATGGCAGCCACGCCTATCTGCTGGGTGTCGTTCGCCGTCTCCGCTCGCCGCTGGTGGTGACGGTCCATGATCTAATCCCCCTCCTGCGGTTGCGCGGCGAGCTGGGCGATTTCCGGCCCGGGTGCATCGGCGGCTGGCTGGTCCGGCGCGCGGCGGACAACCTGGCGCGGGCGGATGCGGTGGCGGCAGTCAGCGCCAATACGCGCGCAGACGTGATTCGCCTGGCCGGCCTACCGCCGGAGCGCGTGCATGTCGTCCCCCATGCGATGGACCTGGAGGCCGCCGTGCCGGCGCCGGGTCCACCCGCGTCGCCGCCCTATCTGCTCCACGTGGCGGGCAACAACACCTTCTATAAAAACCGGCAGGGCGTGGTGGAAGTGTTCAAACAGGTCCGGCGGTCCGAACCCGTGCGGCTCGTTCTGGCCGGTGCGCCGCCGGATGCCGCGCTTTCAGCGAAGGTGGCGGCCTCGGGCCTGGCATCGGAAATCGAATTTCGCCCCCACGTGACGGAGGCGGAATTGGCGTCGCTCTACCGGAATGCGGCGCTGTTGCTGTTCCCCAGCTTGTACGAAGGCTTTGGTTGGCCGCCGCTGGAGGCGATGCTTCAGGGCTGCCCCGTGGTCTGCTCCGACGCCGGCTCGCTGCCCGAAGTCGTGGGCTCCGCCGCCTTGACCGCCCCGCCCGGCGACATCGCGGCCCTGGCCGGCCATGCGGTCCGGCTGTTGCGCGATCCCGGCCTGCGCCAGCGCCTGGCCGAAGAAGGCCTGCGGCATGTGCGGACTTTTACCTCCGAAGCGCTCGCATCCCGGCTCTGCGCGGTCTATCATCTGGCGGCTCAGGTGTTTTCAGGAAAAGGTCAGACGTGAGCATGGGGCAGATCAACGACATGCCGCTGGGGCCGGGCTTGCTCCACATGCCGCCGGGGCTTGGCGAGAATGCCCCGGGGACCATCCTGCCCATCGGGCCGCTGATGCGGCGGCTGGCCGAACGCCTCGATGCGGATGGGATCTTATGGGCCGTCCTTCGCCAGGCAGACGGATTGCCGGAGCATACCCGCTATGACGTGGACTTGCTCGTCCGGCCACGCGACCGGGATGCGGCCATCCGGATCCTGACGGAGTGCGGCGCGGAAACTGGCTGGCGCATCGCGGGGAGAATCCACAAGGCGTTCTATGAGTGCCTGCTGCTGGTGCGCGGGTCGGCGGATGGGGATGGCGTCTTTTTCCCCATCGACCTGTTCACCGCGCTGGAGCATCGCGGATTGCGGTATCTCGACGTGGAGGAGGCCCTGCGCGGACGGGTGCGGCTGGCCAACGGCTTCTGGACGTTGCCGCCGGGCATGCAGGCGGCGGTCACCCTCTTGAAGGAACTCCTGCCCCATGCCAAGCTGAAGGAGAATTCGCGCGCACCGGTGCAGCGGCAGGCGGCGGCAGATCCCGAAGGATTCCGGCAGGCCCTCGAATCCGCCGCCGGTCCGGATGAAGCGGCGCGGTTGGTCGAGACCGTCCGGCAGGGAGCGTGGACATGGTCGAAGGTGGAGGAGGACCGCTTGCGCGCCGCCATACGCCGGCGTTCACCCGGCTGGCGCTTGGGATTGCTGCGGTCGGCGTGGGCCAACTGCCGGCACCTGTTGCGACCCGCCGCGGGCCGCGTCATTTGCCTGGCGGGCGCGGACGGCTCGGGCAAGACCACGCTGGCGCGCGGATTGTTTGCGCACCTGTACAAGCAGCCGTTCAAGGCCTGCCGCTATCTCCACGGCAACGCCGTCGTCCTGCCGCGATTCCGCGACCTGCGCGCCGGTTTGCGCCGTCTCGTCGGCCGGCCGGGTCCCACAGCCGTTGCGGAGTCCTTCGATCCGCCGCTGAAAGGGATGATGGTGCCGGTGGCCGCATGGAAATCCATCGCCCTGGCGTTCTACTATGCCGTGGATTGGATGCTGGCCCGCCCGCTCCTGCGCCGCTGGCGCGGGCAGTGGACGCTGGTGATCCTCGACCGCTCGTTCTACGATTTTTATTTTCAACTCGGCCATCGGCGCTGCCCGCGGGGCGTGTTGAATCTCCTGTCGCACTTGGTGCCCAAACCGGATCTCTTGCTGTGCATCGAGGGCGATCCGCCGCAGATCCACGCCCGCAAGCCGGAATTGACGGTCGAGGAAATCCGCATCGAGCAGGAAATCCTGCGGGAATTGGCCAGTCGCCTGCCGTTTGCCTGCCGTCTGGATGCCTCGGGCGGCATCGAGGCCATGGTCGCGACGGCCCGTGCGCTGGTGTGGAAGGAACTGCTGGGGGAGGGAGAGCCATGACGTCCCCGGCCGGCACGAAGCTGTGTTGCTGGAACCGGGGTTCCCGCCCCCTGCTGGCCTATGCGGCGGGCCCGCCTGCGCAACGCCTGCGCGCCGTGGACCTGTTTCCGCGCGGGTCGTTTCAGCGGCGCGCGGCCCATGCGGGCATCCGCCTGCTGGCGCGGCTCGGACTGGATGCCCGGGGAGAGATCGCGGATCTGCCGGCGGACGGCCTGCTGTCCATGGCGGATCTCTCCGACCTGCTGGACGAGTTGAGGCAGGGCGGCGCCACGCCCGCCGAGTGGCTGGTCACGTGGCCGGCCCGGCCGGAGCGCCGACGCCTGTATCTGGTGTTCCGCGATGCCGCCACGGGCCGCATCGGCGTGGTCAAGATCGGCGCTGGCGAATTCAATCGCGCCCAGTTCGGCAATGAAACCGCATTTCTCCGGCAGCTCGACGGCGGCCGCCATCCCTTTGCCATTCCTTCCGTGCTCTTCATGCGGGAACTGGACGATGGACGCTCGATCCTCGCGCTTGGCGGGTTTCCCTCGCGTCTCCGTCCGACCTCGCGCTTCCGGGCCGCCCGCTGGAGCGCGCAGGCGATCGGCCATCTTCAGTCGATGGGCCCGACGGGAATCGCGCATGGCGACCTCGGGCCGGGCAACATGCTCGTGGACGACAACGGTGGCTTGTTCCTCTTCGATTGGGAAAATGCCTCGGCGACCGCGCCGCCGCGAGTGGATGAAGTGGGTTTCTGGCTCTCCCTGCGACAAGCGCGCGCGTTGCGCCATCCGCGCCATCTGGCGGCGGAGATGCGCCGGCATTTCCATTCCGTGCCGGACCAAGATTTGCTCGCCGCGCTGGAGTTCCTTCGCGCGCGCGACAACCTGGCCGCGGCGAAAATCCTGGAGGCGTGGCGATGAAGTACAAGCTCGCCATCGTCGAAACGCACCCCATCCAATACAAGGCTCCCTTGTTTCGGAAGTTGGCGGCGCATCCGCTGATCAAGCCGACGGTCTTGTACGCGATGATTCCCGATGCCGCGCAGCAGGGTTCCGGCTTCGGTGTGGCCTTTTCGTGGGACATCCCCCTGCTGGATGGATATCCCTACCATGTGCTGGAGAACCGGGCGAAGAATCCCGCGCCCAACCGGTTCGGCGGGTGCGACACCCCGGGGTTGCATGCCTGGCTCAAGGAGAACCGCCCCGATGCCGTGCTGGTCAATGGCTGGGTGGTGAAGACCTGCCTGCAGGCGCTGTGGGCCTGCAAGCGCCTGGGCATCCCGTGCCTGGTTCGCGGCGAAGCCAATCTGCTGCGCCCTCGCGCGGTCTGGAAGTACGCGTTCCACCGGCTGCTGCTGCACCGCTATGACGCCTTTCTGGCAATTGGGTCCGCCAACCACGAGTTCTACCGGGTCCACGGTTGCCGCGAGGATCGGATCTTCTTTGCCCCCTATGCGGTGGACAACGACTTCTTCGCCGCGCAGGCGGCGGAACGGGCCGGGCGTCGGCAAGCCTTGCGCGCGTCCTTCGGCATTTCTCCGGCCTCCGCGGTGTTTCTGTTCGCCGGAAAACTGGTGGCCAAAAAGCGCCCGGCGGATCTGCTGGAGGCGATTGCGCGCCTACCGGGGGATGTGCGCGGCCGGGCCCATGCGTTGATCGCCGGCGACGGCCCCCTGCGCGGGGAGTGCGAGCGCGTTGCACGCGCACACGGGTTGGCGACTACATTCGCCGGATTCCTGAACCAGTCGCAGTTGCCCGACGCCTATGCGGCGGCCGACGTCCTGGTGCTGCCCTCGGATGCCGGCGAAACGTGGGGGCTGGTGGTGAACGAAGCCATGGCGTCGGGGCGTCCCGCCGTCGTGTCCCGTGCGACCGGCGGCTGTGCCGACCTCATCGTGGAGGGCGAAACCGGGCACGCCTTCGCCTTGGGCGATGTTCAAGAGCTTGCCGGGATCTTTGCGGGGTATGGGGCCGATCTGGACCAGGCCGCCCGGCAGGGGAGGGCTGCCGCCCGGCACATTCAATCGTTCTGTCATGAAGGGATCATCGATGGCATACTGGACGCCATGCATCGTGTTGTTCCAGGACCGCAGGAATCGCCGGAACGTTCATCATGCTGAATGTGATGCTATTTCTCATTCTGGCGGGCTGCGTCGTTGCGTGGGTCAACTGGCGCTGGGGCGTGGCCGCGGCCATTGTCGTCGGGCTGGCGCAGGATCCGCTGCGCAAGTTGATCCCGGGCACCCCGGCCTATCTGGCAATGGCGTCGGTGCCGGTATGGGTGGCCGCGCTGGTCTCCGCCATCCGCGTCCATCCGTTGTTTGTCAACGGATTCTTCACCCAATTCCCGCGCCTGGCCAGGTGGATGAAGCTGTTCGGTTTCTATCTGGTCATTCCCGCCGCGATCTCCGCCACCTGGGGCGCCGGGACGTGGAAAATCACCGTCCTTGGCATCATCGTCTATTCCGCCACGTTTCTGGCCATGGTGGCGGGCTGGCGATTCGTCCGGCGCCCGGAAGACATCGGGCGTTTATTGGGTTTCTATGCCCTGGTGACGGGCCTTTTCCTGATCGGCGGCCCGCTGGATTCCCTGGGCTGGAGCGAACGGTTCCCGGCGATTGGCACCGCCGCGATGGGCCACATCTGGGTGACGTATCGGACCGGGGCGCCGGTGTACATGCTGGCCGGCCTGTTTCGCGGGCCGGACGTGATGGGCTGGCATGCGTCGCTGGTCTTCATGGTGGCGGTCGTCATGGCGTTGCGTTCCAAAGGCGTGACGCGCTGGCTGTGGATCGTCTTGGCCGCTTGGGGCGTGCTCAACATCTGGTTGTGCGGCCGCCGCAAAATGCTGGCCATGTTGCCGGTTTTCGCCGGATGCTATGTGTTTTTGATTTTCCAGTTCAAGAGCCTCCGTCGTCTCGTGGCGGTTCTGGGCATCGTGGCGGTCGTGGGAGGATTGGGCTGGTATGTGATTTCGTCTCTTTTCCAGGACGACGCCGTCGAGCGGTTCTATCTGACCACGATCACGGAGGCGGAGGACCGCGCCTACCGGCACGGATACCAGTCCATATTCAGCACGGTGCGCCAGGCCGGGTTCTGGGGCTATGGGTTGGGCATGTCCCAGCAGGGCGTCCACAATATTCAGGCCGAAAAGCCGCGTTTGTACCAGGAAAGCGGCCCGCCCAAACTCTTCGCCGAACTGGGGATCCCCGGCGCTTTTCTTTTCCTGGCCATGGGAAGCATGCTGCTGGCCACGGCCTACCAGGTCATCCGGTACACCCGGCGCGACCCGGCCTTTTACTACATGGCCGGCATTCTTTCGATCATTGTGGCCAATGCCATCTCGGGGATCGTCTCGGCCCAGATCTACGGGGATCCCCTGGTGGTGCTGCTGTTGGCATTCTTGATGGGGCTCTTGTTTTCGGGGGCCCGCATCGGGGTCCCACCCGTCGCCGCAGCGGGGCGTCTGTTGGATGAGCCGATCGTGAACCCATCGGGGAGTGCGCCATGACCCAACCCAATCCTCCATCCCGGGTCCGCGTGGACCGGGCCGCCTGTCCGAGTCCCCATTCCCGGGCGAACCAATGGGCGCGCCTGCTCTGGCAGGCGGCGTGGCTGTTTCTGTTTCGCCCGGTCCCCTGGTTCTGGCACGCCCCCCGGCGCTTGCTGCTGCGACTCTTCGGCGGGCGTGTGGGGCGAGGCGTGCAGATCATGCCCTCGGCGCGGATCTGGGCTCCGTGGAATCTGGCGCTGGGCGACTACGCCACCATCAGCCACGGCGTAGACCTCTACAGCGTGGATCGCATCGAGATCGGCGCCCACGCCACCATCAGCCAGCGCGCGTTCCTCTGCACGGCCACGCACGACGTCGATCATCCGAACATGCCGCTCGTCACCGCGCCCATCGACATCGGCGATGGCGCGTGGGTCTGCGCCGAGGCCTATGTGCATCCCGGGGTGTCCATCGGCGCCGATGCCGTCGCCGGCGTGCGCGCCGTCGTGCTGCACGACGTGCCGCCGGGGCAGATCGTGGGCGGCAACCCCGCAAAATTCCTGCGGATGCGCAATCTCCCGGAATCGGGGTGAACGATGGCGGAGCCGGTCCCCATCTCGGCGGTGGTGTTATCGCACAACGAGGCGGCCAACCTGCCGCGCTGCTTGCGCGCCTTGCGCGGCTGCGCCGAGATCGTTGTCGTGGACGACGGCAGCACCGACGACAGTCCGCGCATCGCCGCCGACTGCGGCGCGCGCGTCGTGGCGCACCCGTTCACCTCTTTTGCCGACCAGCGCAACTGGGCGATGGCGGAAGCCGGGTTGCACAACGCCTGGGCACTGCATTTGGATGCCGACGAAGTGATCACGCCGGCGCTGCTAGAGGAGATCCGCGCGCGGCTGGCGTCGATGGCGCCCGGCGCGGCCGGTTTTTTCGCCCGCAAGGTGATGCTGGGGGAGAAGTGGCTGAAACACAGCGCGGACTATCCGGTCTTTGTGCCGCGCCTCCTCCACCGCGACGGCCCGCGCTTCGCCATGCGCGGCCACGGCGACGTGCTCGCGTCCGAGCCGGCCGAATCGGTGTTCTTCGCCGAGCCCATGCTCCATTACAATTTTTCCAAGGGCTGGGCGGACTGGCGCGCGCGGCACCGGCGCTATGCCGCCGCCGAAGCCACGCGCATCCGCAGCGGGGCGGCTCCGCTTTCCCTGCGCGCGCTGGTTTCCGGAAACCGCACGGCGCGCCGTTCCGCCTTGCGCGCGCTGTCCTACCGATTGCCCGGTCGCCCCATCCTTCGTTTCCTGTATGCCTATGTGGTTCGCCTGGGATTCCTCGATGGCCGGGAGGGACTGCAGTTCTGCCGCGCCATGGCCGCCTATGAACGCATGATCGACCGTGCGCTCCGGTCGCCGTCCGAAACCGCCGCGCCATGAACCTTGTGTTGATCAACCAGTTCTTTCCCCCGGCGCAGGCCCCGACCGGAATCCTGCTGGCGGACCTTGCCGATGAACTGTCCCGGCGCGGCCACACCGTGACCGTGATCGCCTCGGCGGCGGGCTATGGCGCCGAGGCGGGGGGGACGGCGGGTGCCGCCCCCGGCGTCCACGTGGTGCGCGTAGGTCCGGCGCAGCGCCATCGCAGCGGGCTCGCGGCGAAAGCGCGCGACTATCTCGGATTCTACCGGTGCGCCTGGCGCGCGCTGCAAGGTCTGCCGGAACGGCCCGACGTCCTCGTGTTCATGACCACGCCGCCGTTCATCGGCCTGATCGGCGCGCATCTGCGAAAGCGCCGGGGCATTCCCTATGTCCTGTGGAGCATGGATCTCTATCCCGAAGCCCTTGCGGCCCATGGGGTCCTGCGCGATTGGAATCCCCTCAAGCCCCTCCTGCGCGGACTGGCCCGCATCGAACGGGGCCGCGCCGCATGCGTGGTGGCCCTCGGCCCGGACATGGCCGCCCGCCTGGACGCTTCCGGCGCATCGCGCGTGGAAACCGTGCCCGTGTGGAGTTCCCTGTCCGCGACGCCCGACGCGCAGACCTCGGCCCGCGCCCTGCGCCGCGCGCGCGGTTGGGCCGACGACGACATCGTCCTGCTCTACAGCGGCAACATGGGCCGGGCCCACCGCGCGGAGGAATTCGCCGCGCTGGCCGAACACCTGCGCGGACAGGCCCCGCGCTGCCGGTTCGTGTTCGCGGGCGATGGCCCGCAGCGCGCCGGATGGGAGCGGCGGTGGGGGGGGGTCTTCGAATTCGGTCCGGCCGTTCCCGGAGAGGCCGTGGTGGCCCATCTGCTCGCGGCCGACGTGCATCTGGTTTCCCAGCAGCCCGAGTGGCTGGGCGTGGTGGTGCCGAGCAAGTTCCAGGCCGCCTGCGCCCTCGGCCGTCCCACCGTCTTTGCCGGGCCGCCGCAAAGCTCCATCGGCGGTTGGCTGTCGGAGGCCGATGCGGGCTGGCTCCTGCCGCCGGGCGATGCCGCTGCCATCGGGATGGCGGCGGAGGGCATCCTCGATGCGCCCCTTCGCGCTGAAAGGGGCGCGAAGGCCGCCCGGTTGTTCGAACGGCGGTTTTCGAAATCCGCGAATGGTGGTAGACTGGCCGAGTTGGTCGAATCCGCGGCGAAAGAGAATCCATGACGCTCGAAGCCATCCTGAAATATCCCGCAGTATTCCTGGCGGGCCTGCTGGCCGCGCTGGTGGTGACGCCGCTCTGGCGGCGCCTTGCGCCGCGCCTGGGCTTTCTCGATCGTCCGGGCGAGCGGAAAATCCATCGCCAGGCCGTGCCGCGCGGCGGCGGCCTCGCGCTGTTCATCGGCTTCCATGTAGCCTGCGCCATCGTCTTCCTCGTGCCGTGGAAGCCGTTTGCGGGTCAACTGTCCATCGGCTGGTGGTTTCGCTTCCTGCCGCTGAGCGCGGGGGTGGTGGCGCTGGGCCTGCTCGACGACCGGTTCGACTTGAAGCCGCTGACCAAACTGGCGGGGCAGATCGCGCTGGCCGCCGCCACCTATGCCCTCGGCATCCGGCTCCAAAACATCCTGGGAATGGCTATGCCCGGCTGGGTGGATTTCGTCGCCACCCTCTTCTGGTTTGTCGCGCTGATGAACGCCTTCAACCTGATCGACGGGCTCGATGGCCTGGCCACCGGCATCGCCCTGATCGCCGCCACCGGCATCGGGCTTTCGCTGGTATTTCGCGGCGAACCCGGCGATGTGCTGCTGTTCATGGGCTTTGCCGGCGCCTGCCTCGGGTTCCTGCGCTACAATTACTACCCCGCCAATGTGTTTCTGGGCGATACCGGCAGCCTGTTTCTGGGCTTCACCTTGGCGGCCTTGTCGATATCGACGAACTCGAAAGCCTCGTTCATGGCCGGCATCGGCGTCCCGATGCTGGCCGTTGGCGTGCCGCTGTTCGACGCGGTGCTGGCCGTTTGGCGCCGCACCGCCCGCCGCCTTCTGTCCCGGGCCCCCGGAGAGGATGAAGCGCCGGGAATCGAGCGGGCCGATGCCGACCACCTGCACCACCGCCTCCTGAAGCGGGGGCGCGGCCAACATCAGGTGGCCTGGCTGCTCTATGCCGCCACCTTTGCCCTGGTGATCGTGGGGCTGCTGGCCAGTATCTTCAACGACCGCGCCCTCGGAATCCTGGTTCTGGCCTTCCTGCTGGCCGCCTACACCATCGTTCGCCACCTGGCCGACATCGAATTGCGCGAAAGCGGCAAGGTCGTGTTGCAGGGGCTTTCCCGTCCCGTCCGCCGCAATCGAACCCTGATCCTCTACCTGTTCGGAGATCTCCTGATCCTGAGCCTGGCTCTTCTCGCGGCCCACTATCTGTTGCAGGGGCAGGACCGCCTGTCGGATGTCTGGCTCAAGCGGGTTTGGCTGCGCGCCGGTCCCCTGGATGTCTTCATCCCCTTCGCCTTGCTGCTGCTGTTTCGCTCCTACTCCCGCGTCTGGTATCTCGCGCGCGTGTCGGAATATGCCGCCACCGGCCTGGCGGTGGTGCTGGGCTATGCCGTCGCTTTCGGGGTACGTTGGCTGGGCGCGCCGGACCCCGCCGGGGCGGGGCATTCGGTCATCCGCTATTTCCTGATGGCCGGCATGGCCGCGCCAGCCATCGTCATGACCCGCGCCGCTTTGCGGATGGTGCAAGACTACATGCCTCGATTGCTGCACGGCGTGGCGGCGCCCGGTGGCGCGCCGCCCGTGCGGGCCCTGGTTTGCGGCGCGGGATACCGCACCACGCTTTTCCTGCGCGAAATCGCTTTCCGAATCCGCGATCAAGTGCCGTTGGAGATCGTCGGCTTGATCAGCGAAGATCCGGCCATTGCCGGCCACGACGTCCACGGCATCCGCGTCCTCGGCACCTGCCACGAACTGCCCGCGCTGATCCGGCTCCATCGCGTGGATACCCTGTATCTGGTCGAACCCGTCGACGAGGTAGGCCTCCAGCAGATATTTCGCTTGTTGCAACAAGTGAAATTGCGTGTCATCCGCTGGGACATCGTCGAGACGGAACTGTCGACTCATGAGAACATACCGTAATACCACGGCTCACCCGGAGGGTTCGCCCTACCCAAGACGTCGAGAGGGTTTGGGGTAGGGCGAGGCATCCCTGCCGAGCCGGTCTCCAAGATTCCGCCCATGCCAATGCAAGAGTCTAACCCAGTCGCTCGTCTGCTGGTCAACGCGCTCTCGGTGACGAACCAAAGCGGCCTGCATGTGCTCCTGGGCCACATGGACCAGGTGGCGGACGCCCTGGCCGGAAGCGTCCGGCTCGTCGTGGTGTGCCGCAAGGACATGGCCGGCTTGCGCCGCGGGCTGGAGGGCCGCGCGGACTGGGAATTCGCGCCCGCCGCGACCCGCCGTTGGCTGTTCCGCGCCGCGTGGGAGCGAGTGAACCTCGCGCGGATCGCGCGCCGCCACCAGGCGTTCGCCTATTTCACTCCCAACGGCATCGCCGCGCATCTGCCACCGCAGATCAAGCAAATCGTTTTCTGCCAGAATCCCTGGGCGCTGGTGTCCGCCGCCCGCCGCCGGCGGGATGCGCCCAAGGCGGGACTCCAGCGCCGCGCCTATCGCCGCGCCATGCGCGTGGCGGAGGCCATGGTCTTCAACTCCCGCTACATGCAGGAGGCTTACCGCGCCAACGCCGGCTTCGAGGAAAAGCGCGGACTCGTCGTCCACCAGGCCGCGGACGACGCCGTCCGGGCGCGCGCCACGGAGGCGGCGGACATTCCGCGCCGGCGCGAACAGATCCTCAGCGTCTCCGCCATGGCGCCGCACAAGAACGCCGAGACGCTGGTGCGGGCGATTGCCATCGTCCGCACCACGCAACCGCAAGCCCGCCTCGTGCTCGCCGGTGCCTGGCCCGATGCCGGATACGAGCGCAGAATCCGTAGGTTGGCCGCGGCCATCGACCAGGGCGACGCCGTCGAATTCACTGGCCACGTCTCGCGGGAAAAGCTGGATCAACTGTATGCCGAGTCGCGCGTGTTTGGCCTGATGAGCCGGTGCGAATCGTTCGGCATTCCCGCCATCGAGGCGCAGCTCTTCGGGATCCCCGTCGTCACCTCCACCGTCTGCGCCATGCCCGAGATCGGCGGCGCCGGCGGGGTCTACCGCGATCCCGACGACATTCCCGGCATCGCCGCCGCGCTGAACCGTTTGCTCGACGACGACGCGGAGTGGGCGAGGCTTTCGGCCTTGGCCCGGATCAACGCAGAGCGTTTTGCCTGGAGCCGTTGCTCCCGCCCGCTGGTGGATCTCTTCGCGGAACTGGCCGGGGTGGTGGATACGTGAAGAGGAGGTCGCAGATGGCATGAGAACAACGATGAACCCAAAATGGCGGTGGGCCTTGTGTGGACTGGTCCTGGCCGCGGGGCTGTCGGCGGGTTGCAGCGGCAGCAATGACGACGAGGAGGATCCCGTCCTGGATGGATTGGGGGCCGGCGACGCCGGGAATCCCCTGGCCGCCTATTTCCCCGATGGATTGCACCCCAACAGCAAGGCGAACGACATCATCGCGGGGCAGTTTGCCAAGCATATTCCTTCCGCCGGCAAGTCGGCAGCCAGGAACGGGGCGGATGCCGGCGGCGATGCGCCGGCCGAAGTTGATGACGTGGCTGGACTGCCCGACGGCGACGACGCCGGCGGGGATCCGGGGGGAACCACCGACGGGGAATCGGCCGGCGGCGCCCAAACGGGCGGCGGTGACCAGTCGGGCGGTGGCGACGGGGGGGCAGGCGGAGGAACCTCGCCCCCCGCGGGCAACACCGGTTCGGTGGTCTGCCTGGGCGACAGCATTACGCAGTCGGGGTATCCCGATGTCTTGGCCCGCCGGACCGGACGGGCCGTGATCAATGCGGGAATCGCCGGGGAAGCCAGCGGTCGGGGCGCTCAACGCGTAGAGGCCTTGCTGTCCACCTATCGCCCCTCCTATCTGTGTGTGCTATATGGCGCCAATGACGTGATCGGCGGCAAGGCCACTCCCCAGGAAGTGGCCGCCAATCTGGAATCGATCGTCCGGGCGGCCCGGGCCAACGGAACGGTGGTCATTGTGGGGACCCTGACCCCGATGTCCGGCCGTCGCGAGCCGTATGCCAACGATGCCCGCGCGGTCAGCGCCGCCATCCGTTCCATGGTCTCCCGCAGCGGAGCGCGTCTGGCCGACCTGGAAAAGGCCTTCTGAGCCAACCAGCCACGCAAGATGACCAACGGCGAACCTCCCGCTTTTGGAATTCGGGTCAACGCCGGCCGTAGAGCATTCCCCGGATCGGACGCAAGGGCCAATACAGGAAGCGCAGCGCCGCGGGCAGCGCCATCCAGAGAAAATCGCCATCACCGGGGATGAAGATCCGCCGCATGAGATAGATTCGCTTTTCCGCGCCGGTCATGAACTGTTCGTGAAAAGCGCGGAGTTCGGGACCATGCAGCGCGCGTTGGGTTCCATCGAGCAGCCGGACGGCCTGGTCCACGATGGATTCGGGCGCACGGGCCGCGCAAATCCCCGGGCCGAACAACGCCTCCGCCAGCGCGCCGCTTGTCGACAGCGCTTGCCGGGCGCAAGCGCAGGATGCCGCCCATTCCATCGCCTGAGAGAAGGCCTCCGGATGCCGTACGAGCAGCCCCGCGATATCGGCCATCCAAGACAGCCGGGCCCAGCCATGCCAAATCGCATGCAGCGAGCAAAGCAGCAGGTGCAGGGACGGCGACGGGGCGCGCACGGTCCGATGATCCAGCGGTTGGCGGATAAATGCCGAATTCCGCTGCGCGTCCAATCCGCTCGGCCAGGGATAGTGCGGGGCCATGAACCGGAATTTGAACTCGACCAGGAATCCCTCCGGATGGCGGAAGGCCATCCCCCAGCCATAATGCCAGCGGTGGGCCCGCCGCCGGGCGTCCGCGAGGGCGGGCTGGTATCCGGCCCGCGCCATGCCGGCCTGGATCCGGTGGCCATCGCGCCGCGCGCACAGGAAATCCAGGTCGTCAAAACTTCGCAGGGCCGGGTCGGGCCAGGCCTGACGGGCCAGCGATGGCCCTTTGATCAGCGCGAGCGAGGGGATCGATGGCGAGAGCAACTCGAACAACCGCTCGGCTTCCGTCGTCCAGCGCGCCGAATGATGCGCCCTGCCGAAGGCCGCGGATTGCAGGGCCAGGCCCTCCTCCGGCAACCCCGCATGCAGCATGGCCTGGATGCGGTGGGCGTGGGCCCAGTCGTTCAGGTCTGCCGGCTGGAAATCGCCAAACGCCGGCGCCGGTCCGGCGTCCAATCCCTGGACCCGTCGGAACGACTCACGCGCGAAACAGAGAGGATTGTCCATGGGCGCCTATTCCACACCCGATCGGTAAGTGAATGCAACAAGATCTGTCCCGCGGATGCCTGCGGCGGCCCACGGATGAAAAACCATTTCGATCGCCATTTGCGCATGGAAGCCCATCCATCTGTCAGGTGAGCCCAGTCGAGCCCCCCCTTCTCGTTTCGTATTCTTCATCCGTGGGATTCTGGTTTTTATGAGGAATCTTGTCTTGCGCCCCATGGACATATCCTGGACTTGCCCGGGAAACTTTCCCGAGGCACAATTGGGCTGGACAGCAGGGGCGGGCTATGGCTCAATGCGCCGTTTTTTAACCAGACCCCATGCAAACCAGACACGCCACCATTGCCAACGCCCAGGGGATCCATTGCCGTCCATCGGCATTGATCGTGAAGGAATTCCAGGGCTATTCCGGCCAGGTCAAGATCACCAACGGCAATGGATCCTGTGATCTCAGCTCCATCATGCAACTGCTCTCGCTGGAAATGCACAAGGGCAATGTGGTCACCGTCGAAGTCGAGGGCGAAAACGAATCCGCCATGGCCGACCGGCTGGCGGAAATGCTTCAAACCAACTTCGATTTTCCCCCGGCCTGAGCGGAGTCCCTTCGTCGGGACGGGCCCGGCTTCTCGAACGCAAACCGGTAGGCCTTCAGCCCCAGCGCGTCGCGCATGGCGATCATTTCCAGCCGGGTCTCGCGGTTGACGGGGACGCCATTGCGCAACCGCTCGCACTCGGTCAGGTATTCTTTTTCTCCGGCGGTATAAATGCGCTTGGCGCCGGGCATCTTGCGCGAGGCGCGGAGCTGGCGCAAGATCTCGCCGGCGGTCTTCTTGAAGGCGATCAGCGGCGTGAAGTGCCGGATGTCGATGGCCAGAAAGAAGTGGCCAATGGGACAGGGGGCGGGGTTGCCGTTGCGGTCGCGCCCGCTGAGCATGTGCAGGAAGGCGCCCTGTTGCAGGGCCGCGCACAGGATTTCCACGGCCGTCGCATAGCCATAGCCCTTGTAGCCGGACCACTCTTCTCCGGCGCCGCCGAGCGGCAGCAGCGCCGCCTGGCCGCGGAGCAGATCCTCCAGCACCTGGTGCGGATCGGTGCGGGCGGAACCGTCCGGCCCGATCACCCACCCGGACGACAGCGGCTTGTCCAGCTTGGCATGCACTTCGACTTTGCCGCGCTGAATGGTCGATGTGGCGCAATCCAGCAGAAACGGGAACGGCTCATCCGTGGGCATGCCGAAGGTCAGGGGATTGGTCCCCAGCATGTTTTGCGTTCCAAAGGTCGGCGCCATGGAAGGCCGCGCATTGGTGCCCGTGATTCCGATCATGCCCGCCCGGACCGCCATCAGCGGATAATAGCCTGCGATGCCGTAATGGGTGGAGTTGCGCACCGCCACCATGCCCAGGCCATGGGTTTTCGCCTTGCGGATCGCCAGCGCCATCGCTTTTTTGGCCACGACGTGACCCATGCCGTTGCCACCGTCGAGTACGGCCGTCGCCCCCGCGTCCGCGATCTTTCGCAGACGGGTCCGGGGATGCTGGATCCCCTGCCGGATGCGGTCGTAGTAGATCGGCTTCAAGCGAGAAATCCCATGCGAATCAAATCCCAACCGGTCGGCGGCGGCCAACACATCCGCGCAGATGGCGGCATCGGCCTTCGGCACCCCCAGACCGATGAATACGTCGCGCATGAAGCACTGTAGGGTATCCAGGGGTATGCGGGCGGATTTAGATTTCATAAACATGTCTCCTGACGATCGAAGGTAGGCTACTGGCAAAACGGGGTCAAGTGAAGGGATGGGCCCCGGTTGCGAAAAGCCCGCTATCCTCTTCTCAGGCCACGCTTCATCGATCAACAATAAAATGTTTAATTAAACATTTGATGCGAATAACGGCCAAGATAATTGAAATATTCATTGTAACGCCAATTCTATGAGATAGATAAAGTACAAGCAGGTTAAGCCATGACTTCAATGTTTAATTAAACATTTTATAGACCTTGTTGGACGGTATCCGCAGTATGGCGGGTTTCGGATTGAAGCGCATCCCTCCGAGCGGGTAGAGTGGGCGGCCTATGAAGAACGCCACAAGACCCGCGAATCGCATTTGGAATCCGGCCTGCGAATGCCTGCCGCGAAAAGAATTGAACGCGCTCCAACTCGACCGCTTGAAACAGGTAGTGCGGCTGGCCTGGGAGAAGGTGCCCTACTATCGCGCCAAGATGGAGGCGGCCGGCCTGCGGCCCGACGAGATCCGTTCGCTGGCGGACCTTCCCAAGCTGCCGTTCACCACCAAGGATGACCTGCGCGGCTGTTTTCCCTACAAGGCCTTCGCGGTGCCGATGGAGGAGGTGATCCGGATCCATGCGTCGTCGGGAACAACTGGGCAGGCCACCGTCGTGGGCTATACCCGCGGGGACATGGAAACCTGGACCGAGCTGATGGCGCGCCTGCAGACCGCCGCCGGGGTGACCAACGCCGACATCGTCCAGATCGCCTTCGGCTACGGCTTCTTTACCGGCGGCCTGGGGCACCACTATGGCGTGGAATGCGTGGGCGCGGCGGTGCTGCCCGTCTCCTCCGGCCGCAGCGAGCGCCAGATCCAGATCATGAAGGACTACCAGTCCACCGTCCTGATCTGCACCCCCTCCTACGGCATGTACCTCGGCGAGTTGATCGACAAGCTGGGCGCCGCCGGCGACATCCGCCTGCGCCTGGGACTCTTTGGCGGCGAGGCCTGGACCGACGCCATGCGCCAGGCCCTCCAGAAGCATCTCGGCGTCTTCGCCACCGACAACTACGGCCTCAGTGAGGTGATGGGGCCCGGCGTTTCCTGCGAGTGCGTCGAACAAAACGGCATGCACATTGCCGAAGATCATTTCCTGCCGGAGTGGATCGATTCGCAAAGCGGCGAACCGGCGCCGGATCCCTCCGGTGCCGGCGGCGAACTGGGCATCACCACCTTGACGAAAGAGGCCATCCCCGTCATCCGCTACCGCACCCGCGACCTGTGCACCCTCCTGCCCGGCGAGTGCCCCTGCGGGCGCACCGGCCGGCGCATGAGCAAGGTGTCGGCGCGCAGCGACGACATGCTCATCATTCGCGGGGTGAATGTCTATCCGCAGCAGATCGAGGAGGCCCTGCTGGCGATCGAGGGCGTGGCCCCGCACTACCAGATCGTCGTCAGCCGCCAGGGCGCGCTCGACGAACTGGAAGTGCTCGTCGAAGTGACGGAACACCTGTTCTTCGACGAAATGACCAAGCAGCAGAAGTTCAAGGAGATGATCGAGCACAAGCTGGCGACCTCGCTGGCGGTGCATGCCAAGGTGCGCCTGGTCGAGCCGGGCCACACGCCGCGATCGGAAGGCAAGGCCGTCCGGGTGATCGACCAGCGCCCCAAGGGTTGAGGGGCCGGGACATGCGGCGCAATGGAAACGGCTGAAAGCCTGCGGGGGAAGGTGGCGCTGGTGACGGCCGGCGCCCGGCGCATCGGGGCGTCCATCTGCCGCGAGCTGGCGGCGCGCGGCGCCAGCGTGGTTGTGCATTACCACCACTCCGAGGGCGAGGCGCTCGCGTTGAACCGCTCGCTGGGTCGCGGCGTGTTTTCGGTGCGCGGCGACCTGTCCACCGCCCAGGGCTGCGAATGGGTCTTCCACGAAGCCGTCGAATGGATGGGGCGGGTGGATATTCTGGTCAACAACGCCTCGCTTTTCGCCCGCGACGGCGAAATGGAGCCGCCGGCCCTGCGCGCCATCAACGTCGAGGCTCCCCTGCACCTCGCGGGGAGGGTGGCCGCGCAACCGTCCGGCGGATGCGTCATCCATCTGCTCGACAGCCGCATCGCCCGCGCGGAACCAGGCGGTTTCTCCGCCTACGCCGCGACCAAGCGCGAACTGGCCGAGTCGGTGCCGCGCTGCGCCCGCGAATGGGCCCCGCGCGTCCGCGTCAACGGCGTCGCCCCCGGCCCCGTCCTGGCGCCGGAAGGCGTCCGCGAACCCGCCGGCGACCTCCCCCTCGGGCGGCGACCCGATCCCGAAGACGTCGCCCGCGCCGTCGCGTTTCTTGCCGAAGCCGGCGCCGTTACCGGTCAAATCCTGTTTGTCGACGGCGGGCAGCATCTGGGGAATAAGCTGGAATGATGGAATGTGGGAATGCTGGAATGTGGGAATGATGGAATAATGGATTGCTGAAAATGCGAAAGACCCGGGCAGTCGCAACATACGAAGAGATACCCATCCAGGACCGCATCCTGACCCTCCGCGGGGAGAAGGTCATGCTGGATACGGACTTGGCGGAACTTTACGGCGTTGCCACCAAGGTTTTGAACCAGGCCGTGAAGCGAAATACCGATAAATTTCCGGCCGACTTCATGTTTCAGCTTACACCGCAGGAGATTGCGGTCTTGAAGTCACAAATTGTGACTTCAAGTTTTGGATACATGCGGACGCAAACTAAGTCCGCATCAGGTCACGGTGGCCGAAGGAAAATACCGTTTGCTTTCACCGAGCATGGGGCGATCATGGCGGCGACAGTGCTGAACAGCCCGCGGGCCGTTCAAATGAGCGTGTTCGTGGTTCGGGCGTTTGTTCGCATGCGCGCGGCTTTTTCGGACACGACGGCGCTGGCGCGCAAGCTGGCCGAGCTGGAGCGCGAGGTGAAGGCCCGGCTCGATACCCACGATACCGCCATCATAGATATCCTGCGCCGGTTCATGGAACTCCTCGATCCGCCGGTCCCCCCTGATCCCCCGCCGAAGCCCATCGGCTTCGGCGTGAAGGAAAAGCCGGGAAGCTACCGGACGCGAAAGACAGCAGGCGGTAAGCGGCAGGTGGTAGAATGAGCGCAATCCCGGCGATGAAGGCAGTCGATGAACATTTTCCACGGCGTGGAAAACAGTTTTCCACAGCGTGGAAAAATCCGCGAACAGTTTTCCATGGCGTGGAAAAAAACGGCGAAAGTTTTCCACGGCGTGGAAAACAGTTTTCCATAGCGTGGAAAACCGGGGATGGGGGAGTGGAAGGGTGAATCATGCCTAAGAACAACGTGCCGATGGATACGTCGGGGCTGCCGGAGCTGGACCGGGCGCTGTGCGGCATCCTGGCGGGCGACAACATCGTCTGGAACGTGGACGACGTGGAGCAGTACCGGCGCGTGGCGCGGCCCTACGCCGAGGCGGCGAAGCGCGACGGGCGCCAGCTGGTGTATTTCCGCTTTGCACGCCACGAGCGCCTCGTGCCCGAGGGCTTCTGCGAAGAGTGCCGGCTGGAGCCGGAAGCCGGCTTCGAGGTGTTTCTGCACAAGATCCACGAAGTGGTCGGCGACAAAGGCCTCGGGGCCTATTACCTCTTCGACTGCCTCTCCGACCTGGCCACGAACTGGTGCTCGGACGCCATGGTCGGCAACTTCTTCATGCTGACGTGCCCGTACCTCTATCGTCTCGAAACGATCGCCTATTTCGGCCTGCTGCGCGGGCGTCATTCGCGCCACGCGGTGGACCCGGTGCGGGCCACCACCCAGCTCTTCCTCGAAATCTACGGCCACGGCCAGCGGACGTTCGTGCTGCCCATCAAGACCCAGTTCCGCCATTCGCCGACCATCCACCTGATGCTGGAGTGGGACGGGGCGGAGGCCTTTGCGGTGGTGCGATCGAGCGCGGAGCTGACGCAGGTGCTCGGCCGCGTGCAGCCCAATTCGACGCGCATCGAGACCTACGGCGACGACGTGGTGCGCCGCGCGGAGGAATGCTTGCGCGCCGGGGCGTCCGACGAAGAAATCGCCGGCCTCAAGCGCCAGCTCGTGGGCATGATGGTCACCCGCGACGAATCCATCCTGCCGCTGGTCGAGAAGTACCTGACGCTGGAAGACCTGCTCGAGGTGCGCTGGCGCATGTTCGGCACCGGGCTGATCGGCGGCAAGGCGGTCGGCATGCTGCTTGCGCGCCGGATCGCCGAGCGCGAATGCCCCGAGCTGGGCGACAAGCTCGAAGCCCACGACTCGTTCTATATCGGCTCGGACGTGTTCTACAGCTTTCTCGTCCGCAACGGCCTGTGGGAGATCCGCGAAAAACAGCACTCGCCCGATACGTTCCTCGACGGCGTGGAAGAGGCCCAGGAGCGCATCCTGACGGGAAAATTCTCCAGCTACGAAATCGGCCTGTTCGAGAAGATGCTCGACTACTTCGGGCAGTATCCCGTCATTGTGCGCTCCAGCTCGCTGCTGGAGGACGCCTACGGCAATTCGTTCGCGGGCAAGTACGACAGCGTGTTCTGCGCCAACCAGGGCGCGCTCGAAGAACGGCTGCGCTCGTTCCTCGACGCCATCCGCCACGTCTATGCCAGCAGCATGAGCCGCGAAGCGCTCTCGTACCGCGAGCGCCACGGCCTGCTCAAGCGCGACGAGCAGATGGCGTTGCTGGTGATGCGCGTCACCGGCGAGCTCCAGGGCCGGGCCTTTTATCCGCACCTCGCCGGCGTGGGCTTCTCCTACAATCCGTTCGTCTGGGGCCCCGAGATTGATCCCACGGCCGGCGTCCTGCGCCTGGTCTTTGGTCTGGGCACCCGCGCCGTGGACCGCGTGGACGACGACTATACCCGCGTCGTGGCCCTCAACGCCCCCCTGCGACGACCCGAAGGCAGCTTCGACGAAATCGTCCGCCACACCCAGCGCCGGGTGGATTTCGTGGATCTCGACGCCGGACATCTCTCCGCCGGCGAGTTCTCCGAGTTGCTGCCCTCGGCCCAAGGCGTGCCCGTGGACCTTTTCACCACCGAAACGCCTGAGGGCGGACGGTTCCTGACCTTCGACGGACTCCTGACCCGCACCGATTTCGTGAAGGATTTCCATGCCTTGCTCAAAACCCTCGAAGGCGTGTACGGCAAGCCGGTGGATATCGAATTCGCCGTGAATTTCCTGCCCGACGGCCAAAGCTACCTGGTCAACCTGCTGCAATGCCGCGCGCTGCAGGTGCAGGGCACCCACAATCCCAAGGTGCCGCAGGTGGAATGTCCGGTCGAGGGCGTGCTGGCGGCGGGGAAGGGGGCCATGGTGGGGCACAGCCGCGTCGAGCGGCTCGACTGGCTCGTGCTGGTGGTGCCGGAGGTGTATGGCTCCATGCCCGAGCGCGACCGCCACGGCGTGGCCCGCGCCGTCGGCGCCGTCAACCGCGCCCTCGCCGTCGTCGAAGTCGGCGCGCTCGCCATCGGCCCCGGCCGCTGGGGCACCCACATGGCCTCCCTCGGCGTCCCCGTGCGCTTCTCCGAAATCAGCCACATGAGCGCCATCTGCGAGCTGATGATGATGCACGAATTCCTGACCCCCGACGTCTCGCTGGGCACCCATTTCTTTGGCGAACTCGTCGAAATGAACATCCTCTACTTCGCGCTCTTCCCCGGCCGCGAGGGCAACCGCCTCAACCTGGCGGCGCTGATGGCCGCGCCCAACCGCCTCGCCGAGCTGGCTCCCGCCGCCGCCGACCGGAGCGACGTCCTGCGCGTCGTCCGCGCCGACGACCTCAATCCCGACGGCGTCTGGCTGGTCGCCGACGGCATCCAGCGCCAAGTCACCGTCACCCTCTGCCCCCCCATGCTCCGCGAATCCGTGGGGGTGTGACCTTCTTCACCCCTGGCGCAAGGCCGCGGGGGTCTACAAAATAGACCCCTAATCAAGGGAACAGCCGGAGGACGTTTTAGACAGGATGAACAGGATTTTTCAGGATTCACAGGATTGAACAGCCGATTGGCCACAAAGCTTTCCAAGCCGCAGGCATGGAGCACAAAGAGGTTTTGGCTCCAGGCCTCCAATCGTGTCGCTCTCTGTGTTCTATGTGCTCTATGTGGCTGATTCATTTTTCCTTTGTTTCCTGTGTTCCTGCTTGGGCTTTCTGCCCGACCTGATTCACCCCTGCCACGAGGGCATGGGGGTCTTTTTGGGCGTTGTGGATTGACGGGGGGTTGGATAGAGTGGGCGGCCCGATTGGGTTGAACGGAAAGAGGCCGCGCATGAAGATCCATGACTTTTTAAAGACGAATCGCCTGCTGGTGGACGGGGCGATGGGCACGCAGATCCAGAACCGCCATCCGGGGGCGGCGGCTTGGGGCGAGTACGAGGGCTGCAACGAGTGGCTGAATTTGACGGCGCCGGAGATCATCCGCGACATCCACCTGGGCTATTTCCGAGCCGGCAGCGACGCGGTGGAGACCAACAGCTTCGGTTCGTCGCCGATGACGCTGGGGGAGTATGACCTGAGCGCGCGGGCGAAGGAGATTTCGCGGGCGGCGGCGGAGATCGCGCGCGGCGCGGCCGACGCGGCGCAGGCGGAGGACGGGCGTCCGCGGTTTGTGCTGGGTTCGGTGGGGCCGGGAACCAAGCTGGCCACGCTGGGGCAGGCGAGCTATGACGACCTCTACGGGGGCTATCAGGAGCAGATGGGCGGGCTGCTGGAGGGCGGGGCGGATGGGCTCATTATCGAAACCTGCCAGGACCTCTTGCAGATCAAGGCGGCGGTGGGGGCGGCCATGGCTTTGCTGGGCGGGAGCCGCGACAAGCTGCTGTATGTGTCGGTGACGGTGGAAACGACGGGGACGCTGCTGGTGGGGTCGTCCATCTGGGCGGTGCTGGCGGCGCTGGAGCCGTACCCGATTGATGTGCTGGGGATGAATTGCGCGACGGGGCCGGAGGCCATGCAGCGGCATCTGGAGGCGATCGCCCGCCAGTGGCGGGGGAGGATCGGCTGCATGCCGAACGCGGGTCTGCCCACGCTGAAGGACGGCCAGGTGCATTATCCGCTTGGCCCGGTCGAATTCGCCCAGGTGTTTGCGCCGATGGTGAAAGCGATCGGCCTGAACGTGGCGGGGGGCTGCTGCGGGACGACGCCGGAGCATATCCACGCCCTGCGCGAAGCGCTGGGCGACCCCGGCGCCCCCGCGGCTCGGGAGGCCATCGCGCCCGAGCAGGTGTGCAGTCTGTTTTCGCCGATGGACCTGGCGCAGGAGCCCCCGCCGCTCTACGTGGGCGAACGGGCGAATGCCACGGGCTCCAAAAAATTCCGCGAGGCGCTCTTGGCGGAGCGGCTGGACACGGCCTTCGACCTGCTGACGGAGCAGGACGAGGGGGTGGCGCATGTGCTGGACCTGAGCGTGGCCTACGCCGGGCGCGACGAGCTGGCGGATATGACGACGCTGGTGGCGCGCGCCGCCCGTGAGTGCCGCCTGCCGCTCATGGTGGACAGCACGCAGCTGGACGTGGTCGAGGCGGCGCTGAAGCTGTACGGCGGCCGGATGCTGATCAATTCGATCAATTTCGAGTCGGGCGAGGAAAAGGCCGAAAAGCTGGTGGCGCTGGCGCGACAGTTCGGGGCCGGCCTGGTGGCGCTGACCATCGACGAGGTGGGCATGGCCATGACGGCCGACCGCAAGGTGGAGATCGCCCGGCGCCTGGTGGACTTCTGCGTGCACCGCGGGATGCGCCCCGGCGACCTGCTGATTGATACGCTGACGTTCACGGTCGGCAGCGGCGACCCCTCGCTCAAGTCCGCCGCGGTCGAGACGATCGCGGCCATCCGGCGCATCAAGGCCGAAATTCCCGGCGTGCGGACGCTGCTGGGACTTTCCAATATCTCCTTCGGCTTGAAGCCAGCGGCGCGCAAGGTGCTCAATACGCTGTTCCTGGACCGCTGCATCAAGGCGGGCCTGGATGCGTGCATTATCAATACGGCGACGCTGGTGCCGCTGACCGACCTGCCCGCCGAGTCGGTCGAGCTGGCCGCGAAGCTGCTCGACAACGACGCGTCCAACGGCGATCCGCTGGAAAACTACATTCAACACTTCGAGGCGGCGGTGCCCGAGGAAGAGGCGGGCGCGGCCGGGGCGATCCTGTCGCCGGAGGAACAGGTGCAGGCGGCCCTGGTCAAGGGCAAGGCCGCCCTGCTGGAAACCTCCATCCCCGCGCTGCTGGAGAGGATGGCGGCGGAGGACGTGCTGAACAACCACCTGATCCCGGGCATGAAGGAGGTCGGGCGGCTGTTCAACGACGGCATTCTGCAGCTTCCGTTCGTGCTGAAGTCGGCCGAGGTGATGAAAAAGGCCGTTGCGATGATCAAGCCCTTCCTGAAGGCCGGGGAGGCGAAGGCGGCCGGCACGCTGGTGATCGGCACCGTGGCGGGCGACGTGCACGACATCGGCAAGAACCTGGTGGACATCATTCTGTCCAACAACGGCTACCGGGTGGTGAACCTCGGGGTCAAGGTGCCCATCGAGAAAATGCTCGCGGCGGTCAAGGAGTCCAACGCCGACATGCTGGGGATGAGCGGCCTGCTGGTGAAGTCGGTGCAGGTGATGCGCGAAAACCTCAAGGCGATGGAAACGGCGGGGCTGAAGATCCCGGTGCTGCTGGGCGGCGCCGCGCTGACGGACGATTTTGTCCTGAAGGACTGCCAGCCGGCCTATTCGGGACCGGTGCGCTACTGCAAGGACGCCTTTGACAGCATTACGTGCTTCCGCGAGCTGGAGGAGACGGGCCGCCTCGCGCCGTCGCCGCCCTACCAGGCCAAACCGGCGCAAACTTGAAACTGGAAACTGGAAACTTGGAAAAAAGGGGGTAGGGTTCCACGCTATGGAAAACAGTTTTCCACAGTATGGAAAAAAGTGGCGCCGGTTTTCCACGGCATGGAAAATCCGTACGCTTTTTTTCCACGGCATGGATCCGGCATCTGCCGGACCACAGCATGGAAAACCCGGGACGAGGGCGTCCCGGCTCCAGAACGCGGGACGAGGGCGTCCCGGCTCCAACTGACCTCTGAACCCCGACCCCCCAAACCGCCATGACGACAGAACCCACACCCGTCACGCCTGTTGATGAACCGATCACGCCGCCCTTTTGGGGCGCGCAAGTCTGGGACCCGCCCATGGAGGAGGTGAATCCGTTCATCGAGCGGATGTCGCTGCTGGTGGGGCGCTGGGGGTATAAGAAAGGAAACCTGTCCGAGGGCGAATACCGCCAGATTCTCGAGGGGGAGGCGCAGGGGCATTTTCAGCGGCTCGTGCGGGAAAACATGGAGCGCCGCTTGTTCTTCCCCCGGGCGGCGGTGGCGTGGCTCACGTGCAAGCCGGATGGTGACACCTTGATCGTATATCCGCACGGTGGCGGGGGGCCGGTGACGCTTTCCTTCCCGCGCCAACAGATTGGCCAGAAGCTGAGCATTCCGGATTTCTATGCCCAAGACGGCGACATCCTGGGGGTGTTCACGGTGACAGTCGGCAGTCCGGAGGCCTCGGCGGAAATGGAACGGCTTCAGGACAACGGGGAATACCAGGAATATTTCTTTTGGACGGGGTTTGCGGCGGAATATGCGGATGCGGTGGCGGAGTGGGCCCACCGCCAGATGCTCGAGCCCATCGGCGGCAAGCGCGGGGCGCGCTTCGGCCCGGGCTATCCGTCGTGTCCGGACATGAGCCTCAGCCGCTGGATCTGCGAGTGGTCGCAAGCGCACCGCATCGGAGTTTCGGTGACGGATTCCGACATGCTGGAGCCCGAGATGAGCACCAGCGCGATCCTGGCCCACCGGCCCCGGGCGCGGATCTTCAACCGCCTGGAATAGGCGGGAATGGGGCCGGCGCCCCGGCTCGGGACTTCCCGCGGAAATGGCGGTTGACGGAATCGGCGGGCTCCCCCTATACTTCCGAAAATTGTGCAGGGCGGCCATTTCGGTTTTTCCGAGTGGGCGACGGTGTGCAGGAGGCAGAAAATGAAGCATCCAATTCGGACGATGACACTGGCGGGAGCCGCGATCCTGGTTCTGGTTGTCTTGGTGGGCGACGTGGCGTTCGGCCAGCTGGCCCCGGCGCCGGCCGTCCCGGCGGGCGAAATCCTGCGCACGCGCCAGCCCCCGGCCTTCACGACCGAAAAGACGCCGGTGTTCCAGACCTCGATGCGGACGCAGTCATCGGCCCGCCCGCCGGACTGGGGCCGGGTGGTCTTTCAATTCGAAACGCAGCCGGACTGGCTGGACGAGTTGGAGTTCACGTTTTACGTTTATGTTAAGGACCAGAGTGCGCGCGGCGCCGAGGTGATGTTGCGCGGGGTGGTGACCTATCTCAACGTGGCGAAGGGCCGTCACCAGGCCGATATTTTCATGCATCCGTCCACCCTGTCCCGGATGGGGCGTCCCGAGCAGTTTGCCGTGGTGATCCGGCATCGCGGCGCGGTCGTGGCCTCCGGCTCGACGGCGACGACGCCCAACTGGTGGGAACGGTTTCCGCCGGTGGATGGCGTGCTGTTGACGCGCGCGCAGACCCCGTTCGCGCTGATCGAGTACGACGCGTACAACCTGATCAAGCCCGCCGCCGCCGCCCGCTAGACCCGGCAAGGAACCTCCCCCATGGCGAAAAAGCCCATACTGACGCTGGACATTGGCTCGCACAGCCTCAAGCTGGCCGAGTTCATGGATGTACGCGGCGGGCTGGAGATGACCCGCTACGCGGTGAGCGAACTGGGCGTTGATCCGCAAAGCGACACGGACCGCTCCCAGTACATCATCACCACCATCCACGACCTGATCCGCGAGTCGGGTTGCAAGCCCGGGCCGGTACAAGTCACCATTTCGGGCCATTCGGTTTTTTCGCGGTTTGTGAAGCTGCCGCCGGTGGAGCCGGAAAAGGTCTTCCAGATCATCCAGTACGAAGCGCAGCAGAACGTGCCGTTCCCGATGAACGAGGTGGTCTGGGACTACCAGCTCATCAGCGGCGCCAGCGGCGATGTCGACGTGATGCTGGCGGCGATCAAGTCGGACATCATCGACGGAATATGCGATTGCGTGCGGTTCACGGGGCTGGTGCCGATTCTGGTGGATGTGGCCCCGATGGCGCTGTACAACGCGGTGCGCTACAACTACGACAACCTGCCGGCGTGCACGCTGGTGGTGGATATCGGGGCGCGCTCGACCGATTTGATCTTCATCGAGGCGGGCCGGATCTTCAGCCGCAGCGTGCCGGTGGCCGGCAACCAGATCACCCAGTTGATCATGAACGAGTTCGCGATCTCGTTCGACGACGCCGAGGCGATGAAGAAAGCCCACGCCTACGTGGCGTTCGGCGGGGCCTATGAAGGCCCGCAGAGCGAGACCGTCGACAAGGTCTCCAAGAGCGTGCGCAGCATGATGACGCGCCTGCACCAGGAGCTGAACCGCTCGATCAACTTCTATCGCAGCCAGCAGGGCGGCCAGCAGCCGGCGCTGCTGCTGTTGACCGGCGGCAGTTCGGTCATTCCGTATACGGACACCTTCCTGCGCGAAAAGCTGCGCGTCGAGACCGACTACTTCAATCCGTTCAACAACGTGGCCGTGGCCGAGC
Organism: uncultured Verrucomicrobiota bacterium; assembly: GCA_964399775.1. Classification (GTDB taxonomy): domain Bacteria; phylum Verrucomicrobiota; class Kiritimatiellia; order CAIQIC01; family Lenti-01; genus Lenti-01. The sequence goes on from CAYNSH010000001.1 coordinate 112,825, forward strand.
AGATCCCCGCCGAGCAGGTGGGGGCCCACGCCTGCGAGATGGGGCAGTTGGTGGGATTGGCCCTGCGCCAGTTGCATACTTGCCCGATCGAAGTCAACCTCCTGCCCCCGAAGGCCGAGGAGGAAAAGAAGTTCAAGCAGAAGCAACCCCTGTTCGCCCTGGCGGCCGCAACCGTTTTGATGATTCTGGCGATTTGGATCGCGTACTACGCGCGATCGGCCAAGGCCACCGAAATCATCCGCGGCCGCATCGAGTCGCGCGTCTCGGAGTTGACCACCATCGAACGGAACTTGATTGAAGCCGAAACCGCGATGAGCGGGGTGGAGAGTCGAATCGGCAAACTGACCCGCCTGGAGGCCAGCCGCGGGGTTTGGCGCAACCTGCTGGGTGAAATCAGCGGCGCCTTGACCGACGGCATGTGGCTGGTCCGGATTCGTCCGCTGGAGAGCCTGCCGGGCGAGACGCCGGTCGTTCCCGCGGCTCCCGCCGCGCGGGGGCGCCGGGGCGAGCCGGCCCCGCCATCCCCGGTCTCGGCCACCCGCGTCGCCGGCATTGAAATCGAAGGCATCGGCTACCGCGACAAGATCCGGTCCGGCGAAGAAATCAGCCAGTATCGCGACAAACTGCGCGAGTCGCCGCTGTTTTCCGAGAAGACGGAAATCACCTGGCAGCCCCCGGCCCGGCCGGATGCCAGCATCCTCGAGTTCAAGATTTTGGCCGTATTAGAGGAGCCGCAGGAGCTATGAGCCGCAAAAACATGCCGTTGTTGATCGGGATGGGAGCGGTCCTGCTGCTGGTGGTCCTGCTGGGCTACGTGCTCATCAATGTCCGGGGAAGCTACGAAGAAAGCCACATGGCGCTGAATCAGGCGCAGCGGCGACTGAACGACCTTTCCAGCCGCCCGGTCTTCCCCTCCGCCGGCAATGTGCAGGCCTTGCGGGAGCAGCAGGAGATCTTCGAGGACTACCTCGACGGGCTGTTTGCCTTCATGCGCGAAGGCCAGCGCCCGATGGATGCGCCGGACCGCGACCGCTTTCGCCAGCTTCTCGAGCAGACCCTCAATCGCCTGGTGCAGAATGCCCGGGCCAAGAACATCACCCTGCCGCCCGATTTCGCCTTTGGGTTCCAGCGCTACGTGGCGGGCAACCCGCCCGCCGACGGCGAACTCGGCCGATTGGCCGACCAGTTGCGGTCCGTCGCCATTCTCTGCCAGATTCTCTATGACGCGGGCATTGGTGAACTGGTCTCCGTGGAGCGCACCGTGTTCGAACGCGACGCCATGGCCGCTCCGCCGCCGGTGGAGGAGGAGTTTGTCCGCCGCCGCGGCCGCGGCCGCGAAGAGCCGGAAGCGCCGGTCGTGGACACGACCGCCCTGGTGCGGGATCCCGATGGCCTGTTTACCCGCGAGCGGTATGTGTTGACCTACCGCGCCCAGGACGCGACCCAATGGACCGTGCTGGAGCGCCTGTCGCGCGGCTCCCCGTTCGTGGTGGTCACCAAGGTGGATATCACCAACAGCTCCCGCCCGGCGGTGGTGCCGCCGCGGACCGAAGCGGCGGCCCCGGGCGCGGGCGCGGCTCCGGGCGGGCCGGCCGCTGCGCAACGCCCCGGCGCGGCGCGCGAAACGGAAATTCTTCCACGCGAATTGCGCGTGGTCGCCGGCCAGGAAATGCCCTTGGTGCGGCTCGAAGTGGATGTGTATCAGTTTGTCGACGCCTCCGTCGCGACAGGGGAGGAATCGTTGTGAGCCAGGCACCCCGCGGGAAACATGACTGGATTCGGGAGCACTATGAAAAGATGCTCCTGCTGGTGGCCCTGATTGCCCTGCTGGTGTCCAGTGTGCTGCTGGTCCAGCGCATTCAGGTCGGCAAGGAAACCGCCGCCTTCAGCCTGCAGCGCATCGGCTGGCGGGGGAGCCAGATCGCCCTGCGCGATACGGTGCCTTTCGACACCGTTTTGGCCGAGGCCCGCGCCGCGGCCACCGCGTCGATCTCCACGTCGCCGCGCACCACCGTCAGCGAAATGCGCGTCTCGTGCGTCAAGTGCGGCCGGCCCATTCCCTACGAGGCCGCCGAGTGCCCCTTCTGCCTGGCGGAACAGCCCGCCATCATCTCGATCCAGGAACTCGACACCGATGGCGACGGCATCCCCGACTGGTGGGAGCTGGAGCATGGCATGGACCCGCTTGATCCGAGCGATGCACACAAGGACCTCGATGGCGATGGCTTCACCGCGATCGAGGAATTCCAGGCCGGCACCGATCCGCGCGACCCCCAGTCCTTCCCCGATCCCATCGTGAAGCTCCGCGTGGGTGGCATCCGCCCCGTTCCCTTCTACCTGCGTTTCGTGGGCACCCAGCGCATGCCGGACGGCACCGAGCGCTACCAGCTCAACCTGCAGGCGGCCGACCGGACCTATTTCGCCCGCCTCGGCGAAGTCATTCTCGGGTACAAGGTCGAGGAGTACAACCCCAGCGGCCGCGGGGGCGAAACAATCACCATGGTCCGGCAATCCGACCAGTATTCCGTGGTGCTCGTCAAGGGGCGCCCGGTCACCGAGCAGGAACTGGCCATCCGCTTGGTCTGCCTGCTGGACCGGACGGCCTTGCCGGTGCTGCGCCTGAACGATGTCTTGACCCATCGCGGGGTCAATTACAAAATCGTTTACATCCACCGCGATAGCGTGGTAGTAAAACACGAAACATCCGGCGAAGAAGTGACCGTGCCCCTTCTGCGTTCAGAGGAGCGCTCGTTGTTGTCCGGTCGCCCGGCGGCTCCCGCCGCGGGGGCGGCGGCGGATTCGCCATGGTGAAGGCTTTTGAATGGAACCAGTAATGCAGATCCCGGGCGGGCGGTGCGGTTTTCCGCGCCCCCAGTCAGTCTCTAAGGAGGAAATCCTGATGAAATGGTGCATGGTCGCAGTGATGGCGGTGTCTTTCCTGATCGGTGGCGTGTCCCACGCCCAGACGGACGACTTTGATCTCGATGCCCTGCTGGGCGACTTTGACTCTCCCCCGGAGCAGGTCGACGACACCGTGGAAGCGGCCGAGGACCCGTTTGCGGAAGAAGCCGTGGAAGCGGCCGTCGATCCGTTTGCCGATGCCGCCGATTGGGACGCTGCACCTGAAGAGGAAATGGCGGACGATTTCGGCCTGGACGTCGACGTGGATGAAGCGCCTGTCGCGGACCTGGACTGGGATGCGCCGGCGGATGACGTCGCCGCGGTGGCCGCCACGGATGACTGGGATGCCGACGACGACTGGGCCGCTCCGGCACCCGCCGCCGATGACTTCGATCTCGGGCTCGACCTCGACGACGGCGAGGATGCCATCGCGGACGTTGATGATTTTCTCGGCGATTTCCTGACCGACGACGAACCCATGGCGGCGACGCCGGCCGTGGCGTCCGATCCGTTTGATTCTTTTGACTCCTTCGCTCCGGTCGCCATGCCGGAGGAAGACGACTTCGAAATGGGGTTCTACGATGACGAAGACGTCCTGGCCGAAGAGTCCTTTGCGCCGGTCGCGACGCCGACGCCGACGGTTGGCGCCCGGCGCCTTCCCCCGGAAGCAGTCCAGGGAATTGCCCGCGAAACCGCCCAGCAGGAAGAAGTCCGCCGCCAGGCCGCCGAAGCCTCCGCCCGCCGATCCGCCGAAAGCGGATTCCGCGCCCTCGGCGATGGCAACTTCGTCGCCGCCGAGAATGCGTTTGCCAGCGCCCTGTCGAATCTGCCGGATCGTCCCCAGACCGCCGACTTGCGCCAGCAGATCACCTGGGGCCTCGCCGAAGCCCGCTACCTGCGCGCCCGCGGCATGGTCCAGCGCCAGGAGCGCCTGGCGGATGCGCGCAAACTGATCGATAGCGCCCTCAAGGGGGTCCCCGATCACCGCGGTGCCCAGGCCTTGGATCGCCGCCTGACCCGGCTCGAAGCCCAGATGGCCCAGCCCAAGTCGCCGGCCATGCAGCCCGCCACCATCGAAAAGGCCAAGACGATTTCCCAGATGTTTGACGAAGCCCGTCAGTGGTACATGGTCAAGGACTATGACCGCGCTTCCGCCCTGTTCGAGCAGATCCTCCTGCGCGATCCCTATCACCGCAGTTCCATGCGCTATCTGCGCAAAATCGAGGAAGACAAGTTCAAGCTGGCCACGGTGGAGCGCCAGGCCCGCGTCCAGGGCATGCTGACCGATGTGCGCCGCAGTTGGAGCCCGCCCATTCGCGCCCAGATCGAAATCCCGGCGGAACTCGAAGGCGCCCCGGGCCGCGATCCGCGCCCCGAAGCCGAGCAGTTGATCGACAAGATGCAGCGCATCATCATTCCGGAAGTCCAGTTCCGCCAGGCCAACATCAGCGATGTCGTCAACTTCCTGGTCGATGCCTCCATCGCCGCCGATGCGGAAGGCGAGGGCGTCAACATCATCCTGAACCTGGGTGCGGGCACGGCGGGACCCGCCGCGCCCGCTCCGGCCGCGGCGCCGGCCTTTGATGACGATTGGGGCGATTTCGGCGGCTTCGACAGCCCCGCGCCCTCCGCGTCCATTCCCGGCATCCGCGATATCACCCTCAATCTCCGTCGCGTCAACATGCTCGACGCCATCAAGTACATCACCGAAGTGGCCGGCCTGAAGTACCGCATTGAAGGCCGCGCGGTCATGATCACCCCGCTCGACGCGCCCGTCGGCAACATCATCACGCGCATGTATCCCGTGCAGCCGTCCTTCATGGATGTCGTCATCGAGCGCTCCGCCCGCGATGACCGGGATTCCGAGTTCCAATCCATCGGCTCCCAGGTCAGCGTGACCCGCTCCGATGTGAAGGAATTCTTCGAGCGCACCGGCGTGCGCTTCCCCGCCGGCGCCTCCATCACCTACAATGCCACCATCAGCCAGCTCATCGTGGCCAACACCGCCGACAATCTCGAAACCTTTGAGCGCATTCTCCAGCAGATCAACGTGGTGCCCAACCAGGTTGAAATCGAGGCGCGCTTCATCGAAGTCGACCAGACCGACCTCGAAGAGCTCGGCTTGCAATGGATCCTCAACGACAACTGGGAAGTGGCCACGAGGAACGATGGCTCCGGCGGCCGTCTCCAGGTCAACGCCAATCGCTTTGGCGCCAGCCAGGGCCTGCGGTTCTTCGGCCAGGACACCGGCACCCTCGCCATCAATCCGGTTTCGTCGGTCGCCCGGTCCAGCTCCCAGAGCATGCTGGGCGGCATTCTCAGCGCCTCCAGCGTCCTGACCAATCCCGAGGTGAGCATCGTGCTCCAGGCGCTCTCGCAGCACGGCGGCACCGACCTCCTCTCCGCTCCGCGCGTCACCACCCGCAGCGGCGTCAACGCCCAGATCCAGGTCGTCAAGGAAATCATCTACCCCACCGAATTCTCCGTCACCCAGCCGTCCGTCGACAGCGACGGCAACGTGACCATGGGCCCGATTTCCGAGCCCGGCCAGTTTGAAACCCGCGAGACCGGCGTCATTCTCAATGTCACGCCCACGGTGGGGCCCGACGGCTATACCATCGACCTCGTCATGGCCCCGGAAGTGGCTGAACTGGTCGACTGGATTCAGTACGGCTCCGTCATCGAAATCCCGAGCGAATTCGGGTCGCAGCTTTGGACTTACAACATGCCCATGCCGGTCTTCACCAGCCGCAACGTCACCACCTCCATCGTGATTTGGGATGGCCAGACCGTGGTCATGGGTGGGCTCATCCGCGAAGAACTGACCACCATCAAGGACAAGATCCCGCTCCTCGGCGACATTCCGCTGCTGGGCCGTCTCTTCCGTTCGGAGGGTCAGTACAGCCGCAAGATGAATCTGTTGATTTTCGTCACTGCGCGGCTGGTAGACCCCGCCGGCCGGCCCATCCATCGCGAAGGCGTCATGGCCATGCCCGGCGCCGGGGTGGATACCGAGCTGGATTCCATGATGTAGATTCTATCGGCGCGGCGCTTGCCCCCTTCGGCCTTGTGCGTTGGGGGCGGCAACGTGGTTTTTTCCCAAGGGGCCCGGGCGGGGGATGCCGCCGGGCCGGGAGATTCTTTTGGCGGGAACGGTTCACGTCCCTGTGTTGCCGCGCTCTTCCATCCCAACATTTTACCATTCCACCATTCCACCATTCCACCATTCCAATATCCCAATATTCCATCATTCCATTCCTCCAGTATTCCCTCTCCCCATCCCCCCCCCCCCATGCCCGCCCAGGAATCATCCGTGCCTGACTCCGTCTTGATCGTGGATGGAACCGCGGTCGCCTATCGCGCCTTTTATGCCGTGCGCGACCTGTCCACGCGCGATGGCACGCCCACCAATGCCCTCTTCGGCTTTGTCCGCATGTTGCACCAACTCGAGGCCCGATGGCGCCCGGCGCGCATCGTGGTGACATTCGACGGCGGCTCGCCCGCCCACCGCCTGGAAAAATGCCCGGCCTATAAAGCCCAGCGCGCCCCCATGCCGGATGAGTTGCGCTCCCAACTGGCCCTCATCAACGAGTATCTGGATGCGGCGGGCGTTCCGCGGCTGTTGATCCCGCACCAGGAGGCCGACGACGTCATGGCCACGCTGGCCGCTCGCGCCGCCAATGCGGGGGCCACGGTCCGCCTGGCCACCAGCGACAAAGATCTCATGCAACTCGTCACCGACCGCATTCGCATCGTTCCGCCCGCCAAGGCGGATGCCGAAATGGGGCCCGCGGCGGTCGAGGCGAAAACCGGCGTCCCTCCCGGCCGCATTGTCGACTGGCTGGCCCTGATCGGCGACGCCTCGGACAACATTCCGGGCGTGCGCGGCATCGGCCCCAAAACCGCCACGCAACTCCTGGTTCGATTCGGTTCCCTGGAGAATTGCCTGGCCGGGATCGACCAGATCGAGTCCAGCAGTCTTCGCGAGAAACTGCGCGATGGAGAGGCCACGGCCCGCCTGAATGTGGAACTCATGCAACTGGATTTCCATGTTCCCGGTGTGCCGGAGTGGGGCGCCATCCCGCCCCCCGCGCCCGAACCCGCCAAGCTCAAGGCCTTTTTTGAAAAATACGAACTGCATCGGTTCGTCGCCGAGATGGGGGCCCCCCGGCCAGCGGCCGCGGCGGCAACCCCGGCGCCCCCCCCGTCCGATGGTCAACTCAGCCTGTTTTAGAATCCGGAAAGAAAGGAATCGGCAATGAAGCGAATACACGGGATGCTCTTGACTCTGGCAATCCTTGGCGCCGTCGGCGTGGCCTTCGCGGCGGTCACCTGCGAAACCGTCAAAATGAACGACCAAACCTGTGGCGCGCAGATGTGGCAGTGCAACCAGTGCGGCGCGGTCGGCTGCGACGATCTTTCGCGGGAATGCCCCGCCCTGCTCCAGGATCTCCATGCCGCGGAACGCCAGTGCGTCTATTGCGGCAGCAACGACTGGGCACCCCTCGAAGCGCCCGTCCCCGAAGCCCCGGACCCCGCCGAGTTGAACGGTTTCCATGGCGTGGAAAATTCCCCCCAAAGTTTTCCATAGCGTGGAAAAATGACGAAAAAGTTTTCCATGGCGTGGAAAACTGCCCTTGGATATTGAATATTGAATATTGAATATTGAACAATGAACATCGAGCATTGTCTCCTCCCGTTTTCCCATCGGACCCCTGTCTCCTGACCTCTGACCTCTGCCCCCCCGATCTCTCGTCATGAACTTCACCTCCAAGCCCCTCCGTATCGTCTTGCAGGCCATGTTGCTGCTGGCGCTGTTTGGGGGCGCGGTGGCCACGCGCCGCCATGTGCTCAACGCCCAGCGGCAGCTCACCCCGGACGGCTCCATCCCATTCACCCTGGAGAGCGCGCTGGCGTTTCGGCGCATTCAACTGGTCTATCGCGACGGGGACCTGCCGCGCGTGGACCGCGGCATCCAGTATCCCGATGGCGTGGTGACGCGCGAACTGGATACGCTGGGGGCGGAGCGGGCCTATGCCGAAGCCGCGCGGCGCTGGCCGGGCCTGATGCCCCTGGCGGAAAAGGTCCGCTGGCTGCATCTGCTCTGGTTCAGCCTGGCCATTCCCGGAATGTATTTCTGGATCAAGGCTTCCGGCGGGGGCGCGGTCGGTGGCTTCTGGGCGGCGGCATTCTTTGCGGTGGCGATTTCCGCCGTGGCGCGCTCCACCGGCCAGGAGCTGTCGCACGAAAACAACGCTCTGCCATTCCTGCTGGCCCACTTGGCGGCGGACGCCTGGGCGCGGCATCGAGCCGGCTCTCTCCGGGCGCGCGTGCTGGCGGGCGGGGTGGCGGCGGGCCTCGCCGCGCTGGCGCTGGCGGCATGGGATCTCGTTCAATTCTACCTGATCCTCTACATGGCCTGGGGCCTGGTTCGCAGCGTGCGGGGCCGACTTGGCCGGATGGAACTCTGGTCGTGCGCCGTGCCGATGATGGCGGTCCTGCTGGCGGCGGGCTTCCGCAACGACTACCTGCGCAGCCACGGTTTTCTGGTCTCGCCGGCCATGGGGTTGGGGTGGGGGATGCTCCTGGCGGGCGCGCCGGCGTCCCAGCGCCGGGGCTTGCCGGTGCGCCTGGTCCTGGGCCTGGCCCCGTTGGCGATCCTCCTGACGTGGTCGCACCTCTATCTGCCGGCCTATGGCCATTTCACCAGCCTGCTGTGGGCCAAGCTGCGCTTTCTCAATATTCGCCCGGCCGACCCCGCCCAGCTCACCTTCGAACAGCGCATTCTCTGGGTCCCGGCCCTGCACTCGACCTCGTGGCGAATGATCTGGCTGTGGTTCCCCGCGCTTTTGGTGTTGACGGCCATCGCGTCTTGGGGTTTAATGAACCGGACTATACGTCATCGGCGTGGTTCGTCCGCCGCCCCCTCGAATCTCTTTTACCTGCTGGCCTCGTTTGTCGCGTTTATCCTGTTTTTTCGTTTTCATGTGTGGGTGGCGGTGTTTGCCTGCGGAGTGGTCGGCCTGTGGGCCGGCGAAGTGGACCGACCGTCCGGCCGTTCCATCCGCGGGGTTTGGATCTTATTGTTGGCGGGTCTCCTGATGGAAGCCTGGCAGCCGTGGGTCGGACCGGTCCAGAGGCGGCCCCGCGCGGAGGCCGCGCCGGAAGCCCCGGATTGGCAGGGCCCGCTCTTTTGGGGTCGCCCCAACGTCTATGCCGCGGAAACCGAAGAATTGATGCATCATCTCATTACATACGTCGCTCCCGAGCCCGTTCTGGCCAACTTCGGCATCAGCGCGTCCATCGCCGCCTATGGCGGTTGCCCGGTCGTGCTGCACCCGAAGTTCGAGTCGCCCGACATCCGGCGCAAGGTCGAAGACTACGGCCTGGCGCTGTTCCACGGCGACGAAGCGGAATTCCGCTCGTGGATGGAATCGAAGGGCGCCACCGTCTATGTCCATTCCATGGGCGAGTTTTCGGAGATCCAGCCCGGCCATCAAATGCGCTACATGGTCGACGCCTTGGATCCGTCCCCCAACGCGGCCGCCCGCCTGTTCGAGCAGCGTCCCGAGGAACTCCAGCACTTTGTCCCGCAGTTCGCCAACCGCAAGTATCGGGTCTATCGGCTCAAGCACAGTCCGGTATCCGCCCGGCTTTCCCAGACCCGTGCCGAACAGGCCCGCGAGGCGCTGGAATCCGGCGAAATCGACGTGGCCGAATGGAAGGCCGCCCATGCGTTGCGCATGGATGATGGTAACGAAGAGGCCCAGGATGTCTTGCGGACGGTTTTGCGGCTGCGCGATGCCGGGTTCCGCGACGACGACATGGGCAGAGCCTTCGGCGAAGCCTCCCCCCTGGCCCCGACCGCCCCTTGGTGATGCGTTCATGAACACAGGATCTTGCGTGGCCCTGACGGGGGGGATCGCTTGCGGCAAAAGCGCGGTTGCGAATCTTTGGCAAGGCTGGGGCGCGGATGTGCTCGATGCGGATGCCGTGGTTCACGAGCTCCTCGCGGCCGGCGGCGCGGCGGTGGATGCCGTCGCGGCCGGGTTCGGTCCGGACGTCCGCGCGGCGGATGGCGGCATCGACCGCGCCCGGCTCGGACAGATCGTCTTCGCCGATGCCGACGCGCGCCGGCGTCTGGAGGCGATCGTGCATCCGGAAGTCATCCGCCGGATGCGTGCGTGGGCGGAGGGAATCCGTCGCGGTGGACGCTTCGGCGTGGCCGTCGTTCCACTGCTCTTCGAGGCGGGCCTGGCGGCCGGCTTCGATGCGGTGGTGTGCGTCGTCTCCGCGGAATCGACGATATTGGAGCGGCTCGCCTCCCGCGGCCTTTCGCCTGAAGAGGCGCGGGCGCGCATCGCCAGCCAATGGCCGGTGGGCGACAAGGCGTCGCGCGCCGATCATGTGATTGAAAATAACGGCAGCCTGGCCGAACTCGAAACCAAGAGCCGGGCCTTGTGGAACCTTCTCATGCAACCAGGAGACTGAAAATGACCAACGAATCCAAACCGCCCCGCAAACCCCGCAAACCGTCCGGCGCCGCCTCGATCGGCAAACGCCGCGGCCGTCCGCCCAAAAACCGCTCCGACGACGAACAGACGAAGCGCGGGGATGTCGCCCTCCCGGCTTCGTTGCTGGATACTACGATTTCCGACGGCGAAGAGTATCGCCCCGGCAGCCAAGGCCCGGCTCGCGCCGTCCCCGAGGCCGCCCCCGAGCCGCCCGCCGCGGCCGAGCAACCCTCGATGCCCAGGCCGGCCCCGGCCCCGCGCGCGCCCGAATCCGCTCCCGCCCCCTCCGCCTCGTCCGAGACGCCCTCCGCGGCGCCCCAGGAACCGTCCGCGCCACCAACCAATGACTCCGGCCCGTCCCAGCCCCAGGGGCCGCGCCCGCCCTATCCGCAAGGTCCGGGCGGACGCCACAACGATCGCCGCTTCGATCGGAACCGCGATCGCCGGCATGGCGGGCAGAACTTCCCGAACCAGAACCGGCCGCCGCGCGTTCCCCTGACCCCCGAAGAGGAAGCCGCCCGCGCCGCCCAGCAGGCCGCCGCCCGCGCGGCCGCCGAAGCCGCCGCCGCCGAACGCGCCAAGATGGCCCGCGTCTTGAAGCTCAACGAACTCCAGCAACTCACCGTGCCCCAACTCAAGGAGCTGGCCGACAGCTATCAGCTCGTCGATCTCGGCGCCCTGCGCAAGCATGAGCTGATCTTCGAGATCCTCAAGGCCAACGCCCGCTGCAACGGCACCATGTTCGTCCGCGGCGTCCTCGAAATCCTGCCGGACAACTTCGGCTTCTTGCGCTCGCCCAACAACGACTACCTGCCCTGTCCCGATGACATCTACGTGTCGCCGTCGCAGGTCCGCCGCTTCGCCCTGCGCACCGGCGATCTGGTCGAAGGCGAAATCCGCTCCCCCAAGGAGAAGGAGCGCTTTTTCGCCCTGCAACGCGTCATTACGATCAACGAAGGCCCCCCCGAGGGCCAGCGCGGAAAAATTCCTTTTGAAAACCTCACGCCCCTCTTCCCGGAAGAGCGCCTGGTGCTGGAAATCAAAAGCCAGAACAACGTCAACATGCGCGTGATGGACCTGCTGACGCCCATCGGCAAGGGACAGCGCGGGCTGATCGTGGCGCCGCCGCGCACCGGCAAGACCGTCCTCATGCAGATGATGGCCAACAGCATCTCCGAGAACAATCCCGAGGTGAAGCTTTTCATCCTGCTGATCGACGAGCGCCCCGAGGAAGTCACCGACATGGAGCGCAACACCAAGGCCGAGGTCATCGCCTCGACCTTTGATGAGCCCCCCGACCGGCACGTCCAGATCGCCGACCTGGTCATCGAGATGGCCAAGCGCCAGGTCGAGGCCGGCAAGGATGTCGTGATCCTGCTCGATTCCATCACGCGTCTCGCGCGGGCCTACAACACCCTCCAGCCGCACAGCGGCAAGATCCTCTCCGGCGGCGTGGATGCCAACGCGCTGCACAAGCCCAAGCGCTTCTTCGGCGCCGCCCGCAATATCGAGGGCGGCGGCAGCCTCACCATCATCGCCACGGCCCTGGTCGATACCGGCAGCCGCATGGACGAGGTCATCTTCGAGGAGTTCAAGGGCACCGGCAACATGGAGATCTGCCTCGACCGTTTCCTGGTCGACAAACGCATCTTCCCGGCCATCAACATCGAGAAGTCCGGCACCCGCAAGGAAGAAAACCTGGTGCACAAGGATGAACTCAGCCGGGTGTGGATCCTGCGCAAGGCCCTCAACGGCGTTCCCGCCGTCGAAGCCATGGAACTGCTGATCGGCCGTCTCAAGAAGACCAAGAACAATCTTGAATTCCTGATGACGCTGCAGGGATAATCCCCTTCATGAGTTCCATCGCCCTCCAGGCGCATGCCGGGCGGGAGGCGCGCCAGCCTTGGGTGCGCGCCGCCCTGTTCGCGGGTGCCCTGGTCGTGTCCCTGGCGTTGCATGGACTGCTGCTCGTGGATATTCCGCTGGTGCCCGTCGGGCGTCCGTCGGCCTCGTCGCTGCGCACCGTCCAGCCCCTGGTCATGGGCGAGGTGCGCCCGCTGCCGGATCTGTCGAACCTGACCCAGCCGGCCGTCTTTCATCCGGAGGATCCCAACGCCTTCCGCGAGGTGGACGCCCGGCAGCAAGACCTGTTGGAAGACCTGCGCGCCGGCGCGGAAGCCATCCCGTTCGAATTCGACTCGCCCGCGGGGCCGGCCGCGCCACCCCCGATTCCGGAGGCGGCCGCGGCATTCGACCTGCGCCGCGAGATCTTGCAGATCGAGCAACGTGCGGCCGCCGCGGAACTGGAATCACTGCCGCGCCGCGTAGCGCCCGCGCTGCCGCGCACCGCCGAGGCGCCGGATGTGACCCTGCCGGCCGATGCGGAGGCCATCGCCGCGGCATCCGCCGCCGCGCGTACGGGTGCCGCCTTTCCCTCCGTGGGTTTTCAGCCCACGGCGCTGCCCGACCCCGGCGCCATGATGGATGCGGCGTCCACCGCCGAACCGACCGAGACCCAGCGCCTCAGCGAACAGGCGGCCCTGATTCGCGAGGCCCCGGCGGATGTCACGGATATCGAACCCATCGAGCGCCTGCTGGCGGTCAATGTCACCACCTTCCGCGCCACCGACGAGAACGCGCTCTATTTCGAGTTTGCCATCACCCGCGCCGGCACCGAGGCGCTTCCGGTGCTGCCCAAGGATGTCCTGCTCATTCAGGACTGCTCGGAAAGCATCACCCGCACCAAGCTGGAGTTTTTCAAGGACGGGCTAGTCGACTACCTGCGCACGCTGACGACGGTCGACCGGTTCAATATCATGCGCTACAGCGATACCCCGGTGCTTTGCTTTGACGACTGGCAGCCGGCCACGGCCGAATCGCTCACCGCAGGCGCGCGCTTTGTGGAGGCCATGCGGGCCCGCGGCCAGACCGATCTCTTTACGCCGCTGCAACGGGTACTGAGCCTTCACCCGCCCGGCGGGCGGCCCATGATTGCCGTGCTGATGACCGATGGCCGGCCCACCATGGGCGCCATCGACAGCTCCGAAATCATCGCCCGGTTCAGCCGCGCCAACGCCGGGCGCATCTCCGTCTTCACGGTCGGCGCCGGCACCCGCGTCAATACCTTCCTGCTCGACCTGCTCGGCCACAACAACCGCGGCGGGTCATGGATCATGCCCCTGCGCGAGGAAATCCCGGATGCCGTTCGCCGTACCGCGCGCGAACTCTCGCGCCCCGTGTTGGCGAACCTGGAATACCGGTTCTCCGGCGACTCCGCGGCCGAGGTCTATCCCGGCACCCTCACGCATCTGTATCTGGACCGCCCCTTGCGGCTGGTGGGCCGCGCGCCGCTCCACCAGCAAACCGCCGTGCTGCAAATCGTCGGCGAATCCGGCCCGCAGCGCCGCGACATGGTCTTTACCCTCGACTTGGCGCTCGCGGCCGACGGCGGTGAGGGCATCCGCCGCGAATGGGTCGCCCAAAAAATCTACAAGCTGATCAACGACCATCTCATCAGCGGCCGCGACGAGATTCTCCACGAAATCCGCGACCTCTCCCGCCGCCACAACGTCCCGCTCCCCTACGGCGTCGACTTCCCCCTCTGACCCCTGCCGCCGGGCCTACCGGGCCGATGAGAACAGCCGGCTACGGATTTCACGGATGACACGGATCCGAACCCTGGATCTTTGGATCCAATCCGTACAATCCGGTGCGTCAGGACAAGTCGGAGTTGTCTATTCATATGAAAGGAGATGAACT
>CAYNSH010000002.1:0-99322 GCA_964399775.1 uncultured Verrucomicrobiota bacterium
CTAATCCCCTCTCTCTCTTCTGATTGTCGGCATTAAAGACACAGCCCTGGCCCGATCCCAACGCCCGAAAACGAGGATCCGGGGTGCTGGCCGCCGATTATCGGGTCATCGGCAACCGGCCTTGGACGAGACGGTAGTAGCGCTGTTCAGAGGGCCGCACACGGTCTTTGACAATGATGGGTTCCCCGGTGGCCACGGCGCGGATATTGATGGCATCCGGAAGGGGCACATGGGGTCCGCGATGGGACGTGGCATAGGTCACGGTATAATAGGCGCCGGCGGTCCCGATCCAGGACAGGGTGACATCCTCGCCGGACCGGGCGACGGTGAGGACGGTTTCGCGCACGGGCTGGAGTTCTTCGCGAACGGTGACACACCCGCCCGACAACAGGACCGCCAGGGCGGCCAAGGCCAGAACCGATCCCGCCCGCCAAAGGACGTGAATGCGGGTGCTCATGGACGCATCGTCCCCGGCTTACGGGGCCGGCATTTCCACCACGTCGGCCTGATGAACTTCAACCGGCATGATCGGCGCCTGCGTCGCTCGAGACCCGTGGCGGCGAGAACGGCTGAAATACTTGAAGAATCCAGGCGGCGAATCCTCGAGCGGGGCTTGGCCGTTGTACCAGCTTTGCTGGCGGGCGGCCTCGGCCTCTTCGGCCCGGAGGTTGGTCAGGGTCAGGTTGTAGCGTCCGGCAAACCAGCGCCAATCGGCGGGGGTAAACGGCAGATAGCGGCCGATGCTGTTGACCAGCGCAGCCGTTTCAAGATCGGGCATTTGAACGACCTGGCTGCACCAGGAGCTGATCATGCGCAGGCGGGCGGGGAGCAGGGCGTCATCGCCGAGGAAGATGGCGCGGCCCGGATAGCTTTGCAGGAAAGCGCCGCTCTGATAATCCACCAGGGAAAGCGGCATCCATTCGTAGCCATTCCAGACATGAAGCACGGGCTCGTCCTGTGCGCCTTGATAGCTGACCAGGACGGTGGGATAACGCCGGGCGACATCGAAGGCGACCTGCATCACCGAATAGCGGGACGGGACCAACATCAGGACAGCGTCTTGCTGCGCCGAGGCATTCGTTACGATCGGACTGGTCGCGGCAATCACCCCCGCCATCCAAATCCAAAAAAGTCGTTTCATGTGAGCTCTCCTCATGGTTTACCGGAAAACGCCGCCATTGAATCACGGGCCGCCCCTCAATTGCAAGCCTTGGCCGCGGCCGGGAAGCGGATTTTGGGGGCAAGGGCGGTCCCCCTCGCGGATCTACGTCCGGGGCGACTCCCCCTCCCCCTCGCGGCGGCGCGCCAGTGCCACCGCCAATTGGCCCAGGCAGATTCCGGCATCGTTTGGCGGAACCTCCACGTGTCGCCAGACCCGGAAGCCGGCCCCGCCCAGCCGTTGCGCCACCCCCGCCAAAAGGCGGCGGTTCTGGAAGCAGCCTCCAGACAGGCAGATATCCTGCCACTTGAACCGAAGAGCGGCCGAGGCGATCATCTCGACCAGCGTGGCATGGAATCGGGCCGCCGCCACGGCGGGCGATTCCCGGGCCGACATCATGGCGGCAATCATGGGCGCCCAATCGAGAACCCCGTGGTCCCAGGTAAAGGGATATGGTTCCGCCTGAAGATCCCCGGCCAAGGCCTCGAGGCGCATGGCGGCCTGGCCTTCATGCGACATGACCTGGCATACGCCCAGCAAAGAGGCCACGGCATCAAACAGGCGGCCAGCGCTGCTGGTGCGAACCGTGTTTAGGCCGGCGGCCAGCATGCGATGCAGCGCGGCCTGTTCTTCCGGGGTGAACCCAGGTGGCTGGCGGGGCGCGCCCATTTCCCAGAGCAGCCCCAGGGCCGCGCGCCGGGGCTCGCGGGCCGCGACATCCCCGCCCATGAGGGGAAACGGTCGCAACCAGGCCACGCGCTGGAAATCCGAACGGGTACAGGCCAGGAATTCCCCGCCCCAAATCGTGCCATCGGGTCCGTAGCCGGTGCCATCCCAGGCCACGCCTAAAACGGTTCCATCCAGGCCATGCTCGGCCATGCAGGCGGCGATATGGGCATTATGGTGCTGCACGGCTTCGATCGGGATCCCCCATTGGGCCGCGGACTGTGTGGATGAATACGCCGGATGCAGATCCGTCGCCGCAACAACGGGCTGAAGCCCATGCAAGCCGGAGAGGTCGGCGATGGTGCGATTCCACAACCGCGTCGAACCGTCGTGCTCCAGATCGCCGATGTGGGAACTCATCACGGCCTGGCCGCCGGCCGAGATGGCCACGGTGCTTTTCATTTGCGCACCGGCGCCGATCCACCCATCGGGGATGCCGGCGAGAGACACAGACCAGGGCGACAAGCCGCGCCCGCGCCGCATCATCAGGGGACGGCCCTGGCATACAGCCATGACGGAGTCGTCCATGGGTCGCGCGATGGGACGATCATGCGTGAGAAAACCCTCTGCGACCGCCCCGAGGCGATCCCGGGTCTCTTCGATCGAAATACAAATGGGCTCATCGGTGAGATTGCCGCTGGTCGCCACCACGGGAAAGCCCAGTTCCCGCATGAGCAAGTGATGGAGCGGAGAATAGGGCAACAGGGCGCCCAGTTGCGACAAGCCGGGGGCGACCGCCTCCGCCACGGCCGCCGGGTCGCGACGATGGAGGAGGACAATGGGAGCCGCCGCGGACTCGAGCCAGTCGGCCTCTTCCGGGGCAACCACGCACGCCTTCTCCACGGCGGCCCGATCCGGAAACAAGACGGCGAAGGGTTTTTCGTCGCGGTGCTTGCGCGCCCGCAGGCGTTGAACGGCGCGTTCATGGCGGGCATCCACCATGAGGTGAAAGCCGCCAATGCCCTTGACGGCCACGATGCGGCCGGCGCGGAGCGCCTCCACCGTGCGCAACAGCGCCTCCTCTTTCCGCGCCACCGAACGGCCGGAGGCGTCGATGTATTCCAGGGATGGGCCGCACACCGGACAGGCGATCGGCTGGGCATGGAAGCGGCGATCGCGCGGGTCGCCATATTCCGCTTCGCACGCCGGGCACATCCGGAACCGCCTCATCGTGGTGTTGACGCGATCATAGGGCAGGCGTTCGATAAGGCTGAACCGCGGCCCGCAGTGCGTGCAGTTGGCGAAGGGATAGCGGTAGCGCCGGTCGGCGGGATCAAACATCTCGCGCAAGCAATCCGGACAGGTCGCCAGATCGGGCAAAATGCCGGCCACCCGCGGTCCGGCCTGGATCGCGCTGGAACGGATTTCGAATCCCGCCGGCAGATCATCGGGGGGAATGGCCTCCGCCTGGATCTCGCGGATATCCGCCGCGGCGGGCAGGCACGCGGGAAGGCGCGCCTGGAAGTGGCGAATATCCTCTTCGCGGCCGGCCAGGGCCACCTCGGCGCCGGCGCTGTCATTGAGCACCCAGCCCCGCAGGTGCAGTTCATGGGCCAGCCGGAAGACGGAGGGGCGAAAGCCGACGCCCTGGACGAGCCCGCGCAACTTCAACCGGATGGATGATTCCTCCGCCATGGTCCGGCCATCTATACGCCAGATTGGCCCGGGGGTCGAGTTTGCGTCGAATGCCGCTTGCGTTTTGGCGATCCGAATCGCAAGCTAATCGACATGATCACGAACACACCCCTCCTGTTGTGGATGCTGGGAATCGCCGCCTATCTGCTGGGGAGCATCCCCAACGGCCTGCTGATCGCCCGGCTGAAGGGCATCGACCTGAAGACTTCCGGCTCCGGCAACATCGGCGCCACGAATGTCTTTCGCTGCGTGGGCAAAGGCTGGGGCCTGTTGGCCCTGGTCCTGGATGCGGCCAAGGGATTTGTTCCGGCCTATGTGTTCCCCCGGCTGCTGGACACGGCGCCCCCCGGCTGGTTGGGCCTGGCCTGCGGCGTGGCTGCAGTGGCCGGCCACAACTGGCCCATCTGGCTGGGATTCAAAGGGGGCAAGGGCGTCAGCACAAGCGCCGGGATGCTGCTGGGGATTGCGCCGGCCGCCGTCGGCATCGGACTGGTGTTCTTTGCCGCGGCCGTGGCCATCAGCCGGCGCGTCTCGGTGGGATCGATCCTGGCCGCGATGGCGGTGCCGGCGGCCCACATCGGGCTGTATGGGTGGGACAACCCCCTGCTGGCCACAACGTTGATCTTGATGGGGCTGGCCGTCATCGTAAAGCACCGCGGAAACATCCGCCGCCTGATCCAGGGCACCGAACCCAAACTGTTTGGCGGCACGCCGGAGGCTTCCGCCTCCGGCCGCCAGCCGCCCTCCGGTTGACGGCAACTGGTTCGGCTGGCCTTTACAGGCCGGCCTTGGCTCGCCTATAGTGCAAGGCAATTTCCGCATGAGTTTGGCTTCTGAACATCTGGACCGGCACGGCGCATGGTCAGTGATTCTGCGTCTTGGCCGTTGGCTGCTGCTGCTGGCGCTTTTCGTCGCGGTCTTGGCGCTGATTCTGGAACTGATTGCGCTGCATTTTCTCCCGGGCCGGTCCACGCGGTTTCTCGTGGAAGGACGAATCGGCGACGAGCCGGCCTGGGTCGACAACCCATTCTTCTCCTACCGGTTTTATCCGGCGCGGATCGCCACCCCTCCCCTGCCGGTCTTGGCCCTGAAAACCCCGCCCGAGAACACCCTGCGGGTTTGCCTGCTGGGCGGCAGCGCCGCGATGGGCATGCCGGAGCCGGCCTTCGGCCTGGGCCGACTCTTGGAAGCCATGCTGAAGCACAGCTATCCCGACCGGGCCGTCGAGGTCATTTCGATGACCATCGACGGGGGCAACTCGCATGTTGTCCGGGAAATGTCGCGCGACCTGAAACGCCTCCAGCCCCACGCGGTGATCCTGCTGCTGGGCAATGACGAAGTGGCGGGCCCGTTTGGGCCGGCTTCCGGCCTGGGCCGCATCCATCACAGTTCCCGGATCGCCCGGCTCATCACGCTGTTTTCGCGCCTGCGCCTGGCCCAGTTGTGGCCGGCCGCCCAGCAGCGCTTTTTTCCCGCCCGAGTGGACTTGGCCGCCTGGCGCGCCCAAGAGCCCATCAGCCTGCGCGGTCGCATGTCGCCGGACGACCGGCGGCTGCTCACGGTCCAGCGGTCGTTCACCAAGAATTATACCGCGATCATCCAGGAGGCCCGGCAGTCGACGCCGATTGTCATTGCCTGCACCGTACCGGTCAATCTTCGCGACTGCGCACCCTTTTCGACGAGTTTTCTGACGGACGAGACGGATGCCCAGGTGGTCCGCGAAACGCTCCGCGCGGCCATCGCGGCGGACGCCGCCGGGGATACGGTCAAGGCGCGGGGACTCTACGCCCAGGCGATCCAGAAGCATCCCACCCATGCCGAGGCGCTCTTTCGCGCGGGTCAACTGGCGCTGAAGGAGAATCGAACCGCCGAGGCGGCGGAACTCTTTACCCGCGCACGGGACTCGGACGCGTTGCGGCTGCGCGCGGATTCCACGTTGAATGCCATCATTCGAGAGTGCGCGCGCGCCCAAGGGGCGTATCTCCTGGATGCGGAGCGAGTGTTTTCCGTCCGGTCGGCGCAGGGCATTCCGGGGCGCGATCTGTTCCTCGACCATGTTCACTATACGTTTGAAGGAACCCACCTGCTGGCCACTACCTTGATCCACCGCATGGAATTCCTGCGGGCGTTCGACCAGGAACCCACCGCCCGCATCCCCGACCGCGACACCCTGGCCAATGAACTGCTCCACAATCCGTGGGGCCAGGCCCGGCAACTGGAGGCGATCATCCGCCAGCAGTTGCATCCGCCGTTTCGCAGACAACTCAGCAACGCCGAAACCCTGGCCCGGCTGAACGACGCCCATCGATATTCAAGCGAACGGGTGGCGGCCCTTTCGCTCGACAACACCCGCGCCATTTTCCAGCGCCGACGCCAGCATCATCCCGGGGACACCTGGCTGGCAGTGCAAGCGGCGTGGTATCTGCTGCAAGCCGGCGATGCGGCCGCCGCAGAGGAGCATGCCCGCGCCGCCCACGAACGGCTTCCCCATCGCCTCGATCTCCGCGGCCTGCTGGCGCTGACCCTTGCCTATCAACACAAGGCCCCTGAACCGGGCATCGCCATGATTCGCGAGACGGAAGGCGGCGCCGGCTATTACGAGGTCACGCTGTCCATTGGCATCGGCCAAACCCTGCAGGAACACCGGCAATACGAAGCCGCCCTGCCCTGGCTCGATCATGCCGTGGCCCTGGATGGCTGGAATACCGAGGCGGCCATCGCCTATGCAGAAACCCTTTTTGATTCCGGCCGCCAGGATGAAGCCATCGATTGGCTGGAAGCCTTTGCCCGACGCCATCCACGCCAGCCGGTTGCATGGGAGGAACTGGCCGTTCTGCACACGCGTCGGAAGCTGAGAAATGACTGGGAAATTGCAACCGAGTATTTCGAGCGCGCGGAGGATCTGGCGCCCCATCGGTATGACCGGTTGCTGAAATGGGCCTGGGCCACCTACGAGCACCGGGCGTTTTCCAAGGCCCATCGGCTGCTCGCGCGCTATCTGAGCGTGATGCCCGAGGATCCCGAGGCCCTGGAATTGCAGGCGCTGCTGGAGCCGCGCATGCGCTTCACAACCGAGCCCGATCCTCCGCCGGCGACACCGCGTCGATTCCTGCCGTAGCGTCCCCGGCCCCGGGGAGGGGCCCGCCGCCCGGGACCAGTCGGCGCAGTCCGGATTCTTTGGCCCGCCACATCACGTAGGCGGTCATGGCATAGGGCAGCAACAGCAAGGCCCGCGCCTCCCGCGGAAGCAGCGCCAACTGGGAGAGCACGGCCGGAAGGCCCGCGGTCAGCAGGCCGGCGCGATGAAACAGCAATCCCAGCGCGGCCACGGTACAACCGCTCAACCACACCACCATGCCGATACCCGCCCGTGCCTCGCGCCGGAGCCCCCGGTCTTCCAGCCAGCGCCCGCCCTCGCCGGCCAGATGGTTCAAGGCCGCCAGCAGCGCAATCTGCAAGACATACTGAAGGGCGGCATTGACGGCGAAATACGTTTGGGTGGGCACCAACCACCACCAGACAATGAACGGGGAAAGCAACAGGGCGCCCACGGCCAGCCCCAGCGCGCGGCCCACTCGAAGCTTCCACCGCGGCGAGACATGCTCCCCCGCCGGCAGGATCCACAACCCCCACCCGAGCGGCCAGAAGCTGGCCGCCAGGATGCCGATCGCCCAGCCAGTTGGCAACAGCCCGGCCAGGGCGATCGCATGCGCGCCCCCCACGAGGGCCATGCTCCAAAACAGGCACGAGAAACCGCGGACCACATGCAGCAGATCTTGCGGGGACCGCCGGGGGGACTCCTCGGCAGCCGCGGCGGCAGGACCCGGTTGGACACTGGTCCAATCGGTATTCATGTGCCCCGCGCCTCCATCAACAGCTCGATCTCCGCACGAAGGCCCGCCACGAACCGCGCTTTCCCAAACTCTTCCGCATGCGCCCGGATGGCGGCCGGATCCCACGCGATACGCTCCGCCCGAGCGACCGCCTGATGAACGGCCTCCGGCGTTTGCTCCGCAAAGAAAACGCCCGTTGCGCCCGCCTGGACCGTCTCCAACAGCCCGCCGCGTCCAAAGGCCACGACGGGCTTGCCACAGGCCTGCGCTTCGAGCGGGACAATTCCAAAATCCTCTTCGCCCGGAAAGAGGAGAAAGCGGCACCGGCGGTACAGTTCGCGAATGCCCTCGTCGGGCACGCGCCCCAGGAACTCCACATTCGGCGCGGCCATTCGTTGCAACGCCTGTGCATCCGTTCCGACGCCGGCGATTTTGAGCGGGAACCCCGACTGCGAATAGGCCTGCACGACCAAGTCCACGCGCTTGTAGGGAACCAAGGCCGAGACCACCAGATCATAGCCGTCATGGCCTCCCACCGGGCCGGGCGTGAAGAAGTCCGTCGCCACCGGGGGATAGACAACGGACGCCTCGCGTTCGTAATGCTTCTGGATTCGCGCCTGGATATGGCGGCTGATGGCCACAAACCGGTGTACCCGCGCGCTGGCCCGGCGGTCCCACTTCCGCAGGCGGGCCAAGAGCAGATCAATCGCGGCCCGTCGGATGCGGTGGCGGCCGAAGTAGTCCTCCTGCAGCGCCCAGGCATAGCGCATCGGCGTGAAGCAGTAGCACAGATGCCGGGCCCCTGGCGGCGGCCGGATCCCCTTGGCGACGCAATGGCTGGTGCTCAGCACCAAATCGGTGTCGGCCGGAATTCGAAACGACTCGATCGCCATCGGGAACAAGGGCAGAAACCAGCGGTACTGATGTTCAAAGAAGGGCAAGCGTTGCAAGCCGGATACATGCACGCTGCGGTTGCGAATGTTCGCCGATACCTGCTCGGGCAGATACAGCAAGGTGTACAGCTCGGCGTTGGGAAACATCTGGCAGATCAAATCCAGGCACCGTTCGCCGCCGCGCATGCCATTGAGCCAGTCGTGGGCCAGCACCACCTTCCACGGACGGCTCATGTGGCCTCCCGATACATCTGCAGGACCGATTCCGCCGTCACTTGCCACGAAAACCGGCGGGCGTGTTCCAGGCCGGCCGTCCGCAGGCGTTCCGACTCGGCGGGCTGAGTCAGCACTTCGCGCAGCGCCGCCGCCGCGCCGGCGATGTCCAGCGGATCCACCAGCCGGGCCGCGCGGCCCGCCACTTCCGGCAGGCTGGCGGCATGGGAACAAACCACCGGCGTGCCGCACGCCATGGCCTCCAGCACCGGCAGCCCAAACCCTTCATAGCGCGACAGCAGGGCCAGCACATCCGCCTCCTGATACGCCCGGACCAGGCCCGCGTCGTCCAGATAGCCCGTCCATTCGATGCGGTCCGCCACGCCCAGGCGGCGCGCCACCTGCCACGCTTCGGGATAGCGGTCGTCTTCGGGGCCGACGATTCGCAGCCGCGCATCCACCCCTTCGTCGCGCACCAGGCGGGCGAACGCCTCCACCAGGCCCGCCAGATTCTTGTACGGGTCGCGCCGGCCCACATAAAGCACGGTGGGGGGCGCACCGCGACGGGAGGGCTTGTCGCCGCCGGGAACATAGCGCGCATCCACCCCGTCGGGCGCCACCACGATGCGCTCGGGCGCAATGCCCAGCAGCCGTTCGATGTCGCGCCGGGCGGATTCACTGCCCGTGGCCACCGCATCCACCCGCCGGGCGATTTCGCGCATCAGCCACCGGTAGAGCAGGCCAAACCGCGTTTTCAGCGCCCGGGGCGTAAACTCCGGATGCACCAGCGGAATCAAATCGTGAATGTTGCAGATGCACCGGATGTCATGCGGCCGCCGCCGCGAAAACGCCGGCAGCGGGATCATGAAATTGGTCGAATGATAGACCCGGACCCCGTGCCGCCGAAGCAGGCTCGCCGCGGCGAACTGCCCGGCGGGACTGAACACGCCGTGGGGCAAAAGCGAAAATTCAAATCCTTCGGCTTCCGCCAGCCCGGCCTCCCGCTCAAGAAAGTCCCGGCGCTCCCGGTCGCGCACGATCACCACATAGCCAAATTCCCCGCCGATCTCCCGCAACTGGCGCAACAGTTCCAGGGTATAGCGCCCGATACCGCTCAGTTCTGGAAACACCCAGCGGGCATCGATCGCAATCCGTATGGTCGGATCCGGGTTCATCTCGGTCAATCTAGCCATCGGTGCGGGGCGGAATCCAGCTCAATCCGTTCCCGCATCCCGCGTTCCTTCGTTTGCGCGTGTCTTTTGCACGCGATTCGCTAGGCTATTCCGCATGTTCAACCCCGTGCCAGATTCGCGAAACCCGCGCCTGCGGGTATGGCACCGATGGCTGAAACGCATCGTCCGGTCGTGGATGCTTCAAGCCCGGGGCGGTGAATACATCCTCCTGCTCTTCATCGCCGGCTTCATTGGGCTGCTCGGGGGGCTGGGAACCATCGCCTTCGAGTCCGGCTTGCACCTCATGCAATCCCTTCTGTGGAATGCCGTCGAGCCGGGCAACGAGATCTTGCGCGGATTCTCCGCCTGGAAAATCGTCCTGATCCCGGCGGCGGGCGGATTGGCGGCGGGCCTGATCACCGTCTACTGGGCTTCGCGCACCAAGGGCTATGGCGTGGGCGAAGTCATTCGCGCCCTCGCCACCCGCGATGGAAGCCTTTCCGGGCGCATCACGCTGGCCAAGAGCATCGCATCGGTCATCACGGTTGGCAGCGGCGGTTCCGCCGGGCGCGCTGGACCGATTGTTCAAATCGGCTCGGCCATCGCTTCGCGCATGGGCCGACGCCTGGGCATGTCGCGCCGCCGACTGCGGACCTTGGTGGGCTGCGGGGCCGCCGCCGGCCTCGCCGCGACCTTCAACGCGCCCATCGCCGGCGCTTTGTTCGCCACGGAAGTGATCCTGGGGCAGTTCGGTGCCGGGCAGTTCGGCCCCATCGTGATCTCTTCGGTAACCGCCACCGTGGTCGTCCGGGGCTGGCGCGGAAACATCCCCGTGTTTTCGCCGCCGGAATCCCTGTTCGCCAGTCCATGGGAACTGCTTCCCTACGCCATGCTCGGCCTGCTTTGCGGGCTGGTATCCTTCGCCTATATCCGCATCACGGAAGCGGCCGACCATGTATTCGACCGCCAGGCCCGCCTGCCCGCCTGGATCCGCCCGGCCATCGGCGGGCTGTTGATCGGCCTGCTGGCCCTGGTGCTGCCGCAAATCATGGGCGACGGCCACTGGCTGGCCAACGATGCGTTCGCCGGGCGTTTCCCGGTCCCGATCCTGTTCGCGTTGGCGCTGGCCAAGATCGTCGCCACCGCCCTCACCCTGGGCAGCGGCGGAGCCGGCGGGGTCTTCGCCCCGGTGCTGGCCATCGGCGCCCTGCTGGGGGCCGGCGTCGGCGGCCTGGTCGAGCCCCTGCTGGGCGATGCCTTCGGCGGTGTGGCCGCCTATTCGCTGGTCGGCATGGCCGGCCTGCTCTCCGGCACCATGCTGGCGCCCATCACGGCTATCCTGATGGTGTTCGAAATCACCTTCAACTACGACATCATCCTGCCTGTCATGGTGGTTTCCATCCTCAGCACCGTGCTGACGTCGGCCCTGACCGGGAACCTGTCGATCTATACCCACAAGCTGGCGCGCGAAGGCGTTCGCCTGCTGCATGGCGGATCGCCCGATCTGCTCGCCGGGCGACATGTCGAGGAACTGATGCGCCCCCGCGTGGAAATCATCGCCCCCGAAGCCTCCGCCCAGGCGGTCGTCGACCGCATGCTAACGGCCGAGGCCGCCCAATTCTATGTCGTCGATGACCACGGCCTTCTCCAGGGAGCCATTCATCTGAGGGATGCGCGGCGCGTGTTGCTCGCCCCCCGAAACCTGGCCAACATGCTCACCGCCGCCGATCTCATGCATCGCCGCGTCCCAGTGCTGCTGACCCGCGAAAGCCTGAGCTCCGCGCTCGCCAAGTTCACCGCCGCGCACCTGCCCGAACTGCCGGTTGTCGAATCACCGGCGCGGCGGCGCCCCGTCGCCACCCTGGCCTATGACGACGTGCTGTCCGTCTATCAGGAGGAAATGCTCAAGGCCGACACCCCCCAATCCCTCTCCGGCAGCCTCTCGGCCCTGGGCGGGCATCCCCTGACCATTGCCCCCGGCTTCGAACTGGCCGAATGGGATCCGCCCCGCCCCTATCACGGGTTGTCGCTGGCCGAGGCGCGCCTCCCCGATACCCACGGGCTGCGCGTGATCCTGCTCAAGCGCCGCCATCCCGACGGCACGCTAACCGCCGTGGCCGCCGATGCCCGCACGGTGATTGAACCCGACGACACCCTGATTGTGCTCGGCGCCTCCTCCGCCATTGCCGGGATCACGAGGCTATAGGCGAGCGCCGCCGCCTCCAAGCGTGTACCGATTGGGATGGGTTGGGAGATTCATCCGACCTTGATCCTGGGCATGGGATTCACGCGGCGGATACACTTCTTCTGCGGGTTCCCTTCCGATTTGACTTTGGCGATAAACGGGACAATTCTTGGGGTGTGAATGTGGATCGCATATTGGAAGTCCTGCACGATGAGAAGGTGGAATTCCTTCTGATCGGGGGGATGAATTTCTTGCTGCGGCATGTGCCGCTGGCGACCTTCGACGTGGATATCTGGATCCATGACGTTCCGGCCAACCGCTTGCGTTGCACACTTGCACTGGCCCGCTTGCAGGCCGCCTGGGGTCCCACCGAGGATTCCTGGGGGCCCGTGAATGAGTACGACGCGGCCTGGCTGGAAACCCAAGCGGTTTTTTGCCTGACCACGCCATTCGGCGCCCTCGATGTTTTCCGCCAGGTGTCCGGGCTTCCGGCTTGGGAAGAGTGCAGGAAGCGGGCGGTGGCGGCCACCACCGGCGGCGGCATTCCCTTCCTGGGGTTGTCCGATGCCGATATGTTGCGCTGCCAGTATGCCCTGCCCGAAAGCTTGCGCCGTTTGGATCGGATCCGACATCTCGAAAACCTGCCCGATTCGTCCCGAGGAGGACAGCCGTGAAGGAATCGCTGGCCGACCAACTCCAGCGTGAAACCGCCAAACGGGATCAGTGCTGGGGGGCGAGTGAACGATGGCGATTGCTTCAGGAATCAATCACCTGGGCCGAGGCGCAGCAAAACCCGCCCCGCAATACTATGCAAAGTTGCCTGGCCCGCCAGCGGATGATGGCAACTGGCATCTCGGATTCGCATACGATCAGCTGATCTTCATGCCTCTATCCGTGGCTCGAATCCGGTTCGCCTTTTGTTTCTGTGTCCTGTACCTTTTCTGTTTGGCCGTCTTCATCGGTTGGACCTGAGCCCCCCCACCGACCGCCTTGGACAAGGTATGGCCAAGGGCCGTTGTTCACCCAACTGCAAACGACGGTCGTATGCCCAAGCCCGGGCCGGGTAACTGCGGGCGCCGCGCCGGTTGTAGAGGGAGCTATTCCTTGGCGGGGCGGGAGAGGAGCGCGTTGGCCATTTCGCGGGCGACATCGTGCCCACGGGCGCCGGCCCAAACCACCAGCGAGGGGCCCGTAACCATATCGCCGGCGGCCCAGACGTTCTCCAACCCGTCGGCGGAAGGCGATCCCTTGGCCGGGCCGGTAAATCCCATCGCCAGCAGCACGAGGTCCGCCTTCTGGAAGAATTCCGTGCCAGGCTTGGCCAGCGGTTTGCGGTCTTGCCATTCCACCTCCACGCAGCGGATGCCGTACACCCGCCCATGCTCATCGCCTTCGAATGACAGCGTGTTGGTCGAAAACAACCGCTCGCAGCCTTCTTCGTGACTGCTGGAGGACCGGAAAATCCGCGGCCAGTCCGGCCAGGGATTCGTCGGCAGCCGCTGATCCGGCGGCCGCGGCAGGATTTCGATCTGGGTCACGCTCCTGGCCCCGTGACGGCGCGACGTGCCCACGCAGTCGCTGCCGGTGTCGCCCCCGCCGATCACCACGACATCACGCCCGTTGGCCGACCAGTCGGCTCCCACCTCGGCGCGCTCTCCGCTATTCACTTGATTCTGGCGGGTCAGGAAATCGAGCGCGAAATGGATGCCCTTTAATTCGCGGCCCGGTACCGGCAGGTCGCGCGGCTCGCGCGCCCCGCACGCCAGCAGCACGCCATCGAACTTGCGTCGCAGAAAGTCCAGCGAGATATCCACGCCGACATCCACGCCGCACTCGAACGTGATGCCTTCCTGCCGGAACAGATCGATCCGCCGCTCCACCATCCATTTTTCCAGTTTGAAATCGGGAATGCCGTAGCGCAGAAGACCGCCCGCGTATTTCGCCCTCTCATACACCACCACGTCGAATCCCCACAAATTCAGGTCGCTGGCGACCGCCAGCCCCGTCGGCCCGCTGCCCACCACCGCCACCTTACGCCCGTTGCGCGGGGCGGCCGTGCGCGGCTTCATGGCTCCGCTGGCGAAGGCGCGGTCGGCGATCTCCCGCTCGATCTGGCGGATGGCCACGGCCTCTCCATTGGCGGCGTCGCAGCAAGACCCCTCGCACAGCGCCGGGCAGATTCGCCCCGTGATCTCCGGATACGGGCAGGTCTCCTGCAGGATTTCGATGGCATCCTCCCAGCGATTGTCCAACGCGGCGTAGTTCATCTCCGGAATCGGATTTTTCAGCGGGCAGCCCGCGCCGTAGCAGAACGGAATGCCGCAATCCATGCAGCGCGAGGCTTGCTTCGCCAATTCTTCATCCGTCAGATGCTCTTCCACCTCGCGCCAATCCTTCAACCGCTCCTCCACGGGCCGATAGTCGGGATCCGCCCGGTCGAAATCCAGAAACGCCTTGTAGCTGGTGATGGGTCTCATGGCGCCTACTCCTTGTCCTTCTCGGTGCGTTGCGTTTCGGCATCCTCCCGGCTCATCTGCCCCAGCACGAATCGATATTCCATCGGCAACACTTTCACAAACAAATCCTTCCACTGGTGCCAGTCGGCCAGAATTTGTTTCGCACGGAGGCTGCCCGTCACGGCCGCATGCCGTTCAATCATCCCCCGCAGCTCGCGCTGATCGGTTCGACTGAGCGATTCCAAGTCGACCATCTCGAGATTGCAGCGCGCATCAAACATGCCATTTTCATCCAGGACGTAGGCGATGCCACCGCTCATCCCGGCGGCGAAGTTGACGCCCGTTGGACCGAGAATCGCCACGCGGCCGCCGGTCATGTATTCGCAGCCGTGGTCCCCCACGCCTTCGACCACCGCCCAGGCGCCACTGTTTCGGACCGCGAAGCGTTCGCCGACGCATCCGTTCAGATACGCCTCGCCACAGGTCGCGCCGTAGAGGAGCACGTTGCCGGCAATGGTATTCCGCGCCGGATCGAACGTGGCGCCCCCGGCGGGCTTGACCACAATCGTTCCGCCGCTGAGCCCCTTGCCGAGATAATCGTTGCCTTCGCCGCTCAGGATCAAGGTCAGCCCCTTGGCGGCAAAAGCGCCGAAACTCTGGCCGGCGGATCCCTCAAATTCCAGCGTGATCCGTCCATCGGAAAGCCCCTTGTGACCGTGCGCGCGCGCGATGCGACTCGAGAGGATCGCGCCCACGGCGCGATCCGTATTGCGCACCGGTAGCTTCAGATTGACGCTGGCCCCGCCTTCGATTGCCGCCTGCACCTGCGGCAGGATCCGATAATCCAGCGCCTCCGCAATCGGCGACGGTTGCGGATTGGTAAAGCGGCATTCCTCCGGTTGGGCCTCCACGCGGTGAAACACCGCCGAGAAATCCAATCCCTTCGTTTTCCAGAAGGTCACCGCCGGATTGACATCCAGCAGATCCGAACGCCCGATCAGATCGTCGAATGTCCGGAAGCCGAGCGCGGCCATGGTCTCGCGCACCTCCCGGGCAATGAACCGGAAGAACTGGATGACATATTCCGGCTTTCCCGAGTAGCGCTTGCGCAGTTCGGGGTCCTGCGTGGCCACGCCGAACGCGCAACCATTGGTGTGGCACTTGCGCAGCATCATGCAACCGCATACCACCAGCACCGAGGTCCCGAAGCCAAACTCTTCCGCCCCCAGCAGCGCGCCAATCACCACGTCGCGGCCGGTCTTGATTTGGCCGTCGGTCTGCACCCGGATGCGGTTGCGCAGCCGATTCAGCACCAACGTCTGCTGCGTCTCCGCCAGTCCAATCTCCCAGGGGACGCCCGCGTGCTTGATGCTGGAAAGCGGCGACGCCCCCGTGCCGCCATCATAGCCGCTGATCAGGACCCGGTCGGCCCGGGCCTTGGCCACTCCGGCCGCCACGGTCCCGACGCCCGTTTCCGCCACCAGTTTGACGCTGACCTCGGCCTCGTCGTTGCCACAGCGCAAATCATAAATCAACTGCGCGATGTCTTCAATCGAATAGATGTCGTGGTGCGGGGGCGGCGAAATCAGCGTAACGCCCGGCGTAGAATGGCGCACCCGGGCGATATCGGCTGTCACCTTGTGGCCCGGAAGCTGCCCCCCCTCGCCCGGCTTGGCGCCCTGCGAAATCTTGATCTGCAATTCCTTGGCGTGGTTCAAATACTCGGCCGTCACGCCAAATCGTCCACTGGCGACCTGCTTGATGGCGCTGCAACGGTTCTCGCCATTGGGACCGGGCACATACCGCGCCGGATCCTCTCCGCCTTCGCCGCTGTTGCTGCGTCCGCCAATGCTGTTCATCGCAACGGCCAGCGTCTCGTGGACTTCCTTGCCCAGGGACCCGAAACTCATCGCGCCGGTCATGAAGCGGCGCATGATCGCCTCCTCCGGCTCGACCTCTTCAAGGGGCACCGCCGGTCCCGCGGGCTTGAGCATGAACAGCCCGCGCAAGGTGCTTTGCTTCTCCGCCTGGTCGTTGATCATCGCCGCGTACGTTTGATACACCTCCCAATCGCCGCGGCGGGTGGCCTGTTGCAGGGCGCTGATGCTCTGCGCCGTCCAGAGATGGCGTTCGCCGTCCGCGCGCCACGCATACTGGCCGCCGGATGGCAAGGGCATCTCGGGCGCCACGGCCTTCGCCTCCGCATAGCGAGCCAGGGATTCCCGGGCGATTTCGTCCAAGCCAATACCCCCCACGCGGGATGAGGTCCCCTTGAAATACCGTTCCACCAGCGCGGGGCTCAGACCAACCGCCTCGAACACCTGCGCGTTGCGATAGCTGCGCAAGGTGGAGATGCCCATCTTCGACATGACTTTCATCAGCCCCTTGTTCAGGGCGTGGATATAATTGACCAGCGCGCGGGCCTCGTTGGTCCGCACCGTCAGCTCATCCTTGCGCGACAGCTCCACCACCGTGGCGAACGCCAAATACGGATTGATCGCCGTCGCGCCATAACCCAACAACAGCGCAATGTGCATGACCTCGCGCGCCTCGCCCGTTTCCAATAGCAGCCCCACGTCCGTGCGCAGTCCGGCGTTGCGCAGGGCCTGGTTCACCGCCGCCACCGCCAACAGGGCCGGAATCGGCGCCTGGCCTTCGGGCAGATTTCGGTCGCTCAGCACAAGGATTCGCGTTTGCTCCTTGACCTTCGCCATGGCCGCCGCGGCCAGCGCCTCCAGCGCCTGGTCCAGCGCCACCCCGGGCGACGCCGTCTCCGCGGAAAATCCGATCGGCAATGTTGCCGCGCGGAAATGCTCGCTGTTTAGGTTGCGGATGCGCGCCAGATCCGCGTTGGACAATATCGGATGTTGCAACTTCACCAGCCGCGCCTGGACTGGGGTTTCGGCCAGAATATTCGGGTGATTGCCCAGATACGTCATCAGCGACATCACCAACTCCTCCCGGATGGGATCGATCGCCGGATTGGTGATCTGCGCAAAGAGCTGCTTGAAGTACCAGTAGAGAAGCTGGGGCTTCTCGCTCAAGATCGCCAACGGCTGGTCGCTGCCCATGGAGCCCACCGGCTCGTAGCCCTTGACCACCATGCCGTCCAGAATCACGCGGATATCCTCGCGCGTATAGCCATGCAGTCGCTGCAGCGCACGCAACGCCCCCGTCGGCGATTCCCCCGCGTTCACGGCACCATATAAACCATGGATCGAAATGTGGTTCTCTTCCACCCACCGGCGATAGGGCTTGCGACGCGCGAGGTGCATCTTGATCTCGGCGTCCTTCATCAGTCGCCCCGTCGCCAAATCCGCCAGCAGCATTGTCCCTGGCCGCAGCGAACCGCGCTCGGCGATCTGATCTGCCGGGATCTCCAGCACGCCCGCCTCCGAAGCCAGCACCATGAAGCCGTCCTTGGTCACTGTATAGCGCACCGGCCGCAGCCCATTGCGGTCCAGCGCCGCCCCCACCAGGCGTCCATCGGTAAACGCCACCGCCGCCGGCCCGTCCCATGGCTCCATCAGGCCGGAGTGATATTCAAAGAACCCACGCAGATCGGGCCCCATCGGATACTTCTGTCCCCACGCCTGCGGCATCAGCATCAGCAGGGCGTGGTGAATATCGCGTCCACCCAGTGTCAGCAACTCCAGCGCATTGTCCAGATTGGCGCTGTCGCTGGCAAACGCCTCCAGGATCGGCGGCAGCTTGGCCAGATCATCCCCGAAAACGTCCGATTTCATCCGGCGTTCGCGCGTCGCCATCTGGTTGCGGTTGCCGCGCAGGGTGTTGATCTCCCCGTTGTGCGCCAGCAGGCGGAACGGCTGGGCCAGCGGCCACGACGGAAAGGTATTGGTGGAATAGCGCTGGTGCACGACCGCCAGCGCGCTCACCATGCGGATGTCGCGCAGATCGGGATAGAACTTCGGCACCTGGGGCGCGATCATCATGCCCTTGTAAATCACCGTCCGGCAGGAGAAGCTCGAGGCATAGCCGTTGGGGGAGCCGTCCGACTCCTTCGTACCCAGTTCGTGCTCGGCGCGCTTGCGCACCACCAGCAGTTTCCGCTCGAGCGCATCATCATGCAGGCGCCCCTTCGGGTCGGCGGCAAAAATCTGCCAGAACGATGGCATGGAGCCACGGGCGATCTCACCCACCGCCATCGGGTCCACCGGCACTTCCCGCCAGCCTAGGGTCGTCAGGCCCTCTTCCAGCAAAATCCGCTGAAGCCCCGACTTCGTGTCGGCCAAGGCCTGACCGCCCGCCGGCAACAGAAGCGCTCCCACCCCATAACGGCCCCGCGCCGGAAGTTCAAACCCCAACGCTTCGGCTTCGCCACGAAAAAACACATCCGGGATCTGGATCAGCAGTCCCGCGCCGTCGCCCGTATCCGGGTCCGCCCCCGTCGCTCCGCGGTGCAGCAGATTCTCCAGCACCTCGATGCCCTTTTCCACAATCCGATGCTCGGCGCGCCCGTCCAGATTCAGCACAAACCCCACCCCGCACGAATCGCGCTCATGGCGCGGGTCATACAATCCAACGGCTCTCATCCTGTTCTTCTCCTGCGATTGGTTCTTCCGGCAGCCCGGCCACCGGTTGAATTCGAAACATTCGATCGTTTTGCCCTAAAAATCACGCAAAAATATGGATCTGTCCATCATCCAACAGTAATGAATCAAATTTGCGCCGGATTCCTACATTTTTGTAGGAAAGGACAA
This sequence comes from uncultured Verrucomicrobiota bacterium, assembly GCA_964399775.1. Lineage (GTDB taxonomy): Bacteria > Verrucomicrobiota > Kiritimatiellia > CAIQIC01 > Lenti-01 > Lenti-01. The sequence continues at coordinate 18,994 of CAYNSH010000002.1, forward strand.
CCTTCGCGACAGATTAGCATCACCAGGGCGCCCCGGGGTCAGGGAAGTCGTCCATCCACCGTCCCACCACCAAGGCCGATTCGTCCTGGCGGCTTACTGCGCCGTGAAGACGGACAAGCTCTCGGGCGCGACCGTCACCACCGGCCGCCCCTTGCCACGTGTCACGGGCGCGGGTTCCTGCGTGGTCAACGCCAGCTTCCAGGATTGGCCGCTGTCATTCGGTGGCAGCTCGAACTCCACCGCCTCCGCCCCGGCATTGAAGATCAGGAACAAGTGGTCGTCGTCGCGGTCCGCGCCGGTATGCTCCCGCCGCCCGTCGATGCGGCCGGCCAGTGCCTTGCCGTTCTCCCAGTCCGGCTGGGGCGCGCCATCCGGCCCGTACCAGCGGATATCCGGAAAGTCCCCGGCCTTGTCGCGCCCCTGGAAGAACGCCGTGCGGCACAGAGCCGGATGCGCCCGGCGGAAGGCGATCACCCGCCGCGTGAACTCCAGCAGCTCCCGGTTGCGGCCCGCCAGCGACCAGTCCACCCACGAAATCTCGTTGTCCTGGCAGTAGGCGTTGTTGTTGCCCTGCTGCGTGCGGCCGAATTCATCCCCGCCCAGCAGCATCGGGACGCCCTGCGACAGGAACAGGGTCGCAATCAGATTCTTCTGCCGCCGCTGGCGGCGCGCCCGGATCTCCGGGTCGTCCGATGGCCCCTCCTTGCCGCCGTTGTCGCTGTGGTTGTGGTTGTCGCCGTCGCGGTTGTCCTCGCAGTTGGCCAGGTTGTGCTTGTTGGCATAGCTGACGATGTCGGCCAAGGTGAAGCCATCGTGGCTGGCAATGTAGTTGACGCTCTTGGTCGGCGCCTGCCCGTCGCGGTCGTAGAGGTCCGCACTGCCGCACAGTCGCGTGGCCAGCGTGCTGGGCGAGGCCCCGCCGCGCCAGAATTCGCGGATGTCGTCGCGATAGCGCCCGTTCCATTCGCTCCAGCGCTCGCTGGGAAAGGAGCCCACCTGGTAGGCCCCGGCCGCATCCCATGCCTCCGCGATGATCTTGACGCCCCGCAGCACCGGATCTTCCGCGATCTGTTCGATCACCGGCGGATTCGCCAGCAGGTCCCCATTGCGCCCGCGCGCCAGAATGGTCGCCAGGTCGAACCGGAAACCGTCCACCCGCATGTGCAGCACCCAGTAGCGCAGGCTGTGCAGAATCAGGTCGCGCACCACCGGATGGTTGCCGTTCACGGTGTTGCCGCAGCCGGTGTAGTTCTTGTAGCCCCGCCCGTCTTCTTCCAGCATGTAGTAGATCGAATTGTCGATGCCGCGGAACGAAAAGGTCTGCCCGCCCATCCCGCCTTCCGCCGTGTGGTTGTAGACCACGTCCAGGATCACTTCGATCCCCGCCTGGTGCATCTCCAGCACCATCTCCTTGAATTCGCGAACCTGTTCGCCGTGCTGGTTGGCACAGGCAAACCGCCCGTTCGGCGCAAAGAACGCCAGTGTGCTGTAGCCCCAGAAATTGCGCAGGTTCCGGCGCGGACCGTTCTCCCAGTACAACTCCATCTCGTTGAACTCCTGCGGCGGCAGCAGCTCCAGCGTGGTCACGCCCAGCTCCTTCAGGTGGGGGATCTTTTCGATCAGCGCCCGGTAGGTGCCCGGATGCCGCGCCCCCGCACTCGGGTGCGCCGTATAGCCGCGGACGCTCGCCTCGTAAATCACCGACTCGTTCAACGGCACCCGCAGCGTCCGGTCGCCCGTCCAGTCGAAGTCATCCTTCAGGATGATGCCTTTGGGAAACCAGCGACCGCCCTGGATAAGCCGGCCCGGTTCGATGCCCTCGGCGTCGCCCCAGCGCGCCTGGCCCGTCACCGCCAGGGCATACGGATCCAACAGCCACTGCTCCGGGTCGTAGGCATGACCCGCCTCCGCATCGCGCGGGCCGTCCATCCGGTACACGTAATACTGCCCCGGGCGCGCCGTCGGCACGTGCAGATGCCACAAATCCCCCAGGCGGTCCCGGTCCGGATGCAGTTCGAACTCCTCGGCCGGCTGTTCGTCCTCCGGGCCATTGAAAATCATCAGCCAGACCCGCGTGGCGTGGCGGCTGAAAATCGTGAAATGCACGCCGTGCTCCACGACATGCGCGCCATACGGCACCGGGACCGGTGCATGGGGAATCACATGTTCTTTCTTATTCATCGAAGTCTTTCGTTCAGCGGTACAGCATCCAGGAGCGCACGGAATAGCGAACCCACTGGCCAAAGGAAAGCAGAATATCCCGGAGGGAGGCCCCATCCGCGTGGTGACGGCCGCTCGAGTGCCGCCGGCGCACCCGAACCCGGCGGTAGCGCTTGCCATTGCGCACCACGATCTCCTCCTTGTTGATCGCCAGGTCGTCGCGCATGGGAATGAGGCGGCTGCTCTCGGCATCCTCCGGTCCCGTGGCGGGGATCGGACTCGTCGCCAGTCGGTGCAGGGCCCGCTCCAGCATCCGGTCCGGATCCCATGGCTCCGAAAAATCGCACCACTCCACCACCAGTGCGGCGGCCAGATCCGTCGGCACGACCTTGGGATCCTGGCCGCAGGCGTCATGGGCCGCCACCCAACCGCAATCCAAGGTGCACACCAACCGCTCGCGTTCAAGCATCCGCGGCATGGACCGCCGGACCATGGTCGCCGCCGCGTCCTCCACCTGATGCTTCAAGACCGCCAAGGGGCCCGTTGGCTCGAGTCCTTCCTCCACCGCGGCATCGTGCCGCGACGACGGGTCCCGGCCTACGGGCCCATTGCGATGCCAAAGCCAGGTCTTGACCTCCGCCAGCGCGCCTTTTCTCAGCCGGCCGCACACCCGCTCCAGATCATCGCGCAGCGGATGGGAGCTCAGCGTGTCCCGCAAGTCCCCGCGGGCCGCATGAATCGACTGACCCAACTCGGGGGGGAGGTCCGGATTGTCCTGGTGATACAGCAAGACCCGCCCCAGCAGACGGGCTTGGGCATGCCAATCCGCAAATGTCCCCTCGCCCGGTTTCGGGGGCGGCTTCCTGGCGCGCCGCGGCGCCGACAGCGAAACGATGGCCAGCAACGGCGCCAGCCAGCCCAGCGCCAGCAGGATCACCGCCAGCCCAGCCACATACGGCGCCCGCGGATGCAGCGCCACCCACAGGATGGCCCCGGTTATGACCATCAGCACCAGCCACCAGATCACCGTGAACCGCCGCTCCCGCGCCGCGGCCTGTCGCAGTTGCTCCATGAGGGACTCCCCTATCGTCCCGCTTTGCGCAGCAGGTCCGCCGTCAGGTCGTTGGCCTGATGGAAAACCGCCTTCTCGTCCAACCCCGACACCTCGCCCTTTTCGACCAGGACGCGGCCCGCCACAATCGTGTACTCCGCGCGCGGCGCACTCCCGCAGAACAGCACCGCATGCGCCGGATCCGTCATCGCCCCCGCAAAGTCGATCCGGTCCAGCCGGAACAGCGCCAGATCCGCCGCCATCCCCGGCTTCACCTGCCCGATCTCCGGCTGCCCCAGGATCGACGCCCCGCCCCGCGTCGCCATGCGGATCACCGTCTGCGGCGGCATCGATGTCACGCCCGTGCCCACCCGGTGCACCAACAACCCCGTCTGCATTTCCTTGAGCAGGTTCGAAGAATCGTTGCTGGCGCTGCCGTCCACCGCAATCCCCACGCGCACCCCCGCCTCCAGCAGCGCCGGCACATGGCAAATGCCCGAGCCCAGCCGCAGATTGCTCACCGGGCAATGCGCCACTCCGCAGTTCAACTGCCCCAGGCGCTTGATCTCCTCCGGCGTGAACCAGATGCCGTGGGCGTACCATACGTCCGGGCCCACCCACCCCACGCTCTCCATGTAGTCCAGGGGGCGCATCCCGAGCTTCTGCATGCAGTAATCATCCTCGTCGTTCGTCTCCGCCAGGTGCGTGTGCATGAAGACTTTTTTCGCGCGCGCAAACACCGCCGTCTCGGCCAGCGACTCCTTCGTCACCGAAAACGGCGAACACGGCGCCAGCACGATCCGCGTCATGGCGAACGGATCCGGATCGTGGTATTTCGCAATCAGCCGGTCGCAGTCCGACAGAATCGCCTCCCAATCCTGGGTCACGTCGTCCGGTGGAAGCCCCCCCTGCGACCGCCCCAGGCTCATGCTGCCGCGCGTGGGATGGAAGCGCACCCCCATCTCCCGCGCCGTGTCGATCTCGATGTCCAGAAATTCCTGCGGGGCCGAACGGGGAAAGACATAGAAGTGGTCCGTGGTCGTCGTGCAGCCGCTTAACAGCAGCTCGCCCAGCGCAATCTGCGCACTCACGCGAACCGCTTCCGGATGCAGCCCCCGCCACACCTCGTACAGCCACAGCAGCCAGTCGAACAGCTTGGCGTCCTGCACCGCCGGAAGGTTCCGCGTCAGCGTCTGGTAGAAATGGTGGTGGGTGTTGACAAAGCCCGGATAGGCCACGCACCAGCGCCCGTCGATCACCCGCGCATCCGCCGGCGCCGGCAGGTTCTCCCCCACGGCTTCGATCCGACCGTCTTTCACCACCACGTCCACGTTGTGCAGCACGCGGTAGTCGTCATCCACCGTCACCAGCGTGTGGAGGTTGGCAATCTTCAGGCTGCTCATTCCGCTACTCCTCGAAGACCATCTTCTTGACCGCCACGCCGGGGATGGCCTTCAGCGCCGCCGACAACTCCGCCACCCGGTCCACCACCTCCAGCAGGATCGTCCCGTTGGGCGAGCAAAAGCCATCGCCCGTGTCGTGCAGCCCGATGCGTGTCCGGATCGAACACCCGTATGCCGTCAACACCTTCTGAACCTTCGCCGTGTGCCGGGTCCGCTGCGCCACATGCACGCCCAGGATCGTCTTCTTCATGGTTTTCATGAGGCTCCCTCCTCCAAGTGCTTCAACAGCTCGTCCGATGACGCGAACATAATGTCGCGGGCCCAGCGCCCCGCTTCTCCCGGACGCGCGCGCATCACGCCGCCGGCCGCGACCGCGATTGCGCCCGCCGCCCCCACGTCCCACAGCCAGGCGTCTTCCTCCACATAGGCGTCCAGCCAGCCGCAGGCCACATACGACCCCATCACCGCCGCCGATCCCAGCATGCGCACCTTCTTGTACCCCTGCACCTGGCCAATAAATCGACGCAACGCCGCGTCCCCGTAATCCTGGTGATGCGGAAATCCCGTGGCCAGCGATGCCTTCGCCGGCTCCTCCACCCCGGACACCCGGATGGGCTCCCCGTTGCGCCAGGCCCCGCGCCCCACCACCCCCGTGAACAACTCGTCGAGGAAGAAGTTGTACACCGCGCCCAGCACCGGGCGCCCCCGGGCCCACAAGCCGACGGAAGAACAGCACATCGGCATCCCGCGCGAGTAATTGAACGATCCGTCCAGCGGGTCCACCACCCACATCGGCGATTCCCCATCCAACTCCCCCACCTCGCCCCGTTCCTCCGTCAGGACCGGCAGCGGCAGGCGCTCGGCCAGCACATTCAAAATCAAATCCTCGGCCCGTTGATCCGCCTCCAGCTTGATGTCATGCCCGATCTCCGACAGCACCTCCACCGGTTTCCGGCGCAACTCCAGCAGCAACCGGCCCGCCGCCCTCACCGCCGCCACCGCCACCTCCAGCCCCGCCGTCAAATCCGCCTCTCGCATCGTATCCATGCTCCCAATCTACCCCCCGCCGCCCCCGCCGGTCAAGCGTTGCACACCATCTATCCTCATGGCGGGAATCCTATTGGGCCTTGCGGATGGGAGTGACCGCTCGCGGGTCGGGCCGCTCCACGACCTTGCCCTGCCATTCTCGCGTATTTCAGCCACCGGTAGGGCGAGCCGTCCCCGGTGAGCCGTGCTTTCTGCTTTGCCAATGAACCGGCACCCCATCGCAGATGCGACCTGTTTCCAAGGCCTTTCCAGAGTCGCCTTGACGCCTCCGCTCCATTGCGGCAATCTCCTCAATCATGAGGAGGGTTCATCCCATGGGTTGGTTCGGCCGGCGGGTTTTCCGTTCCCTCCCCTCGTGGCCGGCCCGCGTTTGCCTCGCCGGGATTCTGGCCACCGTGCCCCCCACCGCCTTTTCTGCCGGCCGGCCATCCTCGCCGGCAGATGGACCGGGAATCCTCATCCCCCTGTCCTTCGAGCGCTATCCGGAGGATCAGTCCGCTTCCGCCGGACCGCGAACCATGCAGCCCATGCGGGACACGCCCCCCGCTGGCCATTGGGTCCTGCCCGCCCTGAACGGCGACAAACCTCTCTATGGACTTCTCCGCATCGGTTCACGCGAGCACCTCGTCGTCATCGACCGCCAGAAGGAAGACTCCCCCTTTTACGATCGCCTCCATATCGACCTGAATCTCAATGGCGATCTCACCGAAACCCCGCCCCTTCTGGGCGAGGCCCGGTTGCAGCGCCGGTCCACCCTGTATGAATGTACCTTTCCGCCGGTTGACCTCGACATCATCCAGGCGGGCCACCCACTGCCGTACTGCATTGCCATCCAAGTGCGGCAAGCCCGGACATCCGATCGCATCTTTTTCCGCGAAGACGATGGGGATGTCCAAATCGATGTCCACCTGACCTCCGCACCGCATTGCGCCTATTCGGGCGAAGCCGAAATCGATGGCACGGCGTACTCCTTCACCCTTCTGGACCAAACATCGAATGGCCGCTTCGACGACCGCGGGCGCCTCTCCTCCCATCCTGGCATGCGGTCACCGTATCTCCTCTACTCAGGCGACGCTCTCCAGATAACCCAGGAGGGCGAAAACAGCCCCGTCCGTTTCCTGCTGGGCGACTCCCTCGCCATCGGCAACCGGCTGTTCGATCTCCATATCGATATTCCCTCCGGATGGCTGCGGCTGGAACCCCGTACGCAACCGGTGGGTTTCCTGGAGTTCCCCTACCCGGTGCGCGCCATGAGCCTCCTCCATGAGACCGGGTCGGTCATGTTGTACCGGGTCGCGGAGCAGGTCCTCGTCCCCGCCGGCGAATGGCGCCTGCAAAGCTACGAAATGAATCAATCCGACGAGTGGGGCGATATCTGGTCCATCCAGGCGCGCGGCTCCGCCAACACCCAGCCGGTTCAGATTCTCGAGGACACCACCACGGTGTTCCCGGGTGGCGAACCGCTGCAAGCCTCCGTATCGATTCCGGAAGCCCAACTCATCAACGCGGTGGCCGCCAACAGCCTGAGAATTTCCTTCCGTATGTTGGGCCATGCCGGCGAGGACATCATCAACATCCAGCATGACTCCGGCACCAACACCCAGCACAAGCGCAGCGGTTATCAGCTTCGACGCCCCGCACCACCCACTTACCAGATTATCCGCCCCAACGGCGAACGGGTCTTCTCCGGCTCGTTCGAGTATGGATGAGGCTTCACCTGCTCGGCCACATGGCGTGGCCCCATCAGCCCGGGGGACTATCGCGTTGCGTCCTCCTTCAAGCCTGGCCCCTTTGACTGCACCAGCCAGCCCTTGGAATTCACGGTGCCCCCATCCCCCGGTGCGGTGACCGTCGAAACTCCCCCAGAGCAGCCCCCGCCATCCATCGAACTCCCCGCCAAGGCCACCCGCTGGCAGCGCTTCCTCTTCCGCCTGCGCCGCCTGTTGCTGTGGTTGGTCCGCATCATCGACCAGCGCCTGGGCACCTGAGCCTCACCGCCAGGCGCCGCGGGCAGCTCCGCATCCGTTCAATCCGGACTACGTCCACTTCATCTTGATTATAGTATTTATAAATAATATAATTATGCTATTTATAAATAGTATAATTGCTTCCCTCGCCTTGCGGAATGAATAAAGGGCAGTCCCCTCGAAGGAATCTGTGAACCGATGCGGGCAAGGGTCATGGGCGGGACACGACCGGCGACGTCCAGCCTCCGATCACTCACCGGAGCCGTTTCGTCGCGGATGCGCCCGGTCAGCGGTGCAGCACCTGCACACGCGCATTTTCGTATTCGGCCATGAACTGCTTCAGCACGTTCCAGCAGCTCGCGCAAGGCGGCAAGTCCGTGTACAGCTTGACCCGCATGCGGATCGAGGTGTCGGGCAGGCGCGCGACCAGATCCTCGATGATCTTGTATTCCGTATCCACGGAGCGCACCCAGCAGTTGCTCCCATCCACCACATCATGCTGGTTGACGCATAACACATGGTAGCGCCCGTTCTCCGGCTTCAGCGAGATGCCCTCCAATTGCTTGGCCATTGGGGAGGAATAGCCATCCAGGCTCTGGATGCCGCTGTGGGCGAAGTATTCGGTCTTGTCCAGGTCCTTGGCTCCGACCACGGCCCAGGCGAAATTATTCCGCTCGCGGTACTGTGCGGGAAGCCTGGCGCGGCAGTGTTCAATGCGCTCCAGCGCCGCCCCATCCCGATCCGCACGGATCTTTCGCAACGTCGGCTGGCGAACGATCCGCTCCTCCACCTGCGGCGGTTCCGCCGCGCGGGACAACGACGGCATGGCGACCGCCGCCAGGGCCAGCCAGATCGCCCAGCCCAGGACACGCCATCGCCAGATATCGCTTTTGCGCCGGATTCCGGCGCCCGGCCTTTGCTTACGGCCACTCATAGATCACTTCCATTTCCACATTGGTATAGATCGCCATGAACTGCTCCATCACCCCCCGGCAGCTCAGACAGGGCTCCAGATAGGTGTACATCAAAATGCGGCCTTCAACGGACGGGTCCGGCAGCCGCGCCGCGATGTCCTCCAGGATCTTGTATTCCGTGTCAAACCACCGCGGGATGGCGTTGGGGCCGCCGATATTGCCCTCAAAATCCACGAACAGGGTCCGGAAGCGGGCGGTTTCCCGGTCCGGCTGCGGGGAGATGCCTCGGATCTTCCGCGCCGCGCGCGACGACAGATTGTCCAGGCTCTGGATGCGGCTGTGCGCATAGTATTCCTTCTTCCGCAGTCCCGGAATATCCGCCCGCGCCCAGGCAAAATTGTTCATCCTCTGGAACTCGGCCGGCAACCGGTTGCGGTAGTACCAGACCCGTTTCTTGGCCTCGGCATCCTCCCGGCGGTCCACATGGCGCACGATCGGCTCGCGCGCCTCCGGCACGGGCTCTTCCCCGGCCCGAACCGCCATCGGCGACAGCGCCGCCAACATCAGCCCAACCCGCACCGGCCATCGCCAGGATCCATGCCCTACACGCCAGCGCACTCTTGTTTTCACTGGTATCATGACCTCACCCTATCGGGCTTCCCCTCCCCTGCCAAGAACCATATCCGTATCCAACCCGTGAAAACGGTGAAAACACCACGCCCAGCCGCACATCACCGCGCAAAGCGAGAAAAGTCGCGCTCGAGAGCCGCGACATCGTCCCACCCGTAGATTTCCAGCAGGGCCCGCAGCGCGTCATCGCCGGCGATCACCTTCTGCAAAAAGGTCTCCCACATTTCGCGCGGATACCGGATCAGCAGGAATCCCACCAGAAACTGGCTCGTGTCGTAAAACAACCGAATATCCCCCGCTGCGGCGGGATAGGTTTGCGCGTGGAGCAGCCGTTCCAGCGGCATCCGTCGGGGCAGGCGTCGGAATGTCGCCCGCGGATTCCAGCCCAGGCCGCGCGCCGCGCGGTAGGCGAATTCCCCGTAGTATTCCGCCAACCCTTCGTTCAGCCAGAGCGGAAGGCGCACGGGCAAAAAGCGATTGAACACCAGATGCGTCATCTCGTGGGCCAGCACGCCCATGCGCTCCGACGGAGCCCGGCCCACCTCCTGCAACATCATCACGTTCCCGCGCACGAAGGAGGCCGCCCACGGCTCCACCCCCGGCATGCCGGCCACGATGGCCTGCCAGTCGCGGGGATCGCGAAAGATGAAGATGTGCGAGAGTCCAGGGCTGACCCGATCTTCCAGGCCGGGCAGATCCGCCGAGATGGCCTCATAGAACTGCTCGCCCATTCGCGCCACGCGGGCGGCGAACATCTTCTGGTCGTAGTGCAGAACGAAATGCGCCGTGCGCAGGTGTCGCCAGCGATACGCCGGATTCTCCAGCAGGGCGACATCCACCGGCAGCAACCCCGCGCGCGGAACCTCGTCCAGCGGAATATCCTGGGTCCCTTCCGGATTCGCCCATGCCGGCCGCAACAGGACCACCACCATCCCCAGCACGGCCCAGATGCCCCGAATCCAACGATTCATGCCCAGTAGCTTCGGTCGAGGGAGCGGTACTGGATGGCCTCGGCGATGTGGTCGGCCGCGATGGAATCGCTGCCGGCCAGATCGGCAATGGTCCGGGCAACCTTGAGAATGCGGTCGTAGGCGCGCGCGCTCAGGTGCAGGTCGGACATCGCCGCCTTGAGCAAGCCTTCCGCATCGCCGTCCAAGACGCAGTTTTTGTGGACATCCTTGGCGCGCATGGTCGCGTTGCAGTGGACCGCCGGACGCCCCTTGTGGTGGGCAAAACGATCGCGCTGGATCGCCCGCGACGCCACCACCCGCTCGCGGATCGCCGAAGAACTCTCGCCCTTTTCCAGCGACGACAACTGCTGGTAGTTGATCGCCGGCACCTCGACATGGAGGTCGATCCGATCCAGCAGCGGCCCGGAAATCTTGTTGCGATAGCGCTGCATCTGGACGGGCGTGCAGCGGCACACCTTCTGGCTGTCCCCCCAATGGCCGCACGGACAGGGATTCATCGCCGCCACGAGCATGAAGCGGCAGGGAAAGGTCACCGAGGCCGCGGCGCGCGAGATCGTGACAGTGCCGTCCTCGAGAGGCTGGCGCATCACTTCCAGCACGTTGCGGTGGAACTCGGGCAGTTCATCCAGGAACAGCACCCCGTTGTGGGCCAGGCTGACCTCGCCGGGCATCGGGTGGGTTCCGCCGCCCAGAAGCCCCGCATCGGAGATGGTGTGATGCGGCGCGCGGAACGGGCGGCCATGCACCACCGCCTGATGCGCCGGCAGCGCGCCCGCGATGCTGTGGATCTTGGTGGTCTCCAGCGCTTCTTCCAGCGTCAGCGGCGGCAGGATGGTCGGCACCCGCTTGGCCAGCATCGATTTCCCGGTTCCCGGCGGGCCCACCAGCAGGATGTTGTGCCCGCCGGCCACGGCCACTTCGATGGCCCGCCGCGCAAATTCCTGGCCTTTGACATCGGCATAATCGTCGTCATAGAGCGTACCGCCGGCAAACGCCGCCTGCATATCGACCTGGCAGGGCGGAATGGCCTTGCGGCCTTCGATGAAATCGGCGGCTTCGCGCAGGTTCGCCACGGGATACACCGACAGCCCTTCGACCACGGCGGCCTCTTCGGCGTTCTCGGGCGGCACCAGGATTCCCTTTCGTCCCTCGGCGCGCGCCCGCAGGGCAATCGGCAGCACCCCGCGCACGCGCCGGACTTCTCCGCTCAGCGCCAACTCGCCCACCACGGCATAGGCCTCCAGGCGGCCGCCATCCAACTGCTCTTCAGCCGCCAGCATCCCGAGCGCGATCGGCAGGTCGAAACTGGGCCCCTCCTTCTTGATGTCCGCCGGCGCCAGATTGATCGTCATGCGGTTCATCGGCGGCGCAAACCCGGAATTGACCATGGCGGTCCAGACGCGGTCCGAACTTTCCTTCACCGCGGCATCCGGAAGCCCCACCACCACGATCGTGGGCGTGCCATGCCCGGAATTGACCTCGATTTCAATCTCGTAGGCGTCCACTCCGAACACCGCGCCTGAATAGACTTTGGAAAGCATGGCGGGATTCAATCCTTACGCATGGTCCGGCTTGCAAGCATCACGGGATACCGTTTCAAATCGAGCCGCCGAAAGCAAGTTCCGGCTCCGGAAAAGGCGCCCCTGTGTGGAAAATAGTTTTCCATGCCGTGGAAAAACCTGCCATATGTTTTCCATGCCGTGGAACAATCCGTCTCCCATTTTCCATGCTGTGGAATACATTTTTCCATGCCGTGGAAAAATCAGCCGATATTTTTCCATGCTGTGGAAAATCCGGGCCGCGATTTTCCATGGCGTGGAAAACGGGTTACCACTGTGTGGAAAATTGAAGATTTATTGATGCCTATCGATTCTTGACGTAACTCGATCCATGCGCCCTCCCCGCAAAGCCTTTATTCTCGCCGCCGGACTGGGAACCCGCCTGCGTCCGCTCACGCAGGAAACGCCCAAGCCGATGCTGCCGTTTTGGGACCGCCCCATGCTGGCCCATACCCTCGAACGCCTCGCGGACTGGGGCGTGCGCGAAGTCCTGATCAATCTGCACCATGCCCCCGGTCCCCTTGTCGCCTATCTGGCCAGCCAGCCCTTTCCATCGCTCCGCGTCAGCGCCGTATTCGAGCCCGTCATTCTCGGCACCGGCGGCGCCCTGCGCAACGCCGCCTGGTTTCTTGACCAACCCTTCTGGCTGGTCAATGCCGATGTCGCCGCCGATCTCGATCCCGCCCCGCTGATCCGCGCCTGGCAGCGTCCGCGCCCCCTGGCCGCCTGCTGGCTCACGTTCGATGCCGGTCCCCGCACCGTACGCTGCTCCCGCGGCTTCATCCGCGATTTCCACGATCCCCGGCGCGGAACCGCCACTTTCTGCGGACTGCAGATTCTCGACGCGCGCATCCTGCCCTTCATCGCTCCGGAGGGCTTCGACACCCTGATTGCCGCCTATCAGCGGGCCCAGCGAAAAGGCCACCGCATCGCCGGCGTCTGGGTCCCCGGCTCCTTCTGGGCCGATATCGGCACGCCCGCGCAGTACCTCCAGGCCCATCGCGATTTCGCGGCTCGAAACGGAGGATCCGACCGAAGCTTCCCCCTCCCCGCCGCCGCCGTCCTCACCCCGCGCGAGCAGCGCGGCCTGCGGCAAGCCCATCTCCTGCCCGAATCCCCCCTTGCGCCGATCGAGGTTCTGCCCCCGCGCGGCTCCGCCCGCGAGTTTTTCCGGCTACCCATCCGCGACCCCCGATATTATACTATTTATAAATACCATACACCCTCCGTCCTCTTGGTCCGTTGGAGTCCGCAGCGGCCGGAAAACCGCCTGCATGCGCGGCATACGCGCTTTTTGGAGTCCATCGGCATTCCGGTCCCGCGCCTGCTGCTCGATGCGCCCCGCCACCGCCTGCTGGTCTTTGAGGACCTCGGCGGCGAGACCCTCCAATCGCAACTCCCCACCCTGCCGCCGCCTGCGATCCGTCGGCTTTATCTGCGCATTCTCGACATCACCCTGCGCCTGCATTTGCATGGCTGGCCCGCCGCCCGCCAGCAGGGACTTCGCCTCATGCCGGGATTCAACGCGGAGCTCTACGCCTGGGAACAGGCCTACTTTATCGACAACGTCCTCCGCTGCCGTCCGGGCCTTTCGGAAACCACCCTCGCCGCCGTCGCCAACGAGTTGCAATCCGTGGCCCGACGACTGGCCACTTCCCCGCAAGCCTTGATTCACCGCGACTGGCAGTCCAGCAACATCCACTTCCGTGGGACGCAGCCCGTCATGATCGATTACCAGGGCATGCGCCGCGGTCCCGCCGCCTATGACCTGGCCAGCCTTTTGTGCGATCCCTACGCCGATCTCGATGAACCCCTGCAGCGCTCGCTGCTGCGCACCTACACCCGCCGGCACCCGCAAGGCCGCGAGATCGAGGACGCCTTTCTGCCGGCGGCGGTCCAGCGCCTGTGCCAGGCCCTCGGCGCCTATGCCGTGCTCTCCCGCAAGCCCGGGCTGGAATTCTTCAGGCGCCACGTCCCCGCCGCCACCCGCCAACTCCAGCGCGTCCTGAAACGGCTGCCGCTTCCGGAATTGACGCGGGTGATGTCCGGGGAGGCGTAATCCGAGATCCGAGGTCCGAGGTCGGAGGTCAGAGGTCAGTAGTCAGTAGTCGGGCGCGGCAGCCACCGAACCACCGCGCTCAGCGAGCGCGGCTACAGCGCGCGCCCCTCCCCCCCGTTGTTACCACCCGTGGGCTGCTCTCTTTACTCCGGCATGACTTGGGTGGCGGTGGGGGCGTTGTCGGTATTGTAGCTGAGCGCTTCACCGGTGCCGTTGTACTCGAATAGCTTCACGTGGTAGGGCCATCCAGGAGTCAGACCGGTGATGGTGACGGAGTCTTCCGGGCCGAGATAGCATGCCTTGTTGGCCGGGAACGGGGTCAGGGGAGCCGCCCCTGGGAAGTAGGCATTGATGCCCGGAGGGACCATGCCATCCGTGGGGGTCCAATTCACGGCATACCCCTCGCGGACGATCAGCAGGCGTCCATCGCCGCCGCCGTTCTCCCACGTGACGGTCAGGGTGGACGGGTTGACGACGGTCAGGGATAGCGCCGTGGGTGGAGCGGTGGGCGGAGGCGACAGGATGGACCGCTTGGCGGCCGCGGGCTCACCGCCGATGAGGTAATTGAGGCTGTCGCCGCTGCCATTATACTCGAACACCTGGAAGTGATAGGTGTTGCCTTGCGTGAGGCCGCTGACGTTCACAGAACTGCCATTCCCCACATACACCACATAATTGCCGTTGCCCAGTTCGGGTCCCTGCCCGAAGGCCGCACTTGCATAGTAGTTGCTTCCTCCGATCGGATTGACATCCACCGGGCCGTTTTTCCGGGCCATCACGATGCGTCCGGCCCCGTTGCCGCTGGTCCACGACAGCGTCAATTGGTCTTGCCCGACGTTGCTGAACTGCAGGTTGGAGGCCTGGGTGGTCGGCAGGGATGCGCGGGTGGTCTGGCTGCCCTCCGGCGGAGTGCCGGTGGCGAGGTAGACGGTTTGCGCGCCGACCCCCTGATACTCGTAGATGACGAAGTGGTAGGTGGTCACGGGGGCCAGGCCGGACAAGGTGAAGCTGTCCCGATTTCCGTCGTATACGATCTTATGCCCGCCGCCCATATCGGTGGCGGTGGCAAAGTTGTTCTGGACGTAGGGAGCCGGGTCGAATCCGTTCTCCGGAATCCAACTGACCGGCGAGCCCTGGCGAGCCACGACGATGCGGTTTTGGCCGTCGCCGCGATCCCAGTTCAGGCGCATGAAGGTATCGCCCACGAAGCTGAAGGACAGATTGGCGGACGGCAGGCGCAGCGCGGTGGAGGGTTCGATCCAGCGCGTGGGCAGGCTGTAGAAGTCGCGCGGGTGATAGCGCCAGGTCCAGTTGCCGGAGCCGGGCGGGTCTTGCTTGTCCGGCGGGGCCTGGTTGCGCGACACGATCACGATGACATCGTTGGGCTTGAAGTAGCCGGCGCCGACGAGCGCGTCATTGGCCACAAACCGGAAGACCCCGTTTTCAGCCGCATAGATGGTGCTGCCGGAGCGGGGGCTCTTGGTGGCCGTATTCCAGGTATAGATATGGTCGGCAAAGTCCTTGTATCCCTTGGTCAGGCCGGCTTCGAGGAGCCCCATTTCGCCCGGGGTGGCGGCGACGGGCAGTCGCAGGGCGACCAGGTTGTAGGAGAGGATTTCGGGGGCGATTTCGACGCGGCCGGGCTGGTTGGGATCGAAGACGGCGGCGCGCCCGGTCTGGATGACCTGGCTGAAGCCATTGGTGGGCACCCGGAGGACGGGCGACCAGATCATGGCATCGAGTTGGAGCGGCCCGCCGGTGCTGGGATCGGTTTGATCGATATCTTGGGCGGTGGTGTGCCGGTAGTATTCCGGCAGGGGATCCGGCAGGGTGATGGAGAAGCCGCGGTTGAAGAAGTCCTCCGACTGGACGACATCGGTGACATCGATGCCGCCCGCCTTCAGCCACTTGTTATCGGTGGTGAGGTAGTAGGCCTCGCCGAGGAGGGCATTGACGCCCGGGTTGTAGAATTCGACCACGGTGCCGCCGCTGTCCGGCATGGCGGAGGTCCCGCCGGGGAAGACATTGGTTCCGCCGAAGACCGCGGCAAAGGTGTTGGTATAGGGAACGCCATGCAGCGCCACGTAGTTGTGGCCCCGGGACAGGATGACGTTATGGAGGGCATAGACCTCCTCCGTGACCATGGGCCGCTGGGGCTTGCCATCCACTTCGCGCAGCCACCGATCCTTGTAGGATGCGCGGTAGAACCGCATCTGGCCGCGGGTGCGATGCTGCCCACCGTCATCCACGAACCAGTTGGTCTGGATGGTGGCGACCTTCAGCCAGGTGCTGTCGGGCGTTTCCTGGAAGCGGGGGGCATCCCAATAGATCAGGTCGTATTCGCGGGAAACGGTCCCGATGCCATCCTTCTGGCCGGCGGCGATCCACCCCATGGCCACGGCGTTGTCGGCGTCCGTGTGCGTGAAGGCTTCATGTTCCCCGAAGGCCTCCTGGGCCTTGGCCTTGGCGACCACCCAGCCGCTGGTGATGGCAAAGCGGATGGTATTGTTGGTGGCCCAGCCATGGACATTGGCAGACCCTTCGTTGCCGGCGGCGTCGACGCCGACAATGACCACGGCGTATTCCTGGTCGAAGTCCAGGTCGTAGAGCCGGATGGTGTCCTGGCTCATATCCGACAAGGCATCATAATAGGTCGGATTTGCGGAGGGATCCGTGATGGACGAGCCCCTCATGACGCTGGGCCAATTCGTGTAATGCCCGGTGGCGATGAAGTTCGTGAAGATGAATGCGCTGCCGGAGCCCACGCCCGGGTCGCCTTCCGGCACATCCATGCCGTCGTAGGTGCCGTAGTAGATCTTATAGCTGCCCCATGGCGACAGGACGTCGCGATCGGTGCTGACCTTGGTGGGATGGTTGTCGTGCCCCGGATCGTCCGGACCAACGCCCTCGGTGCTCCATTCCAGATCGAACTGGGTGGTGGGGTCATCGACGGTGTCGGTGGTGACGGAGAGCGGTTGGCTGGCGATTCCCACCGCGGTCGGCGGGGTGACATCGTAGGCGATGTAGAACGGCTTGGCCGGGCCGGCGAGCCGGTCGCCGGCGCGGTTGTTGTCGGCATCGACCGCGAAGAGGTATTGCGGAATGAGCCCCTGATTTTCCACATCGGCCACGAAGCGCATCGAGGGCATGTTGGCGCCGACGTCGACGGACAGGCGCAGGGCATCCCAATAGGTTTCGCTGCCGCCGCCGCTGATCAGGGAGATCTTCAAGACCTCGACGGAGCCGTCGCCGATGGACTGGCCGCCCTGGAAGCCGAACGAGAAGTCGTCAAAGACGTGCCAGTCGGTATCTTCCTCGGCGATCTCGCCGAACTTGTTGACGGCGACGCCCACATGGGCCATGACGGCGCCGGCCGGGGCGACCAGATCCGTCAGTTGCGCCAAAGTGAAGTCCTGGTCGGTGGTAATGCCGGCCGTGGCCACGTAGCCGATCTTGTCCTCATCCTGATAGCCGCCGGCGACGCCATCGGCATCGAACCACTTGACTTCGAGGAACGACTGGGAGTTATCCAGGTCGACCGTGCGGATGTAGATCGAGGCCTGATAGGTTTCGCCTTCGGAAACGGCGATCAGCTTGTACAACCCGTGCCAGGGGCCGCTTTCGGAATCGACATCGATCACGGCGCCATACGAGCCCGAGCGAACGTCGTACTCATGGCTGCTGATGCGGTATCCCGACCCGAACAGCTCCCATCCGGAGAGGTCGCCGGTCTCGAAGCCGGCATTGACGCCGGCCGCGACCGGATCAAGCCCGAAGGCCGTCCAGCCCCCGCCCGTCGCCGGCAGACTCAGATCCTGGGTGGCCAAAACCGTTTCCGGGTCGTCGGCGGCAAAGGCTTCGATGCGGAAGGTCGCGCCATCGCTGGAGCGGTACCAACCGTTCACGCCGACGAGCGGGGCCTCCTCTTCCACGTTGCGGAACTCAAGGAGTTGATAGGCCAGGCCGCCGCTGGTCTGCTTGAGGCTGTTAGTGCCTTCGCGGACGAGGGCGGGATTATCCTTCAAGTATTGGATGGAGCTGTTGGATTCCAGGGTCCAAGACAGGCCGTCGCCGAGCATTTCGAAGCCATAGTTGGCCAAGGCGCCTTCGGTGGCCGCCACGGCGAACGGCCGGCCGATTTTGGCTCGGTTGCTGTTGCTGAGGCTGTCCACATTGACCGCGGACACGCGGTATTCGCCAATGCCGCTGGCGCCGCGTTGCTTCTCGCTGAGGGACTCATCGCCCACGGGATCCTCGGCCAATTCGCTGAAGTTGATAATGAACACCGGCTCGTTGGTCCAGGTGACGGACAAGCGGTCGGGGGCGGTTTCCGGAACGGGGACATCATTGACGTAGATCGTGCCGACCTCGGTGGGCGGCGTCATATCGTTGTCCACCACATAGAACGACAGATCGGCTCGGACCTGGAGATCGTCATCGGTGCGGTCGTCATCGGCATCCCACACGCTGGCATGGCCGCGATACTCACCCAGCATCAGGTTGGTATAGGTCGGGGTTGGAAGGTTGGCATAGAAGACGCCTTCCTCTTCCGTCTGGGCATCGCCGCATTCAATTTCCGCTTCAAAGTTGAACGGTTTGTCCGTCACGAACGGGTGGCCCTGCGGAGTGCTGAGCGAGAACATCGGGCGCTTGGCCTCATCGTCGGCGTTCGGGCCGCGGATGCCGCTGCCGGCATCCCATGTGCTGCCCCGGAGCTGGAAGGCGCCGCTGGCGAATTCCTCGTCGGTCACTTCGGTGACGCCTTCGTCGCCGGTTTCACCCTGGTACATGGTCAGGCCGTAGACCGACCAACTCACGCCGATATGCGGCGCGCCGTAGGGATGCAGGCGGATTTGGGTCTCCACCCCGGCATCCAGCGTGAAGGCGTTGGCGCCGGACAGGCTGATGTTCATGTTGTACCAGGTGCCCGTATTGATGGTTCCGCCTGTGAAGTAATGCGGACCGGATACCTGGACCTGCTCGCCGCCGACGAACTTGCGGACGTAGAAGTGGGTTGGGCCCTCGACATTCCCCACCCGCGTCTGGAACGTGATGTTGGTGATGGCCGCATCGGCTTCCGGGGTCAGTTCCACGTGGTAGAACTTGCTGTCCCACTGCCAGCCGGTCTGTCGCACCGCGTACTGGCCCGGGGCCTTCTCTTCAAACCGTGGCACGCTGAAGGTGCCCGCCGTGGTCAGGCATTGCATGGCCGACACCTCGACGCTGGAATCGGCGCGGGTGGGCAGCAGCGATTGGGTATCCGTGTAGAGCCACTGGGCGATGATGCCGCTGCGCGGCCGCATGGTCGCGAGAGTCAACTTCGGCCGCTCGGTGTCGTTATCGATGATCCGCAACTGGCCGAGGTGGCCGTAGAGCCACGCTTCATCATCCGGCCGATCGGCGTCGGCGTCGGGCACATCCACGGTCAAGGGAATGCCGGCGCCGGTCTGCGAGGCGATGACCAGTTCGGTCAGTTCCTCCCGCGAGAGGGACACATCCCACCACAGGGCGGACTCCGGATCCTTGCCGTCATCGATCAGGCGCTCGGCGGTCTTGGCGGCGTTCAACTCACCCAATCGCGCCCCCATCTTCATGGTGGCCTGGTCGACTTGCAAGCCGCTGTGCGTATCGTACACATTGCCGCGCATCCGCAGCTTGTAATCCGAAGCGGCGATGTCGCTGTCATAGACCAGGAATTCCTCGGGATAGCCGGTCAACTGGATGTTGTCCATCCGGTAGTAGCCGCTGTCGGCATTGTAGTTCGAAAACTCGAAACGCAGGTACAACTTGGAGATCCCCCGCGGGATGACCTTGCTCAGTTCCAGGAAGCGGACGGTCCATACATTCCCGATATTCGGTTTCCAGGCCGGCCATTCCCCGGCGGCGGCGAACGAGTCCTCCGCGCCGGTCTGGGACCACAGCACCCGGGCGTTATTGAAGCCGTTGGCCCCGCCGTTTTCGGCCCAGGAGAAGATCAGCTCATCGGCCGCCACCAGGTCCAACTCGAACTGGATCCAGGCCAGATTGCCTTCGCCAAAGCCCCACGTGCCAACGTCGCGCATGTAGATTTCACCTCGGGCGAACTGATCATAGGCGCCGAACCAGCTGTTTTCCTTCGTGCCGGTCGAGGTATTGGTGTTGATCAGTTGCAGCGTGTACGACGGATTCCACGTGATGGCGGGGCCGTCCTTGAACAGGCTGCCCGGCCACGGGGCCGATGCGGCCGCGATGCTCGAGAAGTTGGTGAAGCTCCAGGCCGTCAGGACCACCTCGGTGCTGCCGGGCTCCTTGTTCAACTCTTCGAAAGGCCCGGCGTCGGGACCGACCTTCACGACGCTGGCGGGACCGACGCGCGGCGGCTCGGTGTCATCGTCGTACACGAAGAACCGGATGATCTCGCCCCTGCCGACGTCGCGGTCGTATACGCCGGCGGTGGAAAGGAAATTCGCATATCCCGTATCCCGATCTCCATCCCAATCACGGAAGTCCCACTGGGTGGGTTCGACTTGATAAGGATAGGGCCGGGGGACTTCGGCATCCGAGAGACGGCTCATGATATAGCGAGCCGCCACTTCTTCGTCCGGACCAATGCCGCACACATCGATCCATTGATTGGTGTTCGACTGGTGGAACAACCCCACCGGATCGTCACCACTGACCTGAAGCACCCAATTCGATGTAAATAGATAGGGTCGGCCGGCATTATCCAGAACATCCAGCATGGCTTGATTGACCGTCTCGTTGTTTGAGACGCTTCCCCAGCGGCCACCGTTAAGGATCAGGAGCGTGTCGCCATGCGGCAATATCGTGGGCTCCAACGCGATCCGGCAGAAATTCCAAGTGGTGTATTTCTTGGACGGATCGGTCTGGCTGCCGATGAGGTACTCGCTCAGGTCGATATCGCGGCCGGTGGCGTTGTACAGTTCGACGTACTTGTCCCAATTATTGCCTTCGCCGAACTCGCCGAAGAACAGGTTATCGGCGCCGCCGGACTCGGCGATCATGATGGTGTTGGTGGCCTTGAGGCTGGTGGAGGTGACCCAAACGCGGGTGGTGTAGGCGCCGAGGGCCACATCGTTGGTGTGGAGGCGGTCCGTCACCGTCTGGGTGAAGCGATAGCGGCTGCCCCACATGCCGTCGGCGACCAGTTCCTGGCGCGGGGCATACAGCTCGGTTTCGGGATCCTCCTGGTCCAGCAGGGTGAACTCGGCCTCGGCGATGCCGGAGCGGTGGTAGAGGCTGAACGCCACGTCGTAGCTGTGATCGGCCGCGGAGAGCTGGGCGTCGGAGATCCAGTGCACGCCTTCGAGGTCCACTCCGCCTTCGTAGTCGTACACCTTCGGGGGCACGAAGTTCAGCACTTCGTCCCACGTGGAGCCCACGCGGACTTCGTCGAAGTAAACGTGGCCGAGTTCAATCTTGTCGTCGCCGCCCGTCCCGGCGGCGCTGCCCGCGCCCAGGCGGATACCGGTGATCGTGCCGATGGACAGCCCGGCGTCGGTATAGGTGGCGATGGCCGTATCCGGATCGTAGTTCTGGTGGATTTCCTGCGTGGGATGGAACGCCCACATGCGGATGGTCTTGGTGACCGGATCCCATTCGCCCACAATCATGAAGTCGTTGCCGTGACCCGGATTCAGTTCATAGGCCGAGGTCGCCGTATGTTCTCCAGGCACTTCGAAGCCGGCGAGTCTGATTTGATTGTACAGCTTGCCGAAGAAGACTTCCTCGACATCCGCATCGATCCCGCTCATCAGCGAGAGGCCGACATACTTGCTCTCCCCGTCGTAGAGATAGTTCATCATGAAGGCGATGAAGGTCCGGCCGGCGCGGCTGGCCGCCAGCTTCCGGGTAATGACGGCAGAGTCCACTTCATACGAGCTGGTATCGATCCACTGCAGCTTGTTGGCGGCGGGTTCGGGATACTCGCTGATGCCGTGCACGAGGTTGGTGTCGTCGACCATGTACTTGTGCGTGTCGCCCTGCCATCCGCCGCTCCAGCCCTGACCGGTGGCCAGGTTGTTCTGCGCCAATGTGAAGAGATTGGTATAGGCGAACTGGTCCACGATTTCGCCGCTTTCGTAGGTCAGGGTCCGCACGGGATTCTCCACCGGCTCGGCATACGTCTGGGAGTAGAAGTTGCCGGCGGCGCCGAAGAGCCGGTAGTGGTTGAGTGAAGCGACCGGCACGACCTGTTCAAAGCCGTCCCACGGCCCCTTGTAGGCCACCGTGGCGCCCTCATAGGTATCATTCACCGCAAACGAGGTGTCCGGCGGCAGGCTTTCCACCGTGATGGGGCTGTGGCTCCACAGCACCAGGACGTCGGGCGCGCCGTTCTTGTTCCAGCTCATCACGACCATTTCCGCGCCGTCCGCTTCCGCCACCACCTCCGTCGGGGCGTTGATGAAGGTGGTCACCCAGAACCAATAGTCATTGGTGGTGGTGATCCAGTCCAGCGGACGGTCCACGTCGTAGTCGGTGCTTTCGATGCGGAACATGAATTGGTAGGCGTCGGTTTCGAGGTGTTCCGCCTCGATTAACGCCGACAGGCCGGCGGGCTCATCGCCGATGCCCGCGCCGTTTTCATCCGGATCCATCGTCATGAAGCCGCTGGCGATGGCGATTTCGTTGCTGTAGAGCGTCCAGCGGTTGCTGGCAGCGAAGACGCCGCTCTGGACATCGAGGACCAGGCCGGTGACCGTCAGGCCGAATTCGACGTCCGAGGTCGAGAACACGGCATCGTCGACGTTGAACCCGCTATGGATGGGGCCTTCGATATCTTCGTCGATCATTTCAAAGATCATGGGCTGGGAGGCGTCGACGTCCTCGGTCAGGATGGCGATGTTGTCGATCGTGATGCGCTTGGTGTTGGGACCGCCGGCTGGCGCTCGGTTGATGATCGAGATCACCACCTCGCCCGAGTAGTCGAGGCCGGTGGCCAGGAACGAATAGACCGTGGTGGTGTCGGGCGGCATGTCGGTCACGGTCCCCACCACGTCGCCATTGACGAGCACGTCCACCTCGTAGCTGCCGGATTCGGAGAACGGCCGGCGGTAATCGAACGAGATCTGGGTCAACCCGCGATCCAAGGCTGGTGACACCAGGGTGCCCGCCTGTCGCAGCGTCGGGGCCTTGGTGCCGTACAGGGTTTGGTTCCACAGGGCGTCCGTGAACGTCCACGTGCCCCAGTCGGCGTCTTCAACCGTGCCAGACAAATAGGACCCGCTGTTGTTGGCGACGCTGTCAAAGGTCTCCGTCAGGGTCTGGATCCCGCTGTCGACGGCCTGGAAGTTGACTTCGTTGATCATTTCGATGCCGTTGGCGCTGACGGCGGTGACGCGCGCGGTGTAGAACCCGAGCGTAGCGGGATAGAACGGAGGCGGAACGCCCTCGAACACGTGGCAGGTCTGCCCTTCGATCTCGACGGTGCCGACCAGCGAGAGCGGCACATCCTCGACCGCCATGGAGCCGTCCGGATAGATCAGGTCGAAGGAGGCGCCAACGGGCTGCATGCCCACCATCTGGTAGATCGTAAAGGTCGCCAGGAGTTCTCCATTGGCGCCCGCATGGTCGGTCACCACGTTGGGCGTCGACAGGAAGTCTTCCAGCACATAGTCGACGATGACCGGCGGCATGGTTTCCGGGTCATAGCAGTTGCCGGAGAGCGGAACCGTCAGGGCCGGATCGTTGGCGGAGTCGTTGTGCAGGACAAGGGTCCAGTTGAAGGTGCCGCCGCCGACGGGCATGAAGGAGATGGTCACCTCGGCGGAGTCGTTGGCCGGCACGACCAGGTCGGCGCGGTCCGCCTCGAAGAAGGCGAATCCGGTGCCGATGAACTCGAACTCGGAGATGGTCAGCGCCGTGTTGCCGTGGTTGTGAACGGTCAGCGTCAGGTTCGAAGTCAGGCCCACGCCCACCTGGCCGAAGTCCAGCGAGGTCGGCTCGACCTCGATTTCCCCGGCCAGGATGCGGAAGAAGTACTGGTTGGAGGTCGACAGGGAGTCGCCGACCCATTCCAGGTCGTAATCGGCGCCGGCCAGGCCGAGGACGTACTCGCCATGGCCCAAGGAGGCCTTGGGCACGTCCACGGACTGCGAAATGGCTTCGGACTGTCCATCCCCGTCTTCACTGCCATTCAGGTAACCGGCGGCTACGACATCCGTTCCCAAACGCAGGCTGTAGTGATGGCTGGCGGCCAGCAAGCCGCTGCCCGTGTCCTGGATGTTCCAGGTGATCGGGAGTCCTTCCGCCGGAATGTCCCAGAAGAGGATTCCGGGGCCCGGCGTGCCGGCCGTGGGCGCGGTTCCGTTGACGCGCACCAGGGAGATGACCGGCGCATCGACATCATCGTCCTCCACCGTGATCCACATGGGCAGGCCGAGGGCACCGTCCATGTCGTGCCAGCCCAAACCATCAAAGGTGTCGATTGGCAGGGTCTCCCATTCCAGCGCGTTGTAGACCGGGGCGTTGGCGGTGACGAACGACCGGCGGCGCAAGGTAAGGTTTTCGCCGAAGTAGCCGCCGCTGGGGCTGGAGCCGATGGCGTCGATGGGGACTTCCTCGCCTAGGCCCTTCATCAGGAAGATCGAGTCGTCGCCGTTGAAGTTGCAGACGGCGGTATTCAGCCAATCCGCTCGGGCCAGCAAATCTTCATCGGCGGCGAGTTCGTGGACAATGACAAAGGTTCCGCCGGGCCCGAGGATGACATCGGGCAATTCGGTATAACCGCCCCATCCCGTACCATTGTTGGCCTGGAAACGGATACCGTAATTGGTCAGCACCACGCCGACGCCGGTCCCGTTATAGATTTCAATCGCCTTGTTATTGCTCGATCCTTCGACGTATTCGGTGAAGAAGAGATCCGGGGTGGTGACCACGCCATCGGCGGTATACATCGTCTGGGTGGCGCCGATCAGGTTCGAGGCCATCATCGTTACCTGGAGCAGATAGGCGTCGGACGGCGGCGCGGGCCAGTGGCCGGTGCGGATCTCATCCGACAACCGGACGGTCATGCCGTCCGCCGATTCCCACAGACTGAACGGCTCATCCTGCACGACGTAGCCGCCCTCGGGGTCGAGGATGTCGTAGGAGGCGCTCAGGATGCCGCGGACATGAAAGACCTCGGCGGCGACGGAATAGACGCCGGAGGTGACCATGGCGTCGGTGAGCCAGCGGCCCTCGCCGACCTCGTAGGTCTTGACCTCGGGCAGGTTGGTGGAGACGGTCGGCACGCCCGTGCCGACGATCTGGATCGGGTACGGGTTCACGCCGGAGTTGTTCTGCACCCACAGCGTGGCCTCGTAAGGCCCCACGTTGGTGGGCCAGAAGGTGACGGATACGCTGTTGCTTTGCAGGTAGGTCAACATGTCCGGGAACCGGTCGGGGCTGAACGTGAAGCTCTCGGCGTCGAGCCCGTCGAGGGTGATGGCCGGATCGTTGTCGATGAACAGCGGCACGTTGTCGCCGCCACGATTGGCGATCCAGACCGTAATATTGCTCGAGAGCGTGGATTCCACCTCGCCGAAGTCGATGATCGGCGGAGTCGGGATCAGGCCGGGCTGGCCGATCAGTTCGGGCCAGATGCTCGACACGCGGATTTCATCCCAGATGGCCCCGCCCAGCCAGCCGTCGTCGCTGCCGCCCTTGAGCTCGATGGCGGTGAACTGCTCGATGCCCATGCCGGACCAGACCGCATCCCATTCATTCAGGGCCGGCTCGTTGTACGGAATGTCGTTGCCCTGATAGAAGCACTTGGCGTAGGCCGTGCCGCCACCCTCATCAAAGTCGTACTTGATGACCATCCAGTACCAGTTGTCGGTGCCGCCGGTTTCGTCCCAGCCCTTCATTTCGTACATCGACACGTCGCCGTTGGCATTGTTGCGGCGAATATCGAAGTAGTTTTGCCGGCCGTATACCTTGCCGAATTCGATTTCGGTGTCGTTCCCGTTCATCAGGCCGATGGTCATGTACTTGTCCGTGCCGTGCCACTTGTAGGCCACGACGGCGCCGACGAAGAGGGTTCCGCTGTTGGTGGTGGTGATGGTGCGACGGGCGGCGTTGTGGCCCGTGCCATTGGCTTCCAGCACCGCGCGGTTGCCGACCACGGTCGGATAGTTCGACTTCGTTTCGGCGAAGACCGGCAGCCCGGACACGCCGTTGGTCTGGACGGTCCAGCCATGGCCCTCGCCGGCGGTCGAGAGGCTCCAGGCCCCCGTCCACTGGTGGCCGCCGGACTTGTTGGTGAAGCTGCCGACGCTCAAGGTCACGTTCGTGTAGGAGAAGGTCTCCGAATACACGTTCTCCGGATAGGGCATGGTGATCAGCGGGGTGCCGAAGATCAACCCGTCGGAGTAGTACCACGTCACCGGATCGCCGTACTCCTGGATGCTGTAGAACCGGTAGTGATTGGTGGTGTTGGCGAAAATGACATGCTCCTGGAAGCCGGGGGCGGGCCCCTTGTACACGATGGTCGCGTCCCCGATCGTCGTGCCTTGGGTGTAATTGGTATGGGGCCCGGGATGGGTCAGGATGGGCCCGGTTGTCGAGTGCAGCACCAGCATCTCATCGCCGGCCAAATTGGCCGTGATGGAGGCCCGGACCATTTCGCGGCCGTCCAGCCGCAGGGAACCCACTTCGGGCGCATCGATGGGAATGCGAACCCCCATGGCGGAAGCGCTCCAGTCGCTGGTGCTTTCGCTGGTGGAATTGGTGGCCAGCACCCAGTAGTAGTAGAACCAGCCCGGCACGGCGGACTCGTCATCGAAGCTGGTTTGGTCCGCCGCAACCGTCCCGAGCCAGGCCGCGGTCGCGGGATCGGGGTATAGGCTGCTCCAAATGGCATAGCCCGTCTCGCCGGGGCCGTCGGTCCAGGATACAACCACTTTGTCCAGATGCACTTCATCCGTGGCCGCCACGCCGGTCACGACGGGCAGCTTACGGTAGCCGGTGTCCGGATCGCTCGGCAGGCCGGCCCCGTTCTGGTTGGTGGCGACAATCCAGTAGTGGTAGAGTTGGCCGGGCACCGCCGTGGTATCCAGCGCATTGGTGACATTCATGCCGCGGGTCTGGATGTGCTCGGCCTCGCCGAAGACATCGGATGTGCCGCGATAGAGGTAATAGCCTGTCTCGGTCAGGACGTCCGTCCATTCGAGTTCGACGTGGTTGGTGCTGGTGCCGTCCGAGGCGGTCACGTTCAGCGGGGCGCTCGGGGGGTCTTCCGTGGTGATGACCGGTTGGGTTTCCGAATTGGCGCTCACGCAGCCGCCGTCGCTTTCCGCGCGCACGCGGTAGTAATAGGTCACGTCCTGTTCCAAGCCTTCGACGAGCTGGCTGGTCCCGTCCACGTAGAGGTTTTCGTAGCCGTCCACGAAACTCGAGGCGACGGCGACGCCGGTAATCTGCACGTCGTCGATGGTCCAAACCTCCGCGGCCGCGTCGTTGACCGCCTCGATCTTGATGGCCAGGGTCGACGCGGAATCCGGGATGGAGATGCGCGCGGTGGCGTAGTTGTTGAGGTTCGGCCCCCCGCCCTGCGGGGCGGAGACGCTGACCGGCGTACCCGCGACGGTGGCCACCACGCCCGTGGCGTTGAAGCCCCACCGCGCGTTGTTGTTGCCCGCAAGGGTAATGTCCGGCGTCGCGGAGAAAGCGGCGCCATCCAGTGCGACGTAGATGCGGACGACGTCGGCGGCGTCGGCACCGTTGGTGTTGTTGGTGGAAATGCTGGCGATGTGTACGTTGACGGTGCGGGAGGCAAAGCCGTCGATGGAGCTCTGGGCCAGTTGCAGCGTGGCCGAGCCGCTCCGTCGCTGCCAGGAATAACTGCCGGTGCGGATACGGCCGTTCGAGGGCGAATCGGTGGGCAGATTATCGGAGGAGATGAAGCCGCTGCCGCTGTAGATCAGCCAGTTGTCGGCCGGGGCGCTTTCAAAGCCCTGGTGGAGGAAGGCGGAGGACGTTCCCACCCCGCCGCCGGTGAAGAAGGCGTTGCTGCTGACATCCAGCCGGTAGCCCGTCGCCCCGGTGGTCGCCTCCCAGTTGGCGATGAAGCTGGTGTTCCCGATGGCGGTGGCCCCCAGGATGACCGGCGCCGGCGGCGCATCGGTCATGTCGTCGTCATCCAGCCCGTCCGAATAGCGTCCGTCGTAGTACGAGAACATCCGGTAGTAGTAGCGGGTGCAACTGGTGAGGCCTTCGTGGGTCTGCTGCGGCTGCCCCCCCCCCACATAGGCCACCTTGCCGCCCGCAAAGTCTTCGCCCATGTCCGGCGGAACGCCCGAGGGCGACGAGAAGACGCCGGTGTCGTTGTACACGATCACGACATCCTGCCCCGCGCCGTTCAGGTAGAAGTTCAGCGTCATCGAGGTCGGCCCGGCCGATTCCACTTCAAAGAAGTCGGCGTCTTCGACCGACGGCACAAAGGCCAGGTACAGGTCTTCGTTTTCGTCGTCATGGATCACGCTGAACTGTCCGTTGTACAGCGGCGGCGCAAAGAGCGACGTGTCCACCCAGAAGCGGGCTTCATCAAAGTTCAGCACCGATTCGCCGGCGTCCATGATCTTCCAGCTCTGTTTGATGCCGGGGTTGAACCCCTCGCCGGCGCCGGCCAGGCGGATGGCGAAGAGCCCCGGGTCCGCCGGGACGCCGATGTCGCCCGAGGACACCAGCAGGTCCCAGTCCACGCCGGGAGTGCCCGTCATGTCGGCCGAAGGCATGTCCACGCGCAGGATGCCGCCATCGTTCAAGGTCACCGTCTTGGTGTTCAGGGTGCCGGCCGCGCCGACGGTATTGCCCGGATCGACCGTACCAGAAATGGCCAACTGGCCGATGGAGCCGGCGCCCCGCAGCGTGCCGCCGGAGAAGACGCGATGGAACGAATCGACGGAAGTGCCGCTGACGACCAGGGCGCCGGCGCTGACGATCGTATCGCCCGCGTGAATATTCTCGGCCGACAGGGTCAGGGTGCCGGGGCCGGTCTTGGTCAACCCGCCGTTATCCACGACCCCGCTCATGGTCACGAGGTTGGACACGGATACGATCCGCTGCGCGCCGGAGAGGTCCACCGTGTTGGTCAGTTGCAAGTGGCCCGAGAACGTGCCCGCGGCGCTCAACGCCACGTTGCCTTCGATGACGACCGGCTTGGCCACGATGCGCTCCGCGTTGTTGCTCGCGGTCAGGACCGCGGTATTCAGCATCCGCAACGCCCCGCCGCCATCCGTCAGGTCTTCGGCCAGGCGTACGACGCCCTGGGCAATGGTCAGGCTCCCCTCCAGGGTAGACCCGCGCAGGAAGAGGGCACCGGCCCCGCTCTTGTGCAGCGCGCCGTCGTCGTCCGTCTTGGTGCCCGTTATCTGGCCGGCCTGCATGGTGAAGCTGAACGTGTTGGTGATATAGAGCGTATGCGCGCCGGCCTGGAGGTTCCCGTGGGTGGCGAAGGAGCCCGCCGGTATGGCGATGCGCGAGTCCTCGCCCAGCACCACGTTGCCGCGCCATTCGCCAAGACCCGCGGAAATCTGCCGGATGCCGCCGCCGCCGTTGGTGCCGGTTCCGTAGAGGTAGGTCGTGACCGGCCGCCAGTTGAACGGCCCGTTCAGTTCCAGCGTGGCATTGGTGCCGACGGTGAGCGTCCCGGCACCCATGGCATTGGTGCTGGAGTTGAGTTGCAGCGAGCCCTCGTCGATGAACAGACCTCCGTTGAAGCTGTTATTGGCGGAGAGAATCACCTTGCCCATGCCGGTCTTGCGCAGGGGGTGGGCGCCCGGGCTCGAAATAACGCCGCTAACGGTAAACGCCGCATCCGAGTGGTTCGTCCAGGCCTGATCCTCATTCAGTTGGATCAGACAGGCCAGCGTATGCGCGCCGGCCGAGCCCGCATCAACGGCGATGCCCCCTTCGCTGATCGTCAGGCGGCTTCCGCTGAAGACCAGCGAGGTGTCCGCTTGATCATTGAAGCGCAGGCCTCGGACCGACTGGTTGGCCTGCAGTTGGATGTTGGCGCCGGAATCCAGCCCGACGTAGAACGTATGGATCTTGTCGGCGGACGGCACCATGTCGCCCACCCAGTTGGCCGCGGTGCCCCAGCGCGCATCCGCCCCGCCGCCGTCCCAGACCGGGATGCCGCCGCCGGTGGTGAAGGTCAGGTACAGGTCATTGCCGTCGGCCATCACGCTGAACTGCCCGCCGTCAAGAGTTGGCGAAAAGAGCGAGGTGTCCACCGCAAAGCGGTTCACCGCGAAGCCTTCGATTGGCGACACGCCGCTCATGACGCGCCAGGCGTAATTGCTGGCGGAATCGAAGCCCACGGGACTGCCCGCCGGGCGGAAGGTGAAGGTGCCGTTGCCTTGCACCGTGATGCCGCCGTAGGAATTGAGCAGGTCCCAATCCACGCCGGGTTCGCCCTCGATGCTGGTCATGTCCACGCGCATGACGCCGTCGCCCGAAAGCAGGACGTCGCCCGATTCGAAGATGTCGATATCGTCGATTTCATCGCCGGGGTCCACCGTGCCGGCTACGGTCAAGTCGCCGACGGGGCCGGTGCCCATCAGGATGCCGGGAGCCACCACGTGGTGATGCGAATACGGGGTGGCGCCGCGCACCACCAGGATGCCGTTGCTGATCGTGGTCAGGCCGCTGTAGATGTTGGTGCCGGCCATGATCATGGTGCTCAGCCCCCGCTTATGCAGGCCGCCCGTGCCGCTGATCTCCCCGCTCCAGATCGTGTTGCTGCCGTTGCCGCCCGTCGTCAGCCAGCCGCTGCCCAGCCACACCTCGCCCGCCCGTCCGGGCTCGTCGTCATCGCCGTCCTCCAGCGAGCCAATCGTCTGGTCGAAGTTGGACAGATTGAAGACCGCCCCCTCCGAGATCCGGAACGGGGTCGTCGGTGAAGTGGACTCCGGCAGCAGGGTCCGGAACATGCCGTTGCTGAGGTAGGTCGTGCCCACCCACGCGCTGGCGGCCGATAGCGTCACGGTGCTGGCGCTGTCCTTGATGAGGTGCCGCAGGTTCTCCAGGATGCCGTTGGACACAATGTTGATCGGGCCGTCGCTGCCGAGATAGAGGTCCTGGTTGCCGTTCATGCCGTCAATCCCGCCGGTAACGGTCAACACGCTGTCGGCATCCGCCCGGATGCGCGCATGGTCGGCCAGCGTGATCCGCCCGGTCCAGCGGTTGCTGAACGCCACGTTGCGCAGCGCCCCGCCATCGTCAATGCCCCAGCCGGACAACGTCAACGGCTCGTTGGTATAGATGGTCGAGACAATGGGCCTCAATTCCAGCGCGCCTTCCGGCGTCACGATGGTCTCGTGCGAAGTGGCGCCCAGCGCCCAAGGCTCCTGGATGCTGATGACACCCTCCGCGATCGTCAGCGTATTGCTGAACGAATTGCGGATGCCGGCCGCCCCGGTGCCGACCAGATGGATGCGGCCCGGGCCCGTCTTCGTGACCTTGGCATCGCCCTGGATGCCGGTCGCGAACGTAAACACGTTGGTGGACGTGCTCTTCCACTCGTGGTCGCGATGGAGCCGGATGTGGGGAATCGCGATCGTATGCGAGCCCGACGAATTCTGGATTTCCAGGCCCTGCTCCCACAGGTACATGATGGAATTGGCCGTTCCGCCCGGGAAGCCGATGACCACGCTCTCGTGGGCCCGTTCATCGAAGCGGAGGCCGAGCAGGTCATAGCGCGCCGCGTTGGGGTTGAAATGGATCGGATTGCGATTGATGGTCTTGTAGAACACGACCACTTCCACGCCTTGGCGCGGCAACTGATCGCCGACCCAGTTGCGGGCCTGGAACCACTGCTGGTTGCCTTCGCCGTCCCACACCGGCTGCCGGCCGACATCGAACAGGTTGGTCCAGTTGTTGGCCACGCGGATTTCATCCCACTTCACCGTACCCGGGCCGGTGGTTCCCCCCGCCGCCAGGCGCAGGCCGTAAATGTCGGTGGAGGCCAGATCGTTCATCCGGTACACCGCGTGCCAGTTGGCCAAGGCGGGTTCATCCGTGGCCGCCGGCTGGATGATGTTGGTGGTCGCGTACCGCAACAGGTACACGGTCTTGGTGGACTTGACCATCTTGGCCACATAAGTGTAGTCCAAACCGGCCTCGACCGTCAGGGCGGTGTTGCTGGAGTTGCCGCCGGGCAGGCGCTGGATGCCCGCGGTGGCGCTGCCTTCGGGCAGGCCCAGGCGGAACAACCGGGTCCCACCCGAGCCCAGGACATCAATGCCGGCATACGGGGCGGCGCCCGGATTCTCCACCCGCATCACCCAGCTGATGTACAGGTCCGTCGTCAGGGTGGAGGCGAAATTGCGCGTGGCCCGGGCCTCTTCATCATCGCCCACCGTGCTCTGGGCCAGGTTGCCGCCCACCATGGGGTACCCAAGCGGCGCCACCAGGCTGTTCGTTCCGATGGTGAAGGTTCCGTCGTTCACGGCCCAGCCCCCGCTCCAGCCCTGGCCGCGGTCGACCCCGTTCAAGGTCAAGCTGTTGGTCCGGGAGAACGGCTCCAGGATCCGGCCGGCCGGGAATGTCGGCGTATAGGCTTCATAGGCGGTCACGCCCATGGAATAAACGGAATCCCCTCCGGTCCCCGCCACGGAATGGATGGCGTAGAAGTTGGTCGTGTTCTGCGCGACTTCATGGTCCAGATTCTCGGCCAAGCCCTTGTAGATGACTGTTCCGCCTCCGACGCTGGCCCCCACGCTGTACTCCGTGCCGTCCTCCGGGCTGCCCGTGAAATCCTCGCCCGAACGGTGCAGCAGGATCACCGGCGTTTCGCTCCGGATCCAACTCAACCGCACCATCTCATGCAGGTCGGCGGAAACGAACAAATTGGACGGCGCGGAAATGCCCGCCACGGCCCGCAAGTCGAATGTGTAGGGTGTCTGCCCATACACGTTGTTGGGAATGGATACCGTCGCCGTGTTCGTCCCGGTGAGGGCGGACAGGAACGAAATGGTGAACGCGCCGAGCTCGCCCGGATCAATGGTCGGCGGCGGCTGTTCCGCCACGGAGAAATAGCCCCCGCCGCCGGTCACATCGACCTCCCCCAACACCAACGGCCCCAGGCCGGTGTTCTTGACCCAGAAGATCTGCTCGAACGGGAGATTCACCGAGGTCAAGCCGAAGTCCGTTCCCTTGGCCAGAGAGGGCGTATCCTCGCCGTTGGCGATCACGGCTTCGTTCAGGCCTTGCACTTCGATGCCCGGCATCTGGTATTCGATGTGCAGGTCGCCGCCGTACTCGGTCACGACGAAGGCAACACCATCCAGACCGGCGCCGGTCAGGCCCGAAACGTCCACCACGAACTTTTCGCGGGCAAACCCGGTGAGATAGGGTTCGGCGGCGTCCATGATCTTCCACGACCAGGGCTGTTGCGGGTCAAATCCGGTCAGGTCCCCAACCATTTCGATGCGGAAGGGATTCATGGCCGTGGCGTCCACTGTAATGCTGCCCGCGGAGAGGAGCCGGTCCCAATCGGTTCCCGCCACGCCGGTGATGTCCGCCATGTCGATCCGCAAGATCCCGTTGCCCGACAGATAGACATTCGATACGTTCAGCGTCCCGATCTCGTCAAAGTCTGCGCCGGGGTGAACGATGCCATCGATGGTCAGGTCGCCGATGGTCCCGTCGCCCAGCAGCGCGCCGCCGCCGGTTACCAGGTGGGCGGATTGGGCCGACGAACCTTCCATGATCAGGAGGCCTTCATTGACGATGGTGATACCCTCGAAGGTGTTCACTCCGCTGATGGTCAGGGAACCCAGGCCATCCTTGGTCATCGTACCGTATCCGCTCATGGATCCCGCATACGTGCCGTCTTCGGTCTGCCGGAAGACCACCCAGGCGTTGTTGAGGATGTTGCCCTGAAGGCTGTCGGTGGTTCCCTCCAGCGTGCCGCCGCTGACCGTCGTTCCGCCGCCGTAGGTGCTGGTCCCGCTCAGGACCAGCAGGCCCGGACCGGCCTTGGTCAGTCCGCCGTTGGACACGTTGCCCACGAATTCCACCCACTTGGTCACCGGATTGCTGACCGCGATCGTCCGCATGGCCCCGCCCAGATTGATGTTGCCGCCGAACGTCAGCGATCCCGTCCGCGTCGCCGCCTCGCCGAAGGACACGTTGCCGTCCAGCCGCACCGGCCGCGAAATGTCATAATCGGCCGCGCTGGAGGATTTCATCACCGTGTTGTTGCCGAAAACCAGCAGGCCGATCTGCCCCACTGCCGTAGCGCTGCCGATGCGGATTTCGCCTTCCTGGAAGTGGAAATTGCCCGTCAGGAACGGGTTGTTGCCCGTCAACTGCAGGCGGCTCGGGCCGTCCTTGATGACGGCGTATTCGTCAGCGGCATCCCGCGTGCCGACCAAGGCCCCGCCCAGGCGCAATTCGGTCGCCTCGGCGTCCACCCCCACCGCCAGCGTATGGGCGCCGATGTCGATCGCGCCGGTTGCCGCCGGTGAATTGCTGGCCGCCTGGATGCGGGCATCGGCGGCCAGCGTGATCGGACCGCGCCAGGTCACGTTGTTCTGCACGAACCGCAAGGCTCCGCCGCCGGACACGCCGGAGCCTGAAATCGTCAGCGGCTCCACATCGAAGCTGACGGCCGCCCCGGCGCCGTTCACTTCCAGCGTGGCCCCGTCGGCCACCACGGTGCCTGCGCCGGTCGATCCCAGCGCGCTAGCGCTGCGGACTTGCAGCGCCCCCTCGCGGACGGTCATCACGCCCGACCAGGTGCTATCCTCGCCGCTCAACACGATCCGGCCCGTGCCCCACTTCTGAACCGCGCCCGACCCCGTCAGCGTACCGGACAGCGCCAGGTCCGCCGCCGAGGCGTTGGTCCAGCCCTGGTTCTGCATCAGGGCGACATCGGCGCTGATCTGGTGCTCGCCGCTCGAATCGCTGGCCACAAGTACGCCACCGCCAAAGATCGACAACCGGTTGCTGCGGATGTTCACGTTGGCCGACGCGTTGTCGGTGAAACGAACCCCACGGACGACCTGATCGCCGTCGAGGTTGATGGCGGAGCTGATGCCGTTGATGTCCTGGTAGAAAAACACGATGGAGTTGGTCAAGGGAACTTCATCGCCCACCCAGTTGGCCGGGACCGTCCAGTGGCGGCTGTTGCCGCCACCGCCGTCCCAAACCGCCATGTAGGGCTGGGTCGTCACCGGTTCGGTCGCGGAATTGCCGCTGGTGCAAATTTCCGAGCCATAGGCACGCACGCGGTAGTAGTAGTTCACTTCCGGCAGAAGGTTGGTCACCACCTCGCTGGAGGCATACGCCCCCTCCACGGTGCGGTCCGCATAGCCGGGGATGAACACGCCCAGGGGATCGAGGATGTTCGTCACCGCCACATCCGTAATGCCCGCGCCCACGCCGCCGGATGACAGGAGTGTTTCCAGCTTGAACCGGATCTGGGTGCCGTCGTACGCGCTGAGGTCGAAGGGCTCCATGGCCGTCATGGTCGTGTTGACCGGGGTCCGCCGTCCCAGTTCGGTCCACTCTTCCCCATTGTTGAGCGAGATCGATACCGTAATGCGGTTGCGGAAGTCGCCGTTGCCGCCGCCGCCGAAGATGCGGGCGCGGAACGAGAGCACCTCGGACGTGCTGGCGTCGAAATCCATCGGCGGGGTGATCAGCACGGCGGCATTGGTGCGGAAGCCCAGATAGCCCGCGGACTGGATCAGTTCCGTCTCGGTCCACTCCCCGCCGGTCCCCTGCCCCAGAGTGCCGTTGTGATAGACGGCGACGTTGGGCTCGTAGTCGCCCAGGAACGTCTCGTTGGTGCTGACGTCGAGACGATAGCTGATGGCTCCGTCCGAGGACTCCCAGTTCGCCTGGAAGCTGTTGGCCGTGATCTCGGTCGCCGGCAGGATGGTCGGCAGCTCGTCCATGCATTCGGCCACGAAGGTCACCACCTGGCCATAGGCGATGCGCTCTTCGTTCTGGGCGTAGGCGCGCACGTAATAGGTCTCGCCACCCGCCGTCGGGCTGATCAGGCTCGAGTAGCTGCCGAGACCCGAACCATCCTGAGTGGAGGAGTCTGCAATGGTCGGGCTGCCCGTTGTGTTCCAGACCACGCCGCGGACGGTCACGGCCGACCCGCCCGCGTCCAGCACATCGCCGCCACCCATGGCGGACCCCAGGATGTTGTTGCTGATGCCCAGCGTGAAGACCGTCGGCGGCACCTGCGCGCGGCGACCCAGCGCGCCCGAGACCTGGAAGTCGCTCTGGCTCTGGCTGGTGTCGTTCGTCGCCAGCACCCAGTAGTAATACTCGACGCCGGTCACGGCCTCGTCGTCGTCATAGCCCGATTCGTCGGCTTCCACCAGGCGGATCAGGTGGGTTTCGGGATCCAGTAGGGTGTAGTTATCGACCGTGCTGCGCCAGATCGAGTAGCCGGTTTCGCCCTCGCTGTCGTCCCAGGTCAGCCGGACCATGTCGTCGTAGGTGTTGTAGGAGGCGTCCAGGGGCGCCACCACCGCCAGCTTGCGATAGCCCGCGTCGGAGGTGCCCCAGAGGCCCATGCTGGCACTCTCGCTGTTGGTCGCCCGCACCCAGTAGTAGTACAACTGGCCGGGGAAGCCGTTGTCGTCGTCGAACGACGTCTCGTCGTGCGCGGCCTCGCCGATGCACTCCGCCGATTCGGGATCGCTGGTGAAACTGCGCCAGATCGCGTAGCCCGTCTGGCCGCTGCCTCCGGCCAGGCCCGTCCACGTCACTTCGACCTTGTCCGTGTACGCTCCGTCGGTGGCGGCCACATCCGCCACCACCGGCAGGCGCCGGTAGCCTTCATCGTGACCGCTGACGTTGGCCCCGTATGCATTCGAGGCCACCACCCAGTACCAGTACAGCTTGCCCGGCACTGTCGCCGTGTCGTCGTACAGCAGCGTCGCGGACGTGAAGATGTCCACTTCCATCGCTTCGTTGAAGGTGTCGTCATCGCCGTTGCGGAAGAGGATGTAGTGCGTCGCCCCGCTCGAGGCATCCCACGTCACCTGCACCTTGTCATCAAAGTCCCCGTCCGTCGCCTGCACGTTCGACGGACCCAGCGGCGACAGGTCACGGGTTTCCACTTCCTTCGGTTCGGAGTTCCGGCTCAGACAGTCGCCCACGCCCGCCGCCCTCACGCGGAAGTAGTACAGGCTATTGGTCTCCAGCCCGTCGACGAACTGGCTGGTGCCCGACACGTACAGGTTCGAGAAGCCCGGCAGGTAGGACGGGTCGCCGGTGATCTGCATGATCTTCCAGTTGTCCAGGAAGAAGCGTTCCGGGTTTGCGCCGAACGCAAAGATCCGAACCTTGGTCGTTTCCGTCCCGTTGGTGATCGCGTGCGCATAGGGCGTCATGTCGCCCGTCAGCGCGATCAACTCGCCGGACCGGGCGAAGGTTTCGCCGTCCGGGGCCACCTGGATCTCTACCACGGTGTTGTCGCCGTCCCATTCGCGGGCGTCGAACGTCAGCGTGGCGAGGCCTTCGTTGGCCGACAGGTCCAGCTCCGGCGTCGTCAGGAAGCCCTTGACCGTGGTTGTGCCCAGCTTGGCCTCGCCCGCGTTTTCAAAGACCCGGTCGCCGGTCCACCCCGCGTCCGCCAGGTATTCATCGAGATTGGCGCTGCGATCCAGCGAGCCGCCCAACGCCGTGAACCCGGCGAAGTTCTCGAAGATCACGGGGTCGTCGCTGCCGCCCTCCACGAACGAAGGATATTCACTGACATCCAGGAAGTAGTGGGTGGCGCCCGGCAGGGCATCCCACCGCGCCGTAAAGTCCGTCCCATTGGTCGGATTGGCATGCAGCCCCGTCGGAACGGCGGTCAGGAAGCAGGTCGTCTGGAAGCTCTTCTGAGCGCCATAGACGATGCCCGAATCGTTCACGGCGTAGGCCCGGACGTAATAGAACTGGTTGGCCAGCAGCCCGGATAGGAGGTTGGTGAACGCCCCGAGCCCGCCGGTGGCATGGGTGTCCATGTCGTCGGCAATCGTCGGATTCGGGTTCACGCTCCAGACCACGCCGCGTTCCGTCACGGGCGAGGCGCCCTGGCTGAGGACGTTGCCGCCGCCGTTGGCCGTCCCGGCCGTGATCCCGCCGAGGTCCGCCGTGGTGACCACGGGCAGATTGGGATTCAGCCGCCGGCCCAGCGCGCCATTGGCCTGCGGATCGCTGGTGCTCAAACTCGTGCTGTTGGTGGCCAACACCCAGTAGAACATCTCCACGCCCGCCGCCGGGGTGAAATCGTCGTGCGTGAGCGTGTTGGCCCCCACCGTGTTCACATACGACGCTCCGTCGAAGCTGTTGACGGTGTTGCGCCAGAGGGCATAGCCGGTTTCGCCGACCACGTCCGACCAGGTCACCACGATCTTGTCGGCATGCACGTCGTAGGTGGCCTGCACGTTCGGCGGCGGCGCCAGCTTGCGATAACCGGTATCCACGATGCTCCAGTCGCTGGTGCTCGAACT
This sequence comes from uncultured Verrucomicrobiota bacterium, assembly GCA_964399775.1. GTDB lineage: Bacteria > Verrucomicrobiota > Kiritimatiellia > CAIQIC01 > Lenti-01 > Lenti-01. The sequence continues at coordinate 57,204 of CAYNSH010000002.1, forward strand.
GGTGTTGGCTTCCGCCATCACCCAGTACCAATACAACTGGCCCGGAATCGCCGTCGTGTCCAAGTAGCCGCTCGTGCGCAACCCCATGTCGGACAGCGCGCCCAACGCCGGGTCCGGATCGATGTTGCGATAGAGCCGGTAGTCCGTCGCGCCCTCCACCCCGGTCCAGGTAATTTCCACATGATTGGTCGAAATCCCGTCCGACGCTTCCAGGCCGGTTGGCGCCAGCAGCCGCCGGTAGCCGAGGTTGTCGTTCATGTAGGACGGGCTCATGGGGCTCGAGCCAATCGCATTGGTGGCCGTCACCCAGTAGTAGTACACCAGACCCGGCACCGCCGTATCATCGTCATAGGTTGTCTCATTGGCAGTCGTTGTGCCGATTTCCACTCCGCTGCCCGGCAGATCCAGCGTATGCCGCCAGACGGTATAGCCGTCTTCGTCCGCCACGTTCTCCCACGTCACGCGCACATGGTCCGTGAAGGTTCCCTTGGTGGCCACCAGCCACACCGGCGCCAGCGGCGAACCCGTGTCCGTCGTCACGTCTTCGGTGGCCGTGTTCTCGCTGACGCAACCGCCGTCGCCCACTGCCCGAACGCGGAAGTAATAGGTCGTGTTTTCCGTCAACCCCGTCACCACGACGCTGGTGTCCGGCAGTTCGACCAGGCGGTTTTCGTAGCCGTCCACGAACGCCGACGTGTATTCGCCCGCCTGCCAGCCCTGGACCACCAGGCGTTCCACGCCCACGCCGCGGGTGTTGTCGGCCCCGGGCACCTGCCAGCGGATCCGCGTCTCGGGATATCCCAGATGCGTCGTGTTGGTCACCGTCGGCATAACCTGCAGGGTATTGACCCACGGCGCCACCGTGCCGATCACCGCCCAGTCCAGGCCGTTGTTCGTCGAAATGGAAATCACAATGTTGGTGGTCCCCGCCGCCGTCCCGCCATAGGTGCGCGCCCGCAGGTCGACCGTCAGATTGGTCAAGCCCATCGTGGAGAACGGCGAAGACGTGATCACCGATGTTGGCTTGATCATGCCCACGTAGCCGGACCCGGTGAACAGATCCCATCCCGACCAGTCATTTGTGATGGCGCCGGCCGTGGTGGCCGCATTGCTCGCCAGCAGCAGGAGCGTACTCGCGCCATAGCCCCCGGTGAACGTGTCGGTCTGGCTGACGTCGATCCGGTAGGCCGCCGCGCCCGTCGAGGCGTCCCATTCCGCCGTGAAGTCGAAGTAGTTCGTCTCGCTGGCATGTAATCCCGTCGGCGGCGCCGGGGTGAACGTCGTGGCGCTGTCGCTCAGCGGCATGGAGTACAGCGTCTCGGTGTCGAAGTACGACCACGCCCGGTAGAAGTACTCCCGGCAGGAATCCAGCCCGGTGTGTTCGTGACTGACGCCCGTCCCGTTGTAGATCAGCGTGCCGCCCGCAAACGCCTGGCCCACCGCGGGCGGCGCACCTTCCGGTGCCGTGAAATCATCGTTCCCCGTCGTGTTGAATACGATCACCACCGGATGCCCCAAGGCGTTCGCCTCAAAGGCGAGATCGATCTGCGACACGCTGACGGCCGTCGCCGTGAACGATGCCGGCGGGGCCACGGTGCTGATTCGCGTCGTCACCTCTTCGGTGGCCGTGGACGCGCTCGCGCACTCCCCGTCGCCCACCGCCCGCACCCGGAAGTAGTACGTCGTGTTCTCCACCAGCCCTGTCACCGACACGCTCGTGCCGGGCACCGACCGGTTCTCGTAGCCGTCCACAAAGCTGGCCACCATCGCGTCGCCCTTCACCACGATGTCGTCGATGCGGCTGGTGCCGGTGCTGGCCACGTCATCGACCCCGTTGAGGCGCAGGTTGCTGGTCATGATCCAGCGCAGATAGACGATATCCTCGTCTTCGCAGGCGCTCGGCAACGACACGTCGGTCAAGACGCCGCTGGTCCAGTTGTCAGCCACGGTTATCCCGCCGCCCGCCACGTCTGTCCAGGTGCCGCCCGCGCCGACCTTGTACTGCAACTTGAAGTCCCGGGGGCCGGTGGAGGAGGACCGCTGCACCGAACTGACCGTGAGGTCCGTCGCCCCGAGGGTGCTGAACGAAACCTCATAATACTTCGCCCCGGATCCGCTGTCCCACCCATTGGCCGAAGCGGCTTGCCCCGAAACCCCGGCAGAGAACGTAATGGTGCCCGGCGTGGTTCCGGCGGTGGTGCTGAGTTCCCGGGCCAGGTTCATTGACAGCCCGCTGTCGGCCACCACGTCGGAATCATCGAAATTCCATCCCACGATGGTGGCGTCCTGCAACTCGGTTTCAAAGTCGGCGTATTCGCTGACGTCGATCTGGTAGCTGGCGGCGCCGTCGGAGGCCGTCCACGCCGCCGTGAAGTCCACGAAGTTGGTGGCGCTGGCGTGCAGGTCCGTCGGCGTGGCCGGCGTTGCCGTGAGGGCATCGTCTTCCAGCGGGGTGACGGAATAGAGCGCGCCGTCGTACGACCACGCCTGGTAGTAGTAGCGCGTGCAGGAGTCGAGGTCGGTGTGCTGCAGGCCGGTCTCGGTGTCGTCGTGATAGAGCAGCGTACCGCCCGCGAAGGCGTTGCCCACGGCCGGCGGGGCGCCGTCCGGCTCGACGAAATCCTCCGGATCCAGCGCCCAGACAATCACGATGGCGTCGCCCTGCGCATTCGGCGTGAACGCCAGGTCAATCCGCGTCGCGTTCACGGTCGTCGCCGTGAACGTCGCCGGCGGCAGCGGACGGCCCAGCCGCGTCGTCACTTCCTCGACCGCCGTATTGGCGCTCTCGCAGCCCCCGTCGCCCACCGAGCGCACCCGGAAGTAGTACGTCGTGTTCTCGTCGAGCCCTTCGATCAACTGGCTCGTCCCCGACTCAACCAGCAAGCCGTCGTACCCCGGCACGATCCCCCCGCCCGGATACGGCGTCAGCCGGATGTCGTCGATGTTGAGCTGCCGGTTGTCAGTCCCGCTCTCCGTCGCCCGCTTGATCCGAACCCGGACATCACCTTCGACGTTGACGACTTCGGAGAAGGTCTGCACGTCAGCGCTTGCCGGCGCCGTGAAGTCCGAACCGACTTGCACCCAGGTCGAGCCGTTGTTGGTACTGATCTGCACCATCCAGTCCACCTGAGTGGCCGTGCCATACCGGCGATATTGGAAGGAAAGGGTTCCGAGCCCGTTGGTGTAATTCTCCAGCATCGTCATGGAGGAGGTGCCGTACCCGCGCATGCGGACCGAGCGGCTTCCGTTCTTCCAGTCGTCCGCAATCGTCCCGATCAATGCCTCGGTAAGATCCCAGTCCAGCCCGCTGAGATTCACCGTGGCGGAGGCATAGGCGGCCTTGGTCTCTCCGGTTCCCTCGAAGTCCACGAAATAATCCGCCGGAGCTTCCGTGAACTGGTCATCCGTGCTGACATCGATCCGGTAGGCGGCGGCGCCGGCGGCGGCCGTCCACGTCGCGGTGAAGTCGGTGGCATTGGTCTCGCTGGCATGCAGCCCGGTGGGGGCCGCCGGCGTGGTGGTCCAGTCGTCGTCTTCCAGGCCGGTGACGGAATACAGCGCCCCGTCGTACGACCACGCCTTGTAGTAGTAGCGCGTACAGGACAGCAGGCCGGAGTGGGTCTGCGGCGAAGCACCGCCCACATAGACCAGCGTGCCGCCGGCGAACGCTTCGCCCACGTCCGGGGGAGCGCCCGACGGCGTGCCGAACGTCCCGGTCTCGTTGTACACGATCACCACGTTGTTCTCGGCGGCGTTGCGGGTGAACGCCAGCGTCATCGAGGATACACTGGCCGGCGTCACCGAGAACGCCGCTGGGGCGTCCGGCGCCGACATATCCGTCGTCACGTCTTCGGTTGTCGAATTTGCGCTGACACAGCCGCCATCGCCCACCGCCCGCACCCGGAAGTAGTACGTTGTATCTTCGTCCAACCCCTCGACCAGCTGGCTTGTGCCGGACTCGACCAGGAGATTCTCGTAGCCGTCCACGAAGGAGGGGGCCAACGCTGAGCCGGTCAGGTTGATGTCATCGATACGGAACGCAGGGCCCGAGGCAGCCGTGTTAAGGAATCGAATCCGCAAGTTGCTGCCCGCCATGCCGTCGGGAATGCTGTTGGTTCGGTAATGCCAAGTTGCGGTTCCAGTCCCCGTGGGCAGTTCGACGTCGCCGCAGGATACCCAGTCCGTCCCGTTGGTGCTCGCCTGGATGGACATGGAACTGCCATCTTCTGTAGTAGTGCTTTTGTATATCCCGTAATACAGCTTCATGTTGGTGAACCCAACTGAATCAATGCCGGAGATAATGAACGTTTTGTCCCCCCCCGTTGTGATGAAGGCATTGTTACCACCGGATGCGCCAGTGTATCCGGAAGAATGGGTATTGTTGCGAATATCGCCGGTACCGCTCATCGTCAGATCTGTGTTGGCGAAACCATCGTTGGATTCATGAGTGGCAATCGCCGTCGTACTGCCAACGCCATCGGCCCCCATGGTCTCCACTTCGTCAAATATATTATGCGTGCTTGAGACGCCGAACGTCTCGCTCTCACTCACATCCAGCCGGTAAGCCGCAGCGCCAGAAACGGCGGTCCATGTGGCGGTGAATTCGTCCGTGCCGACATCGATGGCTTCCAGCCCGGTCGGGGCCGCCGGGGTGGCGGTAATTGCGTCGTCCGAGAGCGGCTCCGAATAGGCGGTTCCGGCGATGGACCACGCCCGGTAGTAGTAGCGCGTGCAGGACAGCAGGCCCGTGTGCTCGTAGCTGTCGCCGGTGCCGTTGTAGATCAGCGTGCCGCCCGCAAAGGGTTCGCCCACGGCGGGGGGGGCACCGGAAGGCGCCTCGAAGTCGTCCGGATCCAAGGCAAAGGCGATCACCACGTTGCGCTGCGAGGCATTGGTCGCAAACGCCAGGTCGATGCGCGTCGCGCTGATCGGCGTCGCAGAGAATTCCGCCGGCGGGTCCACGATCGTTGTCACGCTTTCCGTGTCTGAGTTGCCGCTCGTACACCAGTCTGTCACCGCCCGTACACGGTAGAAGTATTCTGTGCCCTCCTCCAGCCCCGTGACCTCTTGGCTCGTACCCGAGGACACCAGGAGGTTCTCATAGCCATCGAGGAAAGAGGGTGCCATCGGAAGTCCCGAAAGGCGCACGTCGTCAATGCGGCCGGCAATTGTCCCGGACTTGACCCAGCGCAGGCTGAGGTTGGCCGATCCTGTGGCTCCTGCCGGGACAGACAGAGGACCCACCAGATACCATCCCGCTCCGGCCGAAGACGCCGGCATATTGCTGATCGTGATGGTATTCCAAGTGGACCCGGAGTTCGTCGACCACTCCAAGACGTAGGTCATCGGATCTGTGTCTACGCCGCCTTCTTTTCGATAACCGAAGCTCAGCAACAGATCCGCATACCCCCGCGAATCGATTCCGGAAATGCTGAATCCGCGTTCACCGGCCGTCGCGGTGAAGAAGACGTTGGCCCCGCCGGATGCACCGGTGTAGGTGTCGGACACGCTGGTCTGGCGAATGTCCGCCGGATTGGCCGCGCCGCCATCGCCCATGGTGTAGCTGTTGTTGTCGAATCCGTCGTTGCCCTCGTGGGTGGAAATCGCCGTGGTGCCCCCCACGGTTCCCATCGATTCCGTGAAAAGGTCTTCCCTCGTCCCCGCGGCCATGAACGTCTCGTATTTGCTCACATCCAGCCGGTAGCCGGTGGCGCCGTCGAGGGCGTCCCAGTTGGCGGTGAAGCTGGTGCCGCCGACATCGGTGGCGGCCTGGATTACGGGAACGTCGTCAAAACAGTCGGCTTCGAATTCCTCTTCCTGGCCGTAGCCGGTACCTTCACTGTTGATCGCGTACGCGCGCACATAATAGGTGCGGCCGGGGGTCAGGCTGCCCATGAAGTTGGTGAAGGTGCCCATGCCGTCGCCCACCACGCTCTTGTTGGGACTGTCGGTGTCGGGATTCGGGCTGGTGCTCCAGACCACGCCGCGTTCGGTCACGGTGGCGTTGCCGTCGTCAGTCACCTCACCGCCGCCCTTGGCCGACGTCGGCGTGATTTCCGTCACTTCGTCGGTGATGACCGTGGGCACCGACAGCGCCAGCGGGGTGAAGATCAGGTCGAGGCTGCCGTCTTCGATGCTGAACGTGCCGCCGCCCAGGTCGTGATCAAAGCCGGCGGCATTGACCGCGAAACGCTCCGCGTTGAAGCCGGAGACAGTGCCCGCCATGATCGTCCAGCGGTAGGGCGTACGGTTGTCAAAGCCCGTGGAGCTGCCGTGCAGGTAGATGGTGAAGGTGCCCGAGCCGTTGACGGTGATGGTGCCGGAGGCATCCAGCAGGTCCCAATCCGTGCCTTCGGTGCCATCCACGTCGTACATGTCCACGCGCAGGTCGCCGCCCGCCTGCAGCGTCACGGCCCCGGCGTTCAGGGTGCCGCGCCCGCCGACGGTGTTGCCCGGATCCACCAGTCCGCCGATGATCAAGTCGCCGACCGTGCCGTTGCCCATCAGCGTCGCGCCGGAAGAAACCGTCACGTCCGAATCCTCCAGCGAGCCGCTGACCAGCAGCGTCCCGGCGCTGACGGTCGTATCGCCGCTCATGCTGCTCGTGCCGGACAGGGTCAGCGTGCCCGCGCCCAGCTTAGTCAGCGTGCCCGTCCCGGAAATCACTCCGGCGTAGGTCGAGGCGTCGGAGCGGTTGAAGACCAGGGCCGCGTTGTTGACGATGTTGCCGGAAATGATGCCGCTGGTGCCGCCCGCGCCGACCTGCAAGGTGCCCGCGCTGATCGTCGTGCCGCCGCTGTAGTCATTCGCCCCGGCGATGATGACCGTGCCGTCGCCGGTCTTGGTGACGCTGCCCGTGCCCGTAAGTTTTTCCGTGCCATCGGCCACGGTCAGCGTGGCGCTGGCCGGCGTCGTCAGGATCAACGCCTTGTTCAGCGTGATGGTCGCATCCAGCGTGGCGGTCCCGGCTTCGTTCATCCCGATCGTGCGCGTGCCGTCGCCGGTCACCACGGTCACGTCCGTCACCAGTTCCTTGGTGTCGGCCACGTACAACGCCACGTTGTTGGCCGTGGTGTTGTAGCCCAGCACGATTTCCGCATCGCCCAGCGCCGTGGAGGTGCCCAGCTTCAGCGAACCGTTTTCGATCAGGGTTTCGCTCCGGTAGGTGGCGTCGCCCGCCATCGTGATGAGGCCCGCCCCGAGCTTGTGGATGCCGCCATAACCCGACAGCGAGCCCAGAATGGTCACCGGTTCCGCGTTGTTCAGCCGCAGATAGTAGCCCGGAGCCGATCCGCCGGCGTCAATCGTCACGCCGCCTTCCAGCGTGATGGTCCCCGAGCCGTGGTTGAAGTTGAACTGGCGAGTGCCGGGGGTTTCCAGCCCGCCATCGTCGAAGAACCCGGCCGCGATGCTCACATCGTAGGTGTCCGCCACGCTGAAATTCAAGACCGCGCTCTGGTCCACCTGGTCCGCATTGTCCGTGGTGCCCAACTGGTAAATCGTGCCCTCGGTGAACGAGGCGTTGGGGCCGATCGTCGCCGTGCCGGAATCCTGGAAGATATTGGCCTCGATCGAGCCGTCGAACGTCGGCGAGCCGCTGCCGCGCAGCACCAGCCCGCGGGTGCCGGGGTTGATGATGTCGCGCGAGAACAGGACCGCGTTGACGATTTCCAGCGCCCGGTTGTCGTCGTCGTTGAAGTCCAGGTCGATGTTACCCGAGATCGTGAAATCGCCGGTTTCCGTGTTGGCGATGCGCGTCACGTAGGTGCCGCCGCCGTCCTCGCCCAGCAGATAAATGTCGCCGGATATCGTGGCGTTGCCCGTTCCGATCTTCTCGATGGAGGCCACGGCGTCGGCCAGCAGCGGCCGCGCCACGATGTCGTTGACCAGCGTCAACCCGCTGGCGATCTGCAGCGTGGCATCCCCCGCCCCGACGGCATCGCTCGAGAGATAGATGTCCCCCGTGCCCGCCGCACCCGCATGATTCAGCGTCAGCGTGCCGCGATCCACGTAGAAATGCCCGTCAAACGTGTTGGCCCCGCCCAAGACCAGTTTGCCGGGCTGGTTCTTGACGAGGTAGTAGCTCTCCGCGCCGTCGGTGATCACGCCGTTGTAGGTCAGCGTCTTGGCATCCGCCACCGCCAGATAGGCCCAGCCCAGCAGCGTGAGCCCGCGGTTGGCGCTCATCGTGAAGTCGTCCGTCGCCACCAGCGCCGTCCCTTCCGACAGCTTCAGGTGGCTGCCGATCGCCGACTCGGGCACCGCGCCCAGCGAACCGTCCGCCGCGACCTGCAGCGTGCCGCCCTGGATCTCCGTGCCCAGGCTGTAGGTGTTGCCCGCGTGGTTCAGCGTGATGGTTCCCGTGCCCAGCTTCAACAGCACGTTCGGGCTCGGCGTGTCCGGGCAGTGCGGATTCGTGCCGTCCGTGATCTTGCCGTAGATCGTCCGCGTGCCGTTGTCGCCGCCGAACGCCACATAGCCCAGGTTCGTCACCGCCGTCTCCTGCTTCCAGTAGGCGTTCTTGTTGCCCTTGTTGTCACCGTCGCATTCGCTGTAGTCGTTGTTGTAGTAGATGGAGTAGCCATCAATCCGGTCGTTCTCGCCCGGCGTTCCGCTCATCGTCCGGTCGTACTTCGGATCCTGCCCCACGATGTTTACCGTGTACTCGCGGCTCGACAGGATGTGGTACTCCATCGTGATGGTCGTTCCGCAGGGCCGGATGCCCGACCAGCTCGGGCTCCCGTCGGCATCCGTCACGTACAGATCGCCGTATTCGTTGCCGCACTCGAGATAGCTGCGGGTGTTGCTGTGGCGGTTGGCCCACGAACCCGTCGAGGCCCCGTCGTTCAGCGACATGCCCAGAATGCCGTACGGCGACCAGCCGTACACGCTGATGCGGAACCGATCGCCCGGTTCCAGCGCCCGCAGATCGCCACCGCCGTCCCCTTCGGTCCGGAACTGCCGCCAGCCCACCACCTGCATGTCGCCAGCCCCGCCATTTTGGTTGGCCCACATCAACAGCTCATCCGACCCGTTGTTGTCCCACCCCGCCGCGTCGCTGGCCCACATCGTGTAATAGCCCGATTGCTGGACAAAGGCCACCTCGTCCGGCGTGCAGGTCAGTTCCCCCGTCTCCCGGCTGCCGGTCAGGGGCGTGCCGCCTGTATAGTAGTTGATAGAGGACCCGGTGCCGTTGTACTCGAACACCGTCACGTAATAGGTCGTCTCCGGCGTTAGTCCCGACAGGGTGAAGCTGCTGCCGGCCCCGTCGTAGCAGATCTTGTTGCCGTCGGACTGGACATCCGCGCTCGAGAAATCCCCGTTCACGCCCGTGGGCGCCACGCCATCGGTCGGCGACCAACTGGTCGATCCGCCTTCCCGGACCACCACGATCCGGGTGGCGCCGTCGCCGCTGGTCCAGTTGATCGTCATCTGGTTGGCCCCCACCGCGCTGAACCACAGGGCCGACGCATGCGATGTCGGCTCGGGAGTCTGCCCCGTGCCCTGAATGGCGAACGTATAGGGGTTCTTGCCGGTCACGTTGTTGGGAATGCTGACCGTCGCCTCGCGCAGCCCGGCAACCGTCGGGTCGAACTCGACCTGGAACGTGATGGTGCCGTCCGGCTCCAGGCTGCGGATCACCGAGGCGCTGTCGTAATAGACCGATCCGCTCCAGGCGTCGTCCGTCCCGGTGGCAATCACCAGTCGCCCGTAGGAGGTATCCGCCGGTGCCTCGGCCGCCCCGCTCAATTCCAGCCAGGTGTTCAACGTGCCGCCGCCATAGAGCCGGTCCAGCGTCGCGCGGGAGATCTCATCATTGCTGGCGTCGAACCATTCCACCCGGAGTTCCAGGTAGGCATCCCCGCCGAGAGCCTCGGCGCTGCCGTCGTATCCCCACAGACTGAACTCGAACCATTCGTCTTCCGCCGCGTCGAATTCCTGGTAAATATAAGTCCATCCGCCCCAGCGCTTGATGGCATACGACCCATCGTGCACGGCCCCGACATCCGCCGCCCACCAGCCGTCGACCCCGTCATGCGACCAGTTGTTGATGGTGGCAGAAGAGATATGCCCCTCCTGCCCCGTGCCGGTTTCGAAGCTCGGATTCGACAGGAGATTGGCCGTGGAGACGGCCGGCTGGGCCGCGACGTTGAAGTCGCCGGAATGCGTTCCGCCGATGCTCACGGTGCCCAGGCGCAGCAGGGCCGAACCGATGTTTTCAATCGTAAAGGTATGGGTCTGCGGATCGCCGAGGTCCACGTCGCCGAAGTCCGTGCCATCGCCCACCGCAGGCGTGGCGTCGCCGTACGCAATCTCGGTGAGGCCATCCGTGCCCAGCACGACCATGTCCGGGGCGGTCAGGGTGGTGACCTCGATGGTGCTGGAGTTGCCGCTGGTGCCGCCGGTGTTGTACGCCCGCACCCGATAGTAGTAGGTAATGCCCGGATCCAGCCCCGTCACGCTGCGGGACGTCACATTTCCCACATCCAGGTTCTCGTACCCGTCCACGAACGTGGCGAAGCTGTCGCTGGTCGACACATCCAGCCGGTAGCCCGTGGCGCCGGTGGCGGCCGACCAGTTCGCCTGGAAGCTCTCGAGATCCAACGCGGTTGCCGCGCTGGCGGTCGGATTCGGGGGAACCGTCCAGAAGCTGCCGTCGGCCGAATACCCCGTGCCCGCCGCGTTCACCGCGTAGCCGCGATAGTAGATCAGCGTGCCCGCCGGGAGTTCGGAACGCGCATGCGTAAAGACATCCACGGTCGTCCCGCCCTCCGCCAACGCGTTGGCCGTCGGCGCCGCCGAGGTGTCCCAGACCGTTCCGCGGGAGCTCAGCGTCGTGCCGCCCGCCGAAGTGACCGTCGCCCCCAGCGTCGCCCCGGTTTGGCCGATCGATGTCGCCGTCGGCGTCGACAGCACCGGGACCGTAATGATCGTCTGCTGGTTGCCGGTCGCCGTGCCCGATTCGTCGCCCGTCGTCGTCACGTCGCCCGCCGCGGCGATGCTGCAGGTGATGGTGCGGCCCGCCGTCGGGGAACCCGCCACGTCGGCGATCACCAGGTACCGCCGCGCCGCATCGAAGCCCGTCTGTCCCGTGATCGTGAAGCTGATGGGGTCGGCCAGCGCCTGGCCCGCGCCGGAAACCACGCTGTCGCCGCCGTCGTAGGCCCCGTCGCCGTTGGCGTCATAGACCACCCGGAAGTTGCTCAGGTCGTCCGTGGTTGCCGTCCCCGCCGTGTCCAGGCTCAGCGCCGTGAAGTCGATTTCCCCGTCCGGCGTCAGCCGGAACCCGAACAGCACCACATCCGTCGAACCCGCCACGATATTCCCCGCCGCCGGCGTCCCCGTGTTGTCGATCAGCACCTCCGGCACACCTGCCAGCGTTTCAACCTCCTTCACGCCCGAATTCTCGCTCACGCAGTCTCCAGCCCCCACCGCCCGCACCCGGTAGTAATACGTCGTCTCGGGATCCAGCCCCGTCACCTGATGGCTCGTCACCGCCCCCAGTTCCTTCGCCTCGTAGCCGGTCACATACGCACTGGCTCCGCCATATCCGGTCCACTCAATGTCATCAATGACGACCTGGTAGGCCGTAACGTTGTCCACCCGGATGGTCACCACGCCCGACACGTTGATGTTGTTCACCGTGAACGTTTGCACATCCGTATTGTCCCAGGCCGTGCAGGTTCCCTGGGACACATCGTTCACGAAAAGCTCCACCTGCCGGTTGCCCGCCCCGGTGAACCCCTTCCTGAGCTTGCACGTGAAACTGCCGATGCCGCCCTCCACCCCCTCGGAATACACCCGGCTAGAGTCGGCCACCCGGCGCATCAGAATGCCCTTGTTGTTGATGGGATAGCCAGCATCGTCGCGCGATTGCACGTAGTACCACCGCACTCCGTTGTCGCCCACATAGTCGCCGTTGCCATAGGACCCGGTGGCATTGTGGTTCTCAAACGATTCGCCCCCGCCTCCGCTGCTGAACGTGTCGGTCAGGCTCACATCCAATTCATACCCCACGGCCCCGTCGGCCGCAGTCCAGTTGGCGGTGAAGTTGTCGGCGCCGGTGGCGGTGGCCTCGCCGATCACGGGCGCATCGGGGGTGTCGGTCTCGTCGTCGCTGGTCAAGCCGGTATCGGAATACCGGCCATTGTAATACGACCACGCCTTGTAGAAATAGGCCGTGCAGGAATCCAGTTCGTCATGCGTCTGCGGCGAGGTCGTGCCGATGTAGACCACCGTGCCGCCAGCCAGGGCGGCATCCACGGTGGGCGTTCCCGAAGGCGTGCCAAACGTCCCCGTGTCATTGACGACAATCACGACGTTGTTCCCGGCCGCGTTCGCCGCGAAGGTCAGCGCCATGGCATCCACGCCGTCCGCCGCCGCCGAGAAGGAGGCCGGTTCCGCAACCGATGCGGTAAAGGTCAGGTACAGGTCGCCGCCGCTCGATGTCACGCTGAATTCCCCGCCATTGAGCGCAGGGGAGAAGTCCGTGGCATCCACGGTGAAATCTGTAGCATCATAGCCCGAGACCGACGTGGCATCGACGATCTTCCAGGAGTAGTCGACGCCTGAGTTGAAGCCGGTGGCGCCTTCGTCGTTCAGGTAGATCGTGAACTGTCCGCTGCCGGGGCAGGTGATGGTGCCCGAGGAGGAGATCATGTCCCAGTCCGTGCCCGCCGTGCCGGACACGTTGGAGATATCCACCCGCATCGAACCGCCTCCGTTCAGGGTCACGTTGCCGGCGGTGAGCGTGGCCCGCGCGCCGGCCGTATTCCCGGGATCCACCGCTCCGCTGACGGTCAACGCGCCCATGGATCCGGCGCCCATCAGCGTGGCCCCGGAAGAAACCGTCACCGCCGAATTGTTGACCGAACCGCTGATGATCGCCGTCCCCGCACTGATCGTCGTATTGCCGCTATAGGTGCTCGTGCCCGCCAAGGTCAAGGTGCCGGAACCGTCCTTGGTCAGCGTCCCCGTTCCCGTGGCGATGGGGTCATTGACCGTGATGTTTCCCGCGCCGCCCAGCGTCAAGTTGAAGAATCCGCCGATCGCATTGCCCGAGGCCGGATCCAAGGTCAGCGTGCCGCTGTCGGAATTGATCCGGCTGGCCGCATTCAGCGTGACGAGCCCCTGGTAGGTGTTGTTGCCCGACACGTTACGCAAGGCGCCGCCGCTGGAGATGCCCGTGCCCGACAAGCCCAGGCCCTCGGCCCCGATGGTGATGCCGCCTTGCAATTCCAGCGCCGCGCCGCTGGCGACGGTCGTGTTCCCCGCCGTGGTGCCCAGCGCCGTGGCGTGCTGCGCGTTCAGCACGCCGGCGTTGATCAGCAGGTTCCCGGTGAAGGTGTGGGCGCTGGTCAGCAGCAGCGTGCCCGTGCCTTCCTTCGACCAGTTGGCGCCGCTGCCGCTGATCTGGCCGCCATAGGTCAGGGTGTTGCCACCGGTCACCGAGATCTTCGGCCCGTTCACCATGCCCAGCTCGATCCGGCGGTTGGCGTGCAACGTGAACGTGCCGTCCGCCTCGAACGTGCCGGTGCTCCAGATATTGATCTTCTCGGCGGCGGATCCGGGTTCGGCTCCCAGCGCCCGGTCGCCCGTAATCTGTAACGTGCCCGTCTGCACCGTGGCGATGCCCGTCTGGGCCCCGGTGGTGCTGGTCAACCGCAGCGCGCCATCGCCCTTCTTATGCCAGGCCGCCGAACCGCTCATGTTGCCCGCGTAGGTCAGCGTCTGACTGGAAGCCACCTCGATCGAAGGCCCGTCCACGGCGCCCAGCACGATGTTGCGGTTCACGTTCAGCGTGAACGTCCCGCCCGCCAGCAGGGTGCCCGTGCTCCAAATCTCGATATTGTCCTGGGCCGATCCCGGGGTGGCCCCCAACTGACCATCGGCCGATACCGACAGCTTGCCCGCCTCGATCTGCGTGCCGCCGGTGTACGAGTTGTCCGAATCGCTGAACGTGATCGTCCCCGTGCCAATCTTGTAGACCCGGTTCGCGCAGGAACCCGATGTGCAGTCGGCCGCCATCCCGTCCGCAATCCGTCCGGCAATCGTCAACGTGCCGTTGCCGCCGCCGAATTCCAGCGTGCCGGTGTCTGCAACCTGCGCGGTTTGTTTCCAGTAGGAATTCCGCCGGTTGTCACCCCAGTCCCACTGGTAGCGGCGGTCATCCGACAGAAACACCGAATAGGCATTGATCCGATCCGTCGCGCCGGGAGACCCGTCCAGCGCGCGATCGTAGAGCGAGGTGCCGTTTAGATCCACATTGTAGGTCGAACTGGACGTGATTTTGAATTTGACGGTGTAATCCGACGCGGAAGACCCCGCCGGCGTGATGCTGAAGCTTGATGTCCCCCCCGCATCCGCTGCATACCATGACCCAATGCCACCTCCGGAACCGAAATTCCCGCCATCCTGCCGGACCGACGCCGCCGACCCGCTCAAGCGGTTGGCCCACGAGGAACCGGCCGTCCCACCCCGGTTCAGCGATACCCCCAACTGGCCGTAAAACACCCCGTAGGTATTCACGCGAATGGTAAATTCATCGCCGATTTGCAGCGGACGCGCATCCGTCGATGTCGCACTGCCGGTCCGGAACGTCTTCCAGGCGGCCACATAGGCGCTGTCGCCTTCGGCATACATCCCCATTTCCGTGCCGCCTTCGTTGAATGAACCCGCCGACCCGCTGGTCCAATGCGTGTCATAATGCGAGGTTTGCTGCGTGTAGCTCACCGTCTCCTCGCAGTCGCAACTGTCGCCCAAAGTCGATTCGCTTCCCGTGGCGCCAAACGCTGTTTCCGTGTTCGCTCCGTTGCGGGCCTTGACCTGGAAATAATACAGGGTCGAGGCGGAAAGCCCCGTCGCCGTCACGGCATCCCATGTTGCCTTGGTCGCCCAGGCCGCCGTTCCTCCCCAGCTCCCGTCCGTCTGCAGATATTGGCTGTCGCTGGTTCGCTGGACCGCAAATTGGGTCGAGGCGGGATTGCCATTGGCGTTGATGGTGATGTCCAAAGATGAAGTGGTTGGGTTGCTTAACGTCGGCGCGCTCGGCACATTCGCCAGCGTGGTGAAGCTCAGTTCGGACCCCAGCGTTGTGTCCACGCTGTTGATCGCATACGCCCGGAAATAGTAGATCTGGTTCACCGACAGGCTGCCGATGCTCTGCCCGAACGACCCCGTCCCCGTCCCGATCTGCGTCTTGTTGTCGCCGATCGTCACCCCGCTCGACGTCTTGTACACCACGCCGCGATCCGTCACCGCCGCGCCGCCGTCCGACGTCACGTTGCCCCCCAGCGTCGCCGACGTCGCCGCAATCGAACTCGCCGCTGAGGAGGTCACGGAGGGAGCTGAAGCGCCAATGGTTGCCGGAACGGCATTGTACACCACGACATCATCCACAAAAATATTAGCTGCATTTGACCCGCTGCTGATGCCAATAAAGGTCAGACGATCGATGTTGGAGCCCGCCGCCAGTTGCGCTCGCGCCAAATCATCGCCCACTCGAGTGCCGTTGATGTAAAGATCGAAAGTCTGAACCGCAACAGATTGCGAGACACCGTTATAGGTATAATTAATCGTACCGCTGGCTTTATTGTTGCCCACAATTTCGACTGTATAAACAGTGCCTTGGCTGAAATTTGTCGAACTCAAGCCGGTGGTAATCCATGAGCCACCGCCGCGATAATTGATATAGGCGACTCCAGACGCGGCATAAGTGAACCGTAAGCTGGCGAACACATCCGCGCCGCTAAAATCATTTGCATTGGAGTACATTGCCCCCGCCCCTTGGTAGAAGGTCCAACTGCCACTCGTTGCCGTACTACCCGCTGAAGAGTCACCCACAAGCACCTTGAATGAGGTATAAAATTCCGTTGATGCGGTATAACCAAGAATGGGCGAAAACTTGCTCACCGATGTACTTGTAGAGGCTACTGCGCGCACATAAGAATTGGCCGTACTCAATGGATTCCCCGTGTTGGCCAATACAATCGGTGCATTGGGAGCTGTTGCGCCCGCGCGCACCCATGTATTCGATCCGGAACCTGATGGCGTTGGGAAAAAACCCAATGTGCCCGTCTGGCTTGTATGCGAGCCGGTTCCGGTGCCAAAGTTCTGGGAGGACGTTTGCGCCGAAAGCGAAGTCGCAAAGACCATTGACAAGGCCACCGACAGCAAAGGGGTCAGCAAAGGGGTCAGTCCTTGCATCGTAGCATTTCTGCGTTTGGGCGATGGCCGACTCTCGGCCGAGGCTCCGCTGGAGGGACGCCCGCGGCGCCCCGTAAAAAATCCGAGGATATTCATCGTTCGTTCCTCCACCCGGTGGGCTTCGCTGGTGTCCAATCGGCAAAAAGGGGTCTGGGGTTCATGTCACTCTCCGAGGTCCGAAGTCCGAGGTCCATTCGTGCATTTCGCGTGTTTCGTAGTTTGCGGCTGTTCGGTTCCCATCCGTGGGCCGCCGCAGGCATCCGTGGGGAATCCGAGGTCCGAAGTCGGTGGTCGGTGGTCAGAGGTCGGTGGTCGGTGGTCCGACGTCCCCCATTCGCGAGATTCGCGCATTCCCGCCACGGGCGGGCAAGCGTGGTTGGGGCTGTTGACTTCAAGATCATGTGGCCGGTTCCTTTTCGCCATATCCCGCGCCTGCTTCGGCCACTTGGGGCTTGGCGGCCTCGACGATTTTCTTCCCGGACAGCGTCACCACCTTGCGTCCGGATTCCCACTGGCGTTTCATCATATCCTTGAGCATCTTGTGCACGTCGCCACCGTAGGATGCCAAAATCTCCTGCCGGGCTTTTCGGACTTCGCTAACCAGAGCATCATGCGTCATTTTCCGGCCCTCCCATCAACTCGCGCGGGGTGCAAACCACGGGCAAGCGGTATCCTTCACGCGATACGACTTCCGCCAGGCAATGGAGCAATACGGCGTTGGCGATATGTTTGCAATTCCAAGTCATCAGAATGTTCATCCCGTGGCGCGTGGCGATGGCCACGTGCGCCGCATCGGCCGCCGCCTTCTGAGGAATGATTCCCGATTTCAGGATGGCCGCGGCCAACGCATCCACTTCGTCGTCCGCCGCAAGCACGGGCAGGTCCTTGAGGGTTTCCGTCCTTTTTTGCGCAGCCGTCTCATCGCCCCGGGCAGCCTCGGCCAACACGAGGTCGGATACAAACAAAGCGAATTCTCCGCGCCGGGTTTCCCACCACTGACGGGTTGTCTCCTGCTCGCCGGCTGCGATCAAGTCTCCCGACGGCCGGGCCGTCAGAAAGCTCGGGATCGTGGTCTCGATGTAGATGGTGGGTTTGTCGGCCATTTTTTAGCCCAATGGGATCTTCTCCGCCTCGTCCCGCACAAAATGCAATCGGATCACGGCGGGAGGCTTTTGCCCCGCGTCATAGGAGCAGGCAACCGCTTCCCGCACGTTGGCCCGGACTTCTTCCAGCGTTTCGCCCTGGGTATGAATTCCGATGCCCAGCGCCGACGCCGCATAGCCGCCGGCCACGTCGTCCTCGCGCACCTCGAAAATGATTTCTCCGCTCATCGTTCGTTCCTCCACCCAAGGGGCTTCGCTGGCGTCACGTCGTCAAAAAGGGGTCTGGTGTTCATGTCAAATGGGTTGGTGGTGGGTGGTTGTTGGTTGATGGTTGGCTGGGGGGTCTGGAATCCGAGGTCCGAGGTCCGAGATCCGACGATCCGGCCTGAAAAATCCGCGCCATCCGTGAAATCCGTAGCTGGATCGGAAGTCCGAGGTCCGCGGTCCGAGATCCGAGGTCCGAAGTCCGAGATCCGAAAAGGGGTCAGTCCTTGCATCGTCGCATTTTCCGCGCCGCCGCCGGCCGCGCCAGCCGGGTCAACGCCCCGGCCTACAGGGAGGCCATGCGCACATTCCCGCCGCGGGCGGGCAAGCGTAGTTGCGGCTGTTGGGTTCAAGCTCATGTTGCCTGTTCCTTCACCAAAGCGGTTGTCCCTTGCTCAGGGTCACGCTTGGAGCCGAGCAAATCGCGTTTCAAATGGTCCCGACAGGCCGCAACGAGCTTCGCGGCATCCGTTACGTCGCGGCGCGCGGATTCCGGATCCACGGCGACCGTCCAGTCGTAATCGGCCGTTTGGCGGTGTTCGAACAGGCGATGCAAAATCCGGGTCGTGTCTTTCGGGAACAAGCCCGTCCGGACAAATCGGGCGTTGAATCCGCCGATGGTCTGCGAATGGGAAGAAAACGCGCACCCCCGCGAAGCCAAGACGGCCGAAATCGCGTGATAGACCGCGTAGTAGGCCCGCGAGACCGCTTCGTCGGGAGTGCCGGCCTTCAGTTCACGGCGGGCGGCCGCCAGTTTGCTTTTGGCCTTGGCCAGCATGCCCTTCAGCACTTCGTTGGACGCCTTTTTGCTCACAGGACGATTCCTTCGCGAACGATGTTCCAGCCCAGCGGCGATTGCCGCACCAGATCCCATTGCGCCGGGGCATAGATCAGGGCCGAGCAGAGCCGATCTGTTTCGTTCAGCAGTTCCGCTCCGGCGGCGGACACCTTGTCCCGCGCCGCCCGGTCGGCCCGTTCCAGCACCACCACAAAATCGTAATCCGACCCCGGCCGGGCGTCGCCCCGCGCCTGCGAACCAAACAGCACGATGCTTTGCACCTGCTGCGCCAGCCCCGCCCGCACCGCCCGCGCATAGCGCCGGGCAATCATCGGCACGCGGCGCCGGCGGCCGGCAGCGATCTTGGCGTTCAAATGTGACGGTTGCTTCATGCGTCTATCTCGAGAAAGGGCTCCGTCCTTGCATTGAAACATTTCTGCGTCTGGGCGCTGGCCTGCCCTCCGCCGTCGTCCCGCTGGAGGGCCGCCCTCGGCGTCCCGTAAAAAATCCAAGGATGTTCATCGTTCGTTCCTCCACCCGGTGGGCTTCGCTGGCGTCCAATCGATCCAAAGGGGTCTGGGGTTCATGTCAAATGGGTTGGTGGTGGGTGGTTGTTGGTTGATGGTTGGCTGGGGGGTCTGGAATCCGAGGTCCGAGGTCCGAGATCCGACGATCCGGCCTGAAAAATCCGCGCCATCCGTGAAATCCGTAGCTGGTTCGGCTGTCCGGTGTCTGGTTCCCATTCGCGCCATTCGCGTGTTCCGTAGTCTGCGGCTGTGGGGTTGCGGCTCATGTCACGCCTCGTTTGTCGATCTCGGTCCTGACGGTGCGGGAATACTCTTCGATTTGTCGCAATTGGGCCGCCAGCGCCGACCAGTCTTCAATCTCGTCGTAATCGAATCCCGGATAGCGGCCAACGAAATAGGCATCCGCCAGATTTTCAACCAGCGGCTGGAGCCATTCGGCATGGGCCGAACCGCGCGCTTTCAGTTCGTCGGCCAACTGCTGGACATCGTGCGTCTTGACGAGCGGCCAACCGCGGAGAAGAAGCTCGGCCTTGATCAGCTTTTCAAGCACCTCGGCGCACTTGCTTTGGCACATGAGGAAGGCGATCCGATGGCCCACCAAAGAGCGCAAGGCCTCCAATTCCGCCTCGGCGAAGAACAGCCAATCGGCCGGATTGTTTGAATTAGTCTTTCTCGGCGACACAAATGCCTTCTTCCTGGATCGTCTTGAAAAAATAATCTCCCGCCGTCGTTTTCTCTGCCAATCGGGCGGGAGTGATCGGCACCAGCGTGAGAGGTGGCTTGGGGCGCACGTCCCGGATGGAACGCCGGAACTCGCGGGCGGCGGCCAACTGGTTTTCGACCCCTTCCGCCACGATGCACAGATCCACGTCGCTATCCGGCCGTTGAACACCGCGCGCATAGGAACCGAACAACACGACCCGCTCAACGGACCGGGCCCGCCCGAACGCCCGCAGGCATTCCAACAGCCCGGAATCCGGGTTGCGCAGCGCTGGCGGCAGATTGTCCTTCAGGACTTTCATGCGCTCCTCCACCCGGCGGGCTTCGCTCGCATCCAATCGTCCAAAAGGGGTCTGGGGTTCATGTCAATCTCCGAGGTCCAGGGTCGGTGGTCGGTGGTCAGAGGTCGGTGGTCAGAGGTCCGGTTCCCATTCGCGAAATTCGTGCATTCCCGCCACGGGCGGGCAAGCGTGGTTGGGGCTTGGGGCTGACGGATCATTTGGCCTTCTCCTTTTCTGAGGGAGAGGATTTCGCCAGCAAAGTGTATAGCACTGCGCGCATCTGCCCGGCGCGCTTGACCACGGCCCTGGCCCGGGCAGGCTTGGGCACGGCACCTTCGTAGCGGGAAAGAACTGCAAAATCGTTCAGCAACCGGCAATCGCCGCGCCACGGTTTCAATGCCTCGGCATCCGCCGGACTGGATTCCAGCAACCGTATAAGATCGTGGATTCTGGGCGGCACGACCCCGCGACTCAAGATCAGGGCTTTCAGCATCTTTTCGATGGTTTGCTGCGCGTGGAAACAGACCGTATCCCAGGGGATCCGGGAGGACGCCAGGTTGTTCTCCACGTTCAACCAGTCGTTTTCGGCTTTTCGCAGCCACACAGCTATGCCTTGTTTATCCGCGCGCATACAACGTCCTGCCTTCACCTTCGATGGCATCAATCAAAAAACCAGCGTTGCGGAGCGCCCGCTTGGTTTCCCGGGGCGTGTACACGACGATATCCATCGCCCACGGCCGATGGTGGAAGATCGCACTCACCGCCGAAGAACGTTCGAACCGGTCCAACGGGGTTTCCATCTCCAAGAACAAATCAATATCGCTGTCGGCATGGGCGTCGCCGCGGGCGCGGCTGCCGAACAGGACGATGCGCACCGGTTTGAACCGGCGCACGATTTTGTCAACGATCCCGGCGATAAGTCCCGGCTCCAATCCGATTTCCGCGCCGGGCGGCACGACGATGGCCGGCCGCCGCGAGGCCGCCCCACGCGGAATTCGCCGGGACGTTGCGCCAGCGCGCGTCCCGCTCCGAAATTTCGGATGCCTTGTGCGCACAGGATTCATCGTGCGTTCCTATCCACCCCGCCCCTTTGAGACGGGGTCAGCCCGTGAATTGTAGCAATTTCCGCGCCGCCGCCGGCCGCACCAACCGGGTCAACGCCCCGGCCTACAGGGAATCCATCTGCGAAATTCGCGTGATTCGCAGTTTGGGCGGTTGGGTTCATGGCAAGGGTTTCTCCGCCTGTTCCCGCCAAGCCTGCAGCCGGACAATATGCTGCCGTTTGATCTTGTCATAGATGGTTTGCGCCGCCGTTTCGTCGTACAAATGGGAGGTTTTGTTGCGGTCTTCCAGCATGTCGATCCAGCCCTCGCCGTCCGGCAGCCAGCCGGCCCGGAACGCCTCCTTGATGGCTGCCCGGGGCGAGGCCGCCTCGATCCCGTGAACCTTCAGGGTGGCCTGCATCAATTTCCACGCCAGTTCGAACGCGAACTCGAAACGCTGGATCGTCCCGTCCACCACCAGATCGGTGGTTTGAGGGTCTTGCCCTAGCGCCGCTTCCAGACGCGCAAGCGCTGCGCGGTAATCCGCCTGCAATTCGCTGATCCGGTTAGGCTTCATAAATCAAGCGTCCGTTGCGTCGGATGGCTTCCCGAAAATGGGGCTTGGCCACCGCGTTCAAATCCACCAAATCGAACTTCAGGACGGTCGGCACCTCTTCCTCCAACCGGTTATGCGCCAAATTCGTATCGGTGTCGGACCAATTGTCGGCCTCGACAGCCAAATCGATGTCTGACATGGGGCGCGCCGTCCCACCCGCGCGCGAGCCGTACAGCCAGATCCGGCGTACGGGCTTGTCCGCCGTGACCGCGGTCACAATCGGGTCAATGAGTCGGTTGTCCATCTGGAGGTTCATGACATGATTACTCTTCGTCGATCACGAGTCGGAGGCGGAAGAAGCCTGCGGGCCGGTCTTCCACATCGATCCACGTGTCGATTTCGTCCTCGTTATCCTCGGCGGCAATGACGCTGCCGACGTTTTCGAAGATCTGTTCCTCCAGCAAGGAGTCGAGGTGCTGTACCTGGTAGCGGCGGCCCGGAGCGGACGGCCAGCGCAGGCGGATGGGGCTAACCAGTTCCTCGGAAAGTCCAAGAACACCGGGCACTGCCGATGGCGCCACCGGGCGAATATCGCTGAATGCCAGGAACGACTTGCGATCCAGCGGATCGGTGCCCGCCAGGAATTCCTCGTAGTCGCTCATGCCGTCGCCGTCGGTGTCGGTGTTTTCCGGGTCCGTGCCCAGCGAGAGTTCCCACGAGTTATGCAAGCCGTCGCCATCGAAGTCGCGCGTGTCCAGTGGCTGGATTTCGCCGAACGAAACCACCAGCGATGTGCCGCGCGCCGGGATCTGCACGGGCTCGGAGTCCACGTAGAATGACGCGGTCTCCAAGGTGGGCGCGTTGAAGACCCGGGCGAAAATCCACGTGTCGGACGGAGGGCGTCGCGGAAAGATGATGCAGAAGATGCCGGAGTTGGGCCGGGCGGCATTCAGGCCCATCCCCCCGATGCTGTCGGCGCCGTTACCCAGATCATGAACCTGCGAGACAAGCGGATTGCGGCCTTCGTTGGCGCGACCGTAGTAGTCCGGCGGAGTGGGCCATTGGCCGAACGGAACGGTGCGGATTTCGATGCGGGGGCGTTGCGGCTCCAGGGCCGGATCGGGGGAGCCGGGCATCGGATGCCCGTACTCGTTGAACGCAGGTACGAGATTGCCCACGTAGAGCGGCTGGGTGATGCTGGCCGCTGCCGGGCTAGCGAGGCCGAATAGTACGGCGCCACAAACGACGAGCACAGGCAACGCCAAGGGGTATCGTATATTTTTCATCGACTCGCACTCCCGTCACTTACAGCGGCGAAACCGCCCGGCACCAATGAACATAGATAGTCCAATCAACTTAATATGTACTATAAGCGATTCTTTGACAGCTGCAAGTGCAAATTATTAGAAAACCGTTACACTCAATTCACCCGCCACGAGCCGGATTCAGTTCGATGCTGGCCGGTGACCCTCGCTTGCCGCCGGACTTCTCCGGGTTTCCGGGACCCCAGACACTTCAAGATCGACACAGGACGATCGAAACACGGAGGCACTTCTAGCAGGTTTTGGCGAAAGCCAACATGGGAGGGCTTCTGAAAAAAAATTGCATATAACCTAAAATATATACTTTTATATCGAATGGCTGAATAATCATAAAATGAATTATTACAATTAATTACATTTACAACGATCAGATTAAATTCCGAATCGGTAATTCTCTGGGAATCATGGAGCGAATTCGGCCCGACCGCTTCCGCATCCCTCCCAACTTTTTCCCGCGACCACAGGCCGGAAGTGGGCAAAGCGCCCATCCTTCAGGGGACAGATGACCGAGGCCCGAGACAACCGAACGAAGAGACTAACTCAGCAGAGTACATTGGAAAAATTGGCTTGCCGGGCCCTCTCGCCGCATGGCCCGCAGGAATGATCGCGACGAGCCGGAGCAGAAGATTGACTCCCGCAAAGCGATCGGGCACTCTGCCGGTGTGGTGGCATGGTGGTTCAAACGGGGTTGTTGCAGATGCGTGTCCGCGCCCTTCGGCTGCGATCCATCACCGAGCAGGCCGGTCTCGCGACGCGCAGTCGATTTCCGGCGGAAGGGTTGAGGCCATGAATTGGATTCTCCGGACCAGCAGCGGGTGGCTTGTCGCCGCCCTGATTCTCGTCGCGGCCGTGGGCTGCAGCGACAGTGACAAGGATGACGATTCCAACGCCACCCCGGATGAATGGGTCTTTGATGGCGCTTCCGACGCCCTAGACGGCCGCTTTGTCGGCTCCCTCACAACCGAGACGCAATCGCTGGGACTGGTACTGCAGGTCGATCAGAACCGGAACCTGGTCTATGGCCCGATTCAAATCGGACGACAAGCCGG
Source organism: uncultured Verrucomicrobiota bacterium (assembly GCA_964399775.1). Classification (GTDB taxonomy): domain Bacteria; phylum Verrucomicrobiota; class Kiritimatiellia; order CAIQIC01; family Lenti-01; genus Lenti-01. Next base: position 81,053 of record CAYNSH010000002.1, read on the forward strand.
AACGTTCCGGGGGCGGTTTTCCGGAAACGACATCAGCTTCCAGGCCGAAGTCGCCACGGAAGACGGGTTGGGCACGGACACCTATCAGTTCACGGGCCGGATTGAGAGTATCAATCGGTTTTCCGGCACGTTCACATCCATCGTGAATGGCAACGCCGAGTCGGGGACCTGGATGGCGCGCCGATAACGCGAGGGGCACGGAACACATTCCGCGGGCAACGCGAACGTTCCCCAACTGCAGCCGGACCCGTTGGGGCCGGTCCTGGAGTGCTCCTGCCCCGCGCCCGGCGGTCGCGGCGGCAGCGTATTGGGGAACGCCCTAGGTTTCCTGGCCGCCGCGGGCCATGATGACCTTGCCGGTTCGCACCAGTTCCACGATCCGGAACTTGTGCAGCAACTCCACCATGGCGTCGAGCTTTTCGGATCCGCCGGTGGCCTCCAGGACCATGGAATCATCGCTTAAGTCGACGGTTTTCGCCCGGAAGTGGTCGGCGATTTGGAGAACCTCGCCACGCTGGGAAGGATCGATGGCGACCTTGACCAGCGCCAGTTCGCGGGCGACCACCTCCGGATCGCTGTGCTCGCGGCAGGCGAGAACGTCCACCTGCTTGGAACACTGCATGATGATCTGGTTGAGGTTGGCGGCATCGCCCTTGGCCGTGATGGTCATGCGGGAGAAATCGCCGGAGACACCCGGCGAAACCACCAGGCTTTCGATGTTGAAGCCCCGCCGCGAGAAGGTCTGCGCAATGCGCGCCAACGCCCCGGGACGGTTCGCCACGTAGATGCTCAAATTGTGGGTCGGCCAGTCGGTTTTCATGTGTGCCTCCTTCATGCTCCTGCGCTCTGCGGGGCCGCCTTGGCGCTCTTGCGTCCCGGGGGACGGCCCTTTTTCTTCTTGGGATGCTCCAGCACCGTCTCTTCCAGCGGCTTGCCCGGAGGCACCATGGGATAGACTTCCTCATGTTTGATCACTTCGACGTTGATCAGCGCGGGGCCGGGATGCTCCAGCGCCTTCTTGAGCACCTTGTTCATGTCCGCGCGGCGTTTGAGGTTCAATCCGAGGATCCCGTACGCCTTGGCCAACTCGACGAAATCCGGGTTGCCCTCCAGATCCACTCCGCTGTAGCGCTCGTCGTAGAACATGTCCTGCCATTGGCGCACCATGCCGAGGTAGTGGTTGTTCATGATGATGATCTTGATGGGCAGCTTGTGAATGGCAGCCGTCGCCAATTCGGCCATGGTCATCTGGAAGCCGCCGTCGCCCGCGATGGCAATGACCATCTCGCCGGGCCGCCCGAACTGCGCGCCGATGGCGGATGGCAGGCCGAAGCCCATCGTGCCGGCGCCTCCGGATGAAATGAACTGCCAGGGCTGATCGCACTGGAAAAACTGCCAGGCCCACATCTGGTGCTGGCCCACGTCGGTGGTCACAATGGCCTTGCCCTTGGTCAGAGTGTTCAGGGCATCGATGACCTGCGCCGGACGCAGTCCGCCCTTCTTGGCATAGTGCAGCGGCCACTTCTTCTTGTAGCCGGCCAAGGTCTTGAGCCAGTCGGACGTATCGCCCTTCTCCAGCAGCGGCAGCAGGTCTTGCAGCACCGTCTTGGCATCGCCGCGGCAGCAGATCTCGGGCTTGACGAGTTTTCCAAACTCCGCGCCATCAATATCGATGTGGATTTTCACCGCGTCGCGGCAGAACAGGCTGGGCACGCCCAGAATGCGATCGTCGAGCCGCGCCCCCACGGAGAGCATCAAGTCGCATTCGACGACCGCGCGATTGGCGTAGGCCGTCCCATGCATGCCCAGTCCGTGCAGGCTGAGGGGGTGGGAGTCGGGAAACACCCCCTTGCCCAGCAATGTCGAGGTCACCGGGATCTGCATCGTTTCGGCCAGGGTGAGCAGTTCTTTTTCGGCGTGAGAAAGAATAGCCCCGTGGCCCGCAATGATCAGGGGCCGGCGGCTTTTCGAGAGCGCGTTGGCAATCTGCTCGATGGTTTCCGGCTCATAGCCTTTCAATTCCGGCCGGTAGCCGGGTAGATTCATCTCGGCCTCGAGGCCGACGGTGCACAAGTCGGTGCCGACATCCTTGGGCACATCGATCAGCACCGGGCCGGGCCGGCCGGTCGTGGCGATGTGGTAGGCCTCCTTGATGACCCGGGGAATGTCGTTGGCGTTTTTCAGCAGATAGCTGTGCTTCACGATCGGCATCGTCAGGTTGAAAATGTCGGCCTCCTGGAAGGCATCCTTGCCGAGCATGCCGCGCACGCTCTGGCCGGTCACGACAATCATGGGCACGGAATCCATGTGGGCCGTCATGATGCCGGTGACGGTGTTGGCCGCCCCGGGACCGCTGGTGACCAGCACTACCGCTGGCTTGCCGGTTGCCCGCGCATAGCCATCGGCCATGTGGGCCGCTCCCTGCTCGTGGCGAACCAGCACGAACTTCATGTTTTTGCGCACCTTGTACAGCGCGTCAAACAGCGGGATCGCCGAACCACCCGGCAGCCCAAACATGATCTCTATGCCGATCTTTTCCAAACTCAAGATCAGTGCTTCCGCTCCGTTCATTTGATGCTCACTCATGCGTCTCTCCAATTGGAATTGGTCTTTGTGTCGCACGAAACAGTGCCACATTTGATTCTGTTTGCAAGAAATATTTTGTTTTTGATCAAAATATTTCCTATTTATTGCCAGAATTATAGAAAATAGAGCTTTTTTTGGTATATATTGGCGATATTTTCATAAAAATGTACAAATAAAGCACAAGGATCAAAATTTTCAGCCATTATAACTGGCATTGTCACCCCCGATCCGGCTTGACGCCATTCTGCATTCCTCGTAGCTTGCCACTGTGAGCCCTCCACCCAACAAGCCCAATCTTCAGGAGATCTACGAACGGTTCGCCGAAACCTACGAGGCCAATCGCGCCTTGTTCGATATGAGCGATGTTCTGAACGACTTCATGTCGCGATTGGACGTCTCCAAGGGCCGAGTGCTGGATTTGGGATGCGGGGCCGGCGAGCCATTTGCCCGATCCTTCCTGGAAAAGGACTGGGAGGTCGTCGGGGTTGATTTTTCGAAGAAAATGCTGGAACTGGCCCATCGCTATGCCCCCCGCATGCACACGCTGTATGCCGATATGACCGAAGTGGAGTTTCCGGCGGACAGTTTTGACGCCATCACCTGCATCTACACGCTATTTCATGTGCCCTTCACCCGGCACCCCGACCTGTTTGCCAAGTTCCAACGCTGGCTTCGACCGGGCGGCAAGGCCCTGTTCACCTATGCCACCAAGGAATATACCGGCCAAGTTGAGTTTACGGGCACCAAGGAATTCATGGGCCAGCACCTGTTCTACAGCCACACCACCCCGGACAAGTTGCACGAACAGCTCGTCCAGGCCGGCTTGTCCGTTGAAGCCTCGGACTTGCGCGAGATCGGCGGGGAAACCTTCCTGTGGGTCGTCGCCGCTCGGCCGCTTTCCCCTGTTTGGACGCCCTGATGAACACCCGCGCAGGGACCCAAGCCCCCGTCCTGCGCCTTTCTCTCGGACGCAAGCTCTCGCTGGTGGGCGCCTATGCCAAGGAGCGGGTCCTGCGGCAGGTCCATGCCGTGGCCTTCATCACGGCCTATCTGGCGCTGTTCCAGGCGTTCGTCCTGAAAGCGCCGATCCTCGAGTTCGGCCAGATCGTGCTGGGCATTCTGGCCGTGGTGGTCGGCCTGGCCTTTTTCATGGAAGGCCTCTTTCTGGCCATCATGCCGCTGGGCGAACGCTGCGGACTACGGCTGCCCGCGCGCCTGGGGCTTGGCCTGCTGGTGCTCTTCGCCATGGTTCTGGGTATCACCGCCACCTATGCGGAGCCCGCCATCGGCTTCCTCAAGGCCCAGGGCAGCGCCACCCTGCCCTGGAAGGCCCCCCTGCTGTACTACCTCCTCAATGACGGCGCCCACCTGACCGTTGGCGCGGTCGCGGCCGGCGTCGGCGTGGCCGTCATCCTGGGCGTGTTCCGTTTTCTCCGCGCCTGGAGCATCAAGCCGTTTTTGTTCACCACCATCCCTGCGCTTCTGGCGATCTCGTTCTGGGCTTCGCGCGATCCTCGCACCGCCGCCATCATCGGGCTGGCCTGGGATTCCGGCGGTGTCACCACCGGACCCGTCACCGTCCCGCTCGTGATCGCCCTGGGCATCGGCGTCTCACGCATCGCCGGACGCGGCGACGAGCCCTCGGGCGGGCTGGGCGTCGTGACATTCGCCTCGGCCCTCCCGGTCATGGCCGTCTTGCTGCTCGCCCTGACGCTGGCGCCGCGCTTCCCCCAGCCGGGGACCGCCGCGGACTTTTTTGCCGAAGGCAACCGCTCCCAGGCCCTGCAGGTGCTGGGAAGCGAGGAGGCCCTGCGCACCGCGGCCGCCGCCGCCCTGCCCTCCGGCGAGCTTGCCGAATCGCCCGGCGCCTCCCCGGATTCCCCGGAGACCGCCGGCCAGCCGGTTCCCTTGCCGCGCTCCGCACTCGCCGGCCACGTCCGCAGCGCCCTCCAGACCATCCTGCCCCTGACCGCGGTCCTCCTGCTGGCCCTGCGGCTGGCGGTGCGCGAACGCCTGCCCTATCCCGATGAAGTCGCCCTGGGCCTGGTCTTCAGCATGATCGGCATGATGCTGTTCAGCTATGGCATGGACTACGGCCTCTCCAGCCTGGGAAACCAGGCCGGCCGAGCCCTCCCCCGGGCCTGGGTCGCCACCGCGCGGCCCGACCAGGCCATCCTGTTCCGCCAGGTCGATGAATCCCGCCTGGTCCAGGCCGTTCGTCCCGACGGCTCCCTGGCGGAGTATCTCCCCACCGCCGGCGGCGAACGCCCCGAGTTCGTCCCCTTCCACCGCGACCGCTTCGATGCCGCCACCGCCACCTACCGCTGGATTCCAGAGCAGCCCCCGGTCGCCGGCGACGAAGCCTTCTGGGGCTATGCGCTCGTGCTGGTCTTTGTCTTCGTCATGGGCATCGGCGCAACCGTCGCCGAGCCGTCCCTCAACGCCCTCGGCGTCACCCTCGAGGAACTCACCACCGGCACCTATAAGCGATCCTTTCTGATTGTCACCGTGGCCATCGGCGTCGGCACCGGCATGGCCGTGGGCTTCAGCCGGATCTTGTTCGCCTGGCCCCTGGTCTACCTCATCCTCGCCGCCTATCTGGTCGCCCTGGCCATGACCGTCTTTTCCTCCGAAGAAATCACGGCCATCGCCTGGGATTGCGCGGGCGTCACCACCGGTCCCATCACCGTTCCCCTGGTCATTGCCGCCGGGCTCGGAATCGGCCAGCGCGCCGGGGTCGTCGCCGCCTTCGGCGTCGTCACCATGGCTTCCGTTTTTCCCGTCATCGCGGTGCTGCTCACCGGATTCTTCATGGCCGCGCGACGCCATTCCCTGTCCGCCGTCGAAGAATCGCCCCCCGACGATGACGACACCGCCGCCCTCCTGGCCGAAACGGAGGCCGCCCCATGACGCGCATCGAGGTCTCCCGCGTGACCTGCATCGCCGATGTGCGCCTGACCCCCGCCCTCGAGGCGGAGGCCGACCTCATGGGCCTGCTGAGGACCTATTCCACCCGCGGCAAGCAGGTCGCCCTGAAATCCCGCGCCGCCCTCCTGCCTGGCAAGCGCTTCGGACTCGTGGAAGCCCCCTCCGATCTGATCCGGATGTACGTGCCCCGCCAACACGAGCGCGCCGTCATGGCCCGCCTGGCCGCAACCGCCGACCTCTTCATGCCTGGACGCGGCAGCGTCTTCGCCGAAGACGCCGTCATCGTCGGCGATCCGCTGGAGTTCTGGGACCAGTCCCGCCTCTGCCTCGACGCCCCCGCCTGGGCCGATGACCAGCGAATGCAGCCCGCCCCCTACGACTTGATTTTCTGCATCGTTCCGCGCGGCCACGGCGACGATCTTGCCCGGGTCATGCTCGACATGGGCCTGTGCGTGCCCACGGTCAGCTACGGCGAAGGCGTCGGCCTCCGCGACCGCCTCGGGCTCCTGCGCATCACCATCCCCGTCGAAAAAGAAATCCTCTGGTTCCTCGTCCCTCCCGGCGATTCAGATTTCGTGGTCGATGTCGCCACCCGCAAGGCCGGCCTGACCCAGCCCGGCCACGGCTTTCTCGGGCGCAGCCCCGTGCGGGCCCTCGCCGTCAATTCGCGCCTGCTGGTGGACCGCCGGCGCCATGTGGCCTCCATGGAGCAGGTCATCAGCACCCTCGACCAATTGCGAGGCTCCACCGACTGGCGCCGCATGTCCGGCATCCACCCCCGCCGTTCCGCCGGGATGCATCGCCACGCCCGCGCCATGACCCGCCTGACCCTCGTCTGCGAAGAGGGTACCTCCGGCGGCCCCGTGCGCGCGGCGCTGGATGCCGGTGCCGGCGGCGCCACCCTCGTTCGCCTCAACCGCCGCGCCCCCGCCCCCATCGATCATGCCGACGACGAAGCCGCCATGGTCTCCCATGCCCGCGAATGTTGCGATCTCATCGTCCGCCAATCTCTGGCCGGGCGCATCGAAGAAGCCGTGACCGCCAGCGGCCTCTACGAAGATCCTGTCCACGGCTTCATCGAAGTGGGGCAAGTCCACGACGCCGTGACCTACCGCCCCGGATAGCCGCCCGCGTCCTCGTCGTGAAGCCTGTACTCGGGCCCCCCCACGTCCTGGGCGGGCAACTCATGTTCTGGACCCCCGCGTCCTCGTGGCGTGGGTGAAGAAGGTCCGACGGTCCTGATCCGTGCAATCCGCGAAATCCGTAGCTGGCTGTTCGGCCTTTTCCTCCTCCCGAAGCGCCAGCGGGCAAACCTTCAACCAGCCCGTCTGTGCTGTTGAAATCAGTGGTAGGCTGCCCCAACCCTATTTTGACCTTCAAATTGATTGGCAGAGTTTCGCGCCACATGATAGGGTGGCGACGGCATCGGAGAATCCATGAAAACACTCGACAGAATCACTTTTGCGCCGGACGTGATGGGTGGGAAACCCTGCATCCGAGGCATGCGCGTTACCGTCGGCATGGTGGTCGGGCTTGTCGCAGCAGGACACAACCGGGAAGATATTCTTCAACTGTATCCCTACTTGGAGGATGAGGACATCACTCAGGCCCTGTCCTATGCTGCGTGGCGAACAGAAGAGGTTGAAATTCCCTTCGCTTTGGCATGAACCTTGTCGTGGATATGAACCTGTCCCCAAGCTGGGTTCCAGTTCTAAAACAGGCAGGTCACACCGCCATTCACTGGTCAAAAGTGGGCTCGGCAGGTGCCCCAGACCGGGAGATCCTTGCATGGGCGCAAGCAAATAACCAAGTTGTTTTCACCCATGACCTCGACTTTGGAGCCATTCTGGCTGCAACCCAGGCGAATGCGCCCAGCGTCTTGCAGATCAGGACCCAAGATCCAACGCCCTGTCGCTGCGCCCCGATGGTGACGGCCATTCTTTCCCGCTATGCCGATGCCTTGATGAACGGAGCCCTCTTGACCGCAGATGAGCGCCATGCCCGCGTGCGATACCTTCCGCTGGGCGCCCCGTCAGCACCCAATTCGTGAGTATTTTCAACAAGGGATGATAATACAGGACGGATGGGGTAGCGTCGGCGGAAAACTGTTTCCAGCACCGGATGGTGGGAATCATATATGATCCGTGCAATCCGCGAAATCCGTAGCTGGCTGAGGCTCTAGCAATCCCTCATCCCGCCAGCATCGCATTGATCGCCGCCGCCGCCCGGCGCCCTTCGCCCATCGCCAGGATCACCGTGGCCGCGCCCAAGACGATGTCGCCGCCCGCGAACACCCGCGGAAGACTCGTTTGCCCGTTCTCGTCCGTCACGATGTGCCCCCACTTGTCCACCTCGAGCCCCGGCGTCGTCTGTTCGATCAGGGGATTGGACTCGTTGCCAATCGCCACGATCACGGCATCCATCCCCATCTGGAATTCACTGCCCGTGATCTCCACCGGCCGCCGCCGCCCGCTGGCATCCGGCTCGCCAAGTTCATAGCGCAAACATTCGATGCCGGTCACCTTGCCCCCCTCGCCGAGGATGCGCTTGGCGTTCTGCAGCATGTGGAACTGCACGCCCTCCTCCTTGGCATGGGCGACTTCCTCGACCCGTGCGGGCATCTCCACTTCCGTGCGGCGGTAAATCAGATGCACTTCCTTGGCGCCAAGGCGCAGCGCCGTCCGGGCGGCATCCATCGCCACATTGCCGCCGCCCAGCACCGCCACCCGCTGGGCCGCATGAATCGGCGTCACCGCCCGTTCGCGGTCGTAGGCCTTCATCAGGTTCGACCGCGTCAGATACTCGTTCGCCGAATAGACCCCCACCAGGTTTTCGCCCTCGATGTTCATGAATTTCGGCAGACCGGCCCCCGACCCCACGAAGACCGCATCGAATCCGTCCTTCTCGATCAAACTGGTGATCTTGCGCGTCCGCCCCACCACGAAATTGGTCCGGATCTCCACGCCCATCTTCTGCAGCGTATCCAGTTCCGCGCGGACAATCGCCTTGGGCAGGCGGAATTCCGGAATGCCGTACACCAGCACCCCGCCCGCCTTGTGAAACGCCTCGAACAGCACCACCTCGTGCCCCGCCCGGCGCACATCCGCGGCCACCGTAATCCCTGCCGGACCGCTGCCGACCACCGCCACCTTTTTGCCGGTCGGCGGCGCCACCGGCGGCAGGGCCGCCGCTCCGTTCGCCCGCTCCCAATCCGCCGCATAACGCTCCAGTCGCCCGATCGCCACGGCCTGGTCCACCGACTTCAAACTCTTGCCCACCGTGCAGGGCGCCTGGCATTGCGTCTCCTGCGGGCACACGCGGCCACAGACCGCCGGCAGCAGGCTGGTTTCCTTGATGATGCCGATCGCCGTCGCCGGGTCCCCCTCCGCCAGCGCCGCAATGAACTGCGGAATCCGGATCCGCACCGGACAGCCTTCCACGCACGGCGCGTTTTTGCACTGGAGGCACCGGGCCGCCTCCACCCGCGCCTGCTCCTCGGAATAGCCCGTGGCCACCTCGTTCATGTTGCGCGCCCGCGCCAGCGGATCCTGCGCCGGCATCTCCTGCGGCGGAATCGCCAGGCGATCCCGCGGCTTCAGCGGCGGCGGCAGCGCCTGAATCCGCTCCCACTCCCGCCGCGCCGCCGCCCGCAACTCCTCCGGGGCGCGCGCGCTCATTCCCGCAGCCCCTTGCGCACAGCCTCGTCGTGGAGGTTGCACCCCTCCGCCGCCAGCTTCTCCTGCGCCCGGTACGATCCCAGCCGCTGAATCATCTGGTCGAAATCCACCTGGTGCCCGTCGAATTCCGGGCCGTCCACGCAGACGAATTTCGTCTGCCCGCCGACCGATACCCGGCAGCCGCCGCACATCCCCGTGCCATCGATCATGATCGTATTCAGGCTCACCACCGTCGGTACGCCAAACGGCCGCGTGGCTTCCGCGCAGAACTTCATCATCACCGGCGGCCCGATCGCCACCGCCAGGTCCGGCTTGGGGTCGCGCGCGCACAGCTCCTTCAGCGGCGCCGTCACCAGGTCCTTGCGGCCATAGGATCCGTCGTCGGTGCACACGATCACCTCGTCGGCAATCGCCCGCATTTCCTCCTCCAAAATCACCAGTTCTTTCGTGCGCGCCCCGATCACCACCACCAGCCGGTTGCCGGCCTTCTTCATACCCTGGGCGATCGGATACAGCGGCGCCACCCCGATGCCCCCCCCCACGCACACCACCGCGCCAAAGGCGTCCAAATGCGTCGGCCGCCCCAGCGGGCCCACCAGGTTCGCGATCGAATCCCCCACCGCCATCTTCGCCAACTGCCGGGTGCTCTTGCCCACCGCCTGGAAAATCAGCGTGATGCTCCCTTCGGCCGGATCCGCGTCCGCAATCGTCAGCGGAATCCGCTCGCCGAACTCCGTGTCCAACTGGAGAATGATGAATTGCCCCGGCTGGCGCTCTTCGGCAATCAGCGGCGCTTCCACCCGTATCCGAAACACCTCCGCCGACAACGCCTCCTTCGCCAGTATCCGGTTCATATCTCGCTCTCCTGTCGCATGAAACTGGGAGACCCTATCAACCCCCGCCCCCGCCCGCAACGCCTTTGTACAAATCTGCCTGGTACCAATCGGGCGGAATCGCGCGGAAATTGAGGCTTCCCTTTTTTCCACGCTATGGAAAAATCCCCCCCGCATTTTCCACACTGTGGAAAACCGTTTTCCATGCCATGGAAAAAGGACGCATTCCTTTTCCATGGCGTGGAAAAACCCGCGCCGGTTTTTCCATGGCGTGGAAACGGATTTTCCATGCCGTGGAAAACCAGGAACAGGAGCCAACCCATGATGACCTCATCTGAAATCCGCCAGTCGTTCTTCGACTTCTTCGCCTCGAAGCAGCACGAGATCGTCCCCTCTTCCCCCGTGGTGCTCCCCACCGACCCCACGCTCCTGTTCGCCAACGCCGGCATGAACCAGTTCAAGGAAATCTTCCTCGGCGCGCGGAAATCGTCCTGGAAGCGCGTCGCCGACACCCAGAAGTGCATCCGCGTCTCCGGCAAGCACAACGACCTCGAAGAGGTCGGCCGCGACACCTATCACCACACCTTCTTCGAAATGCTCGGCAACTGGTCCTTCGGCGACTATTCCAAGCGCGAAGCCATCACCTGGGCCTGGGAACTGCTCACCTCCGTCTGGAAACTCCCCAACAACCGGCTCTGGGTCACCGTCTACACCACCGATGACGAGGCCGCCGAGATCTGGCGCACCTGCACCGACGTCGATCCCGCCCACATCCTCCGCTTCGGCGAAAAGGACAACTTCTGGGAAATGGGCGAGACCGGTCCCTGCGGCCCCTGCTCCGAAATCCATTTCGACAACACGCCCAACGGCGGCACCGCCGACCTCGTCAACGCCGGCACCCCCGACGTCATCGAAATCTGGAACCTCGTGTTCATGCAGTACAACCGCAAGTCCGACGGCTCCCTCGACGACCTCCCCGCCCCGTGCGTCGACACCGGCATGGGCTTCGAACGCGTCGTCGCCGTCATCCAGGGCAAGACCTCCAACTACGACACCGATGTCTTCATGCCCCTCATCGACGCGGTTTCCCAAATGGCCGGCGTGCCCTACACCGACGGCGAAAACGCCGTCGCCATGCGCGTCGCCGCCGACCACGTCCGCACCCTCTCCTTCGCCATCGCCGATGGCGTCATGCCCTCCAACGAAGGCCGCGGCTACGTCCTGCGTCGACTCCTGCGCCGCGCCGCCCGCTTTGGCCGGACCCTCGGCCTCCACCGGCCCTTTCTCTGCGAGCTCTTCCCCGTCCTCGAAAAACAGATGGCCCCCTTCTTCCCCGAACTCTCCGCCCGCCGCAACGACATCCTCCGCGCCCTGCGCGCCGAGGAGGAATCCTTCTCCGCCACCCTCGATCGCGGCATCGCCCACTTCAACGACGTCATCGCCCGTCTCGAATCCTCCAGCGAAACAACCTTCCCCGGCGACGAAGCCTTCAAGCTCTACGATACCTATGGCTTCCCCCTCGACCTCACCGTCCTCATGGCTGCCGAACAAGGCCTGTCCGTCGACCAGGCCGGCTTTGACCGCGGCATGGCCGACCAGCGCACCCGCGCCCGCGCCGCACGCAAGGACACCTCCGGCGCCGAAAACGATCTGATCGCCCGGTTCGTCGAACAGGGCGTCCAGTCCGCCTTCACCGGCTACACCACCCTCTCCGGCGGCACCGAGGTGCTCGCCATCCTCTCCGACGGCCAGCTCGTGGATGCCCTTGCCGAAGGCCAGCCCGCCGAACTGCTGCTGGCCGAAACGCCCTTTTATGGCGAAGCCGGCGGCCAAGTCGGCGACACCGGCGTCATCACCACCCGCCACGGCGCCCGCTTCGAAGTCGCGGACACCCAGAAGCCCGCCCAAGGCATCCTGCTCCACAAGGGCAAACTCGTGAGCGGCTCGCTGACCAAGGGCGACGCCGTCACCGCCACCGTCGACGAAGAGCGCCGCCGGGCCATCATGCGCCACCATACCGCCACCCACCTGCTTAACGCCGCCCTGCGCCACGTGCTCGACACCGATTCCATCAAGCAGGCCGGCTCCTATGTCTCCCCCGACCGCCTGCGTTTCGACTTCACCTGGTTCGAGGCCCTCACCGCCGGTCAACTCGCCGCCATCGAACGCCTTGTCACCCAATACATCGTCGCCAACGCCCCGGTGAACACCTACGAAATGCCCCTCAAGGATGTCCCCGGCTCCGGCATCATCGCCGTCTTCGACGAAAAATACGGCGACACCGTCCGCGTCGTCGATACCGAGGGCATCTCGCGCGAGTTGTGCGGCGGCACCCATGTCGCCCACAGCGGCGATATCGGCCCCTTCCGTATCCTTGCCGAAACCTCCATCGCCGCCGGCGTCCGCCGCATCGAAGCCCAGACCGGTCTCGTCGCCTGCGACCATACCGCACAGGAGCACTCCATCCTGGCATCTCTGGCCCAGCGCCTATCCATTTCCCCCGCCGATCTCCCCGCGCGCGTCGACGCCCTGCTGGAGCAAACCCTCAAACTCGAAAAAGAGCTTAAGGCCGCCGCCGAAAAGAGCGCCCTTGAAAAAGGCGCCGCCCTGGCCGGTCAATTCGCGCCCGTCGGCGGCATCCCCGTGCTGATCGAATCCGTCGGCGAACTCGAGGCCGACCCGCTCCGCGCCCTCGTCGAAAGCCTGCGAAAGCAGACCCCCGACTCCGTCATCCTGCTCGCCGCCGTTTCCGGCGGCAAGATCACCTTCATCCTCAACGCCGGCCCCGCGGCCCAGGCCAAGGGCCTGCATGCCGGCAAACTGGTCGGCGCCATCGCCAAAATGGCCGGCGGCGGCGGCGGCGGCAAACCCGACAAGGCCCAAGCCGGCGGCAAAGATCCCGCCAAGCTGCCCGACGCTCTTTCCGTCGCGCGCACCCTGATCGCCCAGGCCCTAGCCTGACGCACCCCGCCGCGGCCTACAGCAAGTCCATCAAGCTTCTCGCCAGCGGCGTATCCGTCGCGGCCAGCCGCCACGTCTTCCCCGTCCGCTCCAGCCAGCCCCCCTCCGCCAGAAATCGCACATGGTGCTGGAAATTCTGGGGGCTCAGCCCCAGCTTCATCCGTGCCGCATCCAGATCCTGCTCGCCCTTGCGCAACTCGCGGACCAACGCGAGTCGCTTCTCATGGGACAACCCGTGCGCCAGCCGCACCGTCTCCAGGTCCCGCGATGCCGGCATCCGCTTGCATGTCTCCTGCATCGCCCGCAAGATCGGCTTCGCCGACGCCACCAGCGGGTCCGACTCCGGATAGTACTGCACCAAACGCCCGGGCCGTTCCACCGCCACCAGCCCCCGCGACTGCAACCGCCGCAACTCCTGGCTCGCCCGCGCCACACTGATCTTCTCCGCCTTGGCCAACTGCGATACGCACTGCCCCGGATTCTCGATGATGCGCCGAAACAGCGCGACTCTGGTCGGACCGGACAATACCCGACACGTTCGCCACAACGTTGGACTCAATGCCATAACCATTCTCTCCTCAGTATGTTCCCGTCAGGTCTTCATATTCAATACAATGTTTAATTAAACATTTTATCAGTCAGACGTCAAGATTGTCTGAGACAACACGGACACATGAAGATCTGGCGATATATATAATCAATTACATCATATAAGGATACAATACTAGGATCCAGCGGGATTCAGCTCACCCTACACATGGCAAGCAAAGTCGAGGATTCAATGTTTAATTAAACATTTGATCGCGGAGAAGCCCGGTGGCTGAGTGTGGCCGAAACAGAAGCGCGATGGGGACTAGCCTAGCCCTTGAAGACGAAAAACTTCCGCATCAGGTAGTTGATCGCCAGGGAGCTGAGGATGTTGGTCGCAAAGGCATACGTGGTATGCACGCCAAAGCGATCGACCAGCAGCCAAATCAAGGCGGTTCCGATCGCGCCGCTGATCGCCGAGACCGCCAGGAACAGGAAGAACTCCATGATCATGTGATGGCGGCCCGGGCGGAATACAAACAGCCGATTGAGCAGGTAACAGACGACGTTGGATACCAGAAAAGCCAACACATTCGAATAGACGGCATAGCGCGCGCGCAGGGCTTCCTCAACCACCGGGGCCGCGATGCCAAGCCGCGCCACAAGCCGAACCAGCGGATCTTCCGGTGAAACACAGGGGAATAGCACAAAGCCGATCAGGAAAAACGTGAACACATGGACGACGGTGGCAAACCCTCCGACCATGCCATACTTGATGAATTGCACGAATGGCGGGGCATCGTGCGAGAGATAATGGTGCCAACGTTCTTGCAGGGTCATGTTACTTCACCCATTCCTGGATGTCGGGGGGCAGTTCTTCCACGGACTGCAGCAGGCATTCGACCTGCTGGCCGTCCTCCGTGGAGATCGCCACGCGGTCGCCGGGTTTCTTGCCGGCCACGGCCTTGGCCAACCGGGTGCTGGAGGAAATGATGTGCTTCTCGGGCTGCTGATCCCATTCGCCAAGGATGTGAAAGCGGTCGACGTGTCCGTCGGGATATTCGAGGGCGATGGTCGATCCGATCCCGGCGACTCCCTTGGGCACCTCGGAAAAGTCGGTCGGGCGCACTTGGGTGATCATGGCTTCGAGCTCGGCCCGGCGGGCCATCAGCACGCGCTGCATCTCCTTGGCCGCCTTGAACTCGAAGTTTTCGCTGAGGTCTCCATAGCTGCGCGCCACGGCGATTTCCTTGGAGTTGGCGGGGATATCGATGTTGATGAGTTTTTCGAGCTGCTCCTGGCGCTCGCGGTAGGTCCGCTGGGAGGTCACGGTGCCATAGCTGGCCACGGGGGCGCGCTGGGCTTCGCCGGTGATTACGCTTTGCAGATGAGGAAAGAGCTTGATCACTTTGGCCTGCAGAACCTGGCGATCGAGCCCCGGCCAGGCGGGCGATGTGTTCAGGCGCTTGAAAAAATCCATCTGGCGCCCCGGGGTCATGCCATCAAACACGCCTCGGAGCCAGTCGGCCTCTTCGAAAGCTTCCCGAAGAAGCTTCTGGGTTTTGAGCCGGTCTCCCATGTAATCCTGTTCCAATTCCTCGACAACCAGGGGGGCCAGCGCATCCGGTGCGGGCAGGTTCCAGGTCAAACGCTGTTCGGAATGGCGCAGGATCCAGAGAAGCATTTCCTGGCGAATCAGGCGATTGGCGCAGGCATCTAGGAACGCCTGGCGGCACGCGTCTCCGGCGCCCTGGCGCATCAGCAAGTCGACCGCCTCCTGCAGCGGAGTGAAGTGCAGGTGCCGCAACTGGGACAACAGGGCTTCCCGCGTGCTGTTGGGATCTTGATCCCAGAGGAAGTCGAGAACCGCGCGATGATCGCGGGCCGGCAAGTCGTGGAGAAACGAAACCAGGGCGCCGGGGGCCAGGCATTCGCGCACAACGACCGATCCATCGCATTCGGCGGTCGTGAACTGGAACCGCGCGGCCAGCATGGCGCCAATCAGTTTCAGACCGGGCTGGCGGCTGGTGGCGCCCCGCATGACAAAGCGGAGCCGTTCGCCCAGAATGGCGCGGTGCGAGGGCGCCAGATCGGGCCGACCCTTTGTGCTCTCGATCAGTTCACGTACGGCATCCAGAATGGCTTTGAGGTTGCGCTCGGTGGCGAGACGGTCATACCAGGCATCATCGTAGCCGCCAGCTCGATCCAGCAGGCGAATCGGCTCGGTGCGCTTGGCGGGAATCGCGACCATGGGATCGGCCTTGAGAACCTTGCGGGCGGCATCCCAGAAGCGTTTCCAGTCGCTCTCGGCGACCACGCCGGATTGAAGAAACTTGGCCTGAAGAGCGCTGACGGGAAGCGGGCCAAAGCTGGCCAGGGCCATGCGAACGACCTCGGCGGGGTCCTGTTTCACCTGCTGTTGAACGGCTTCGCGATCGCGATGCCAGCGGGCCAGCAGATGATCATCGGGCAGCAATTCCAGGCCTTCGGCGGCGGCCTTCATGGCGAGGCCGTGACCGGGACGTCCCCGGAAGTTGATGGCGATTTTCCGGTAAAGCGGGTCGGCCTGCTGAACCACGCCGAATCCCCAGGTGGGATGCAGGCACAGGGCGCCGGGCTTGAGATTGCGCAACAATCGAAAGCGGCGGACGCACTCGCGCGCGGTCAGGCGCTGCCCGAAACCGGCCTCTTGGATCAGCGCCAGCAGGTGCGGATCCGATCCGGCGACCAAATCAGCGGCTTTGACCCAGTCCTTGCCGGTCATGGATTCGACCGGCGCATGTCCGGCCCGCCATTTGAGGATGTCGATGCCCCCGTCGACGTCATCCGCCTTGGCCAAGGACTCCTGGGCCATCGCGGCCCATTCCGTTGAAGCTTCCGTCATCCCGCTTCGACGACCGTCCTCCATCAGGGCGATCCATTCGGCGGAAGAGGGCGTCTCGTTTTCGAGCAAAGCCAGAAGGCGCATCTCCAAATCATTCTGCTGGGCCGGGTCAGTCATAAAGCAATCCCTTGTCAATGAATGCCGGAGGAAAACATACCGATCCTTCAATTGCAAGGCGCATGCCACAATGGACATTGGCCCCCCCCCCACCCTACACCGTTCTCGGGGACAACCCGCCACCCGCAAAGTGCATTGCCACCCTGATTCCCCCTTGCCACGGGGTCGGCCATCCGCCAGACTGTCGACACGATGCAAGTCTTGGTGATCAACGGGAGCTATCGCGCCGAGGGGACGACCACCCAACTGGCCCGGGCGTTCATGGAGGGTGTTCACGCCGCCGGCGGAACTGCCGAAATGGTACTGCTGCGGGAACAAACCATCGCCCCCTGCACCAACTGCCTGAAATGCTACACCCATGAAGGCGACGGCCTCGCCCCATGCAGCATCTGCGACGACATGGACGGCATCCTCGAACGCCTGGCCGCGGCCGACGGCATCCTGTTCGCCTCGCCCGTCCATTGCGGATTCGTGACCGGCCTGATGACGGTTTTCCACGAGCGCCTGGTCTGGCGGACTCTGCGCCCCGGTCCGCCGATCGCGGGCATGGCCGGCCTGCAATCGCGACTCGACGACAACGTCCGCGCCATCGGGTCCATCGTCAGCGCCGGCGGCATGACCGAGCGCCTGCGTTCGGGTTGCGACGACGGCACCCGCTGGCTGAAAGGCAATCTGCCGCTGGAGTTCCATGGACAGTGGATCGGCGACCAGTACGCCGGGGCCGATCTCGAACGCCTGCCCGAAAACGACCGCGACTGGAAGCGCCTGTATCATCTACGCCGAATCAGCCCCCGCCAACTAGACGAAGCGCGACGACTCGGCGGGACCATGGTCCGCGCCCTCCGCGCGGGGCGGCTCCGGCCCGTCACCATGCAGACGCTGATCCCGCGCCCCGTGCAATGGATTTGCAAGGCCTGGTCGCTGTTCAGCCCGCACTACAAACTCGCCCACCCCGGAAAAAGCCCATGAACGTCCTCGCCATCAACGGCACCTACCGCAAGGGCCGGACCATTGACACCCTGCTCGATGAGACCCTGCGCGGCGTGCGGGACGTCGAACCCGGCGCCTCCATCGAGAGCATCCGCCTGATGGAGCGCCACATCGAATACTGCCGGGGCTGCCTGGTCTGCCACGGCGACGACCCCGCCAAGCCCTACGCCGACTGCACCATCCGCGACGACATGGATGAAATCCGCCAGAAGCTCCATGACGCCGATGGCTACGTCTTCGCCACCCCGATGTACGACGCCACCGTCACCGCCGTGATGAAATGCTTTCTCGAACGCATGAGCTGGGTCATGGCCCGCCCCGGCCATCGCCCGTTCGAAGGCTGTCCCGAACCGCGCAATCCGCGCCGCAAAGCCGCCGTCTACGTCACCAGCACCGGCAAAGTGCCCCACTGGGCGGCCCGCCTGTTCTGCAGCGTGGGCCGGACGTTCAAAGACACCCTGCCCTGCATGCTGAACGCGCCGATCGTCGGTACCCTCTACGCCTGCAACGTCGGGATGAAAGCCCACAGCCGGCCCGACGACCATCTGCCCAAGGCCTTCGATCTCGGCCGCAAGCTCGCCCACCGCCTCCAGCGCCTCCAGCCCTGACGTTTTCCACGCCAT
The DNA here is from genome assembly GCA_964399775.1 of uncultured Verrucomicrobiota bacterium. Classification (GTDB taxonomy): domain Bacteria; phylum Verrucomicrobiota; class Kiritimatiellia; order CAIQIC01; family Lenti-01; genus Lenti-01. The sequence goes on from CAYNSH010000002.1 coordinate 99,180, forward strand.
GGAATATTTTCCGCCGGGTTTTCCACGCCATGGAAATACCGGCTTGTAAAGTTGGACCGACGTTTAACCACGGATGTACGCGGATGGACAGTAGAGTAGAGAGTGACGGGCGGCTGTTGCAAGCAACGCCATCCCGCCACTCC
>CAYNSH010000003.1:0-53734 GCA_964399775.1 uncultured Verrucomicrobiota bacterium
GCCAAAAACTGCCTGACCGTGGGGGCCTCGGAGAATTACCGGGTCATCAATTCCACCTGGGGCGCGTCCTGGCCCAGCGATTACCCGGCTGAACCCATCAAGTCCGATCGGCTTTCGGAACCGGATTCACCGCAGGGGATGGCGGCCTTCTCGAGCCGCGGGCCGACGGACGACGGGCGCATCAAACCGGACATCGTGGCGCCGGGCACCTTCATTATCTCCACGCGCTCGAGAGCTTCGGCAGATGAAGGCTGGGGGGTGGCGCCAAACACCAACTATCTCTACATGGGCGGCACGAGCATGGCGACGCCGCTGACGGCCGGCGCGGCAGGACTGGTTCGGCAATGGTTGGCGGAAGATCGCGACATGGCCGATCCGAGCGCGGCACTGATCAAGGCGCTGCTGATCAACGGCTCGCGCAACATGGCGCCCGGCCAGTATGGAACCGGCGCGACTCAGGAAATCCCCTATGCCCGGCCCAACAACGTGCAGGGCTTTGGTCATGTCGATCTGTACACCACGCTCAAGCCGGCCACCAACCAGTTCCTGGCCCTGATCGACACCAACAGCCTGAGCACCGGGCAGACCAATACGTTTACGTATACCGTGAGCGCAGGCTCCACCAACAAGTTCATCCTGACGCTGGCCTACTCCGACTACTTCGCCTCCAGTGGTGCGGGCAAGAAACTGGTGAACGATCTGGACCTGACCGTGCGCAAGCCTTCCGGCACCACCTTGTACGCCAACAACCGGACCAGCCCCGACCGAACGAACAACGTGGAGATGATCGAATTCGAGGCGGATGAAGCCGGCACCTACACGGTGACGGTCTCGGCCTACACGGTGCCCCAAGGCGGCAGTCAAGCCTATGCGCTGGTGGTTCGCGGTCCGGCGGAGGAACTGGGCGATCCGGAGTACGGCCTGCGCGACGATAGCGGCGTCAACCTGCCGACCTTGACCTATTGGTATGACGGGCTGGGATCGGATGTGACTGAGAAGGGGTCGAATTTCAACGGCCGGGCATTGGGAGAGCGCACACAGATCTATCTGAAAGGCGCTGCGATCAAGACGTGGAAGAGCGGCGACGGCGATGTGACGGGCACCACCTTCTCCTACAAGGCGTGGAAAACCGGCGACAGCGAACCGGCCTATTCAACCCGGTCGGTCGGCTGGACCAGCGATGACGGCAGCGGCAACCAGACGTGGTCGACGTTCGGAGCGGAGATTGATGCGATGTCCGGACTGGATGCCGGATCGTACAACCTGAAGATCCTGTTCACCGTGTCCGGCACCGGTATGCCGGGGATTCTCTCCAGCGGCCCCTTCACGGCCACGTTCACCATCCCGGAAACCCCCGCCTTGGATACGTTCGCCTGGAGTGCGATCTCTTCTCCGCAGGCGGTGGACACGCCCTTCCTGGCCACGATCACCTCCAAGGATCAGTTTGGCGACACGTTCACGGATTTCAACTCGACGGCCAACCTGAGCGCGCTTGTCATCGGCACCAACACCTTGGGCGCCGGCACTGCGAGCTGGGGATTCCCGTTCTTCACCTATTGGGAAGACGCCCGGTCGCAGGTCATTTACCTACAGAGTGAACTGGGCGCAGCCACCACTCTGCGCGGGCTGGCTCTTGACGTGACTGAGATCCCCCCGCTGGCGCTGAACAACTGGACCATCCGGATGAAGCACACGGCGCTGAGCAGTTACGCCACGGCCACTTTGGACGGACCCGGCACGGGCTGGACCACCGTGTTGCAGACCAATACGACTGTATCGGAGACGGGATGGGTGTGGTTCCTGTTTACCGAACCCTTCGACTACAACGGCGAAGACAACCTCATGATCGACTTCGCCTTCAATAATTCCACATGGGACACCAACGGATTCGTCCGTGTAACGGATGGAACGGCGCGGACGGTATATGCCGCCTCCGACAGCGACCATGGCGACCCGCTGGATTGGAGCGGAACCAGCAACCCCACCACCTATATCGGCAACTACTTTCCGAACATCCGCCTGGTGACGGGCCAGGAATTTGCCATGTCGCCCTCCGCCACCGGCCCGTTCACCAATGGTGTCTGGGCCGGAATGATCACGCTGGAGGAGGAGGGCGTGGACGTTCTGCTGCGCGCGACCAGCGGAGCGGTCAGCGGCGATTCCGGCCGATTTGACGTGGATGGGGATCCGCCTCCGCCGGCCCCGGCCTCGGTCTGGGCCAGCGCGACGAACGAGACGGACTTCACGGCGGCGTGGAGTTCGGTGGCCGAAGCGACCAGCTACCGGCTGGACGTGGCGACCAATGCGACGTTCTCCGGCGGCGGCGCCGAGGGCGTCGCGCGGACGAACGACTGCGCCGATGTCGGCGGGGGGACCGCCGGCACGTATCTGACCCGCATTTGGACCAACAACACGGATGTGGTTTGGACCGCCCACAAGGCGCGCACCGACGAAACGGTCAACGGCGCTCCGAGCATTTGCCTGAGAAACGAAGCCGGTGCGTATCTGATCAGCGAAACCATTCCGGACGGCATCGGCAGCTTGAGTTTTGATGTCCAGCAGAAGTATACCGGCAGCGGGGGGCAATTGACGGTGTTCGTGAACGGGTCCCAGGTCGGGACCTATGACTACGACACGACGGCGCGGGTCGCGACGTTCAACAGCCTCAACGTTTCTGGAACAGCGACGTTGATCATCAGCAATAACACCGCGGCGCGTCCGGCCATCAACAACGTGGTGTGGACGGATTACGGGGCGGGTGCCCCCAGCTACGTACCCGGCTATTCCAACCGGACCGTGTCGGGGACGAGCGAAAGCGTGACGGGTCTGGTGGAGAACACCACGTACCATTTCCGCGTCCGGGCGGTGAATGACAACGGCACCAGCGGCAACTCGCCGACGGGCAGCGTGACGACGTTGGAGGCGTCGGCTCCCGGCACGCCGCCGACGGTGGATCCGATCCCTCCGCAGGTCACCAGCGCGGGGATGGAATTCGAGTACACCGTGACGGCGACGGAGCCGGACGCCGACACCGTGACGTTTGACTGCACGAGCGCGGTGAACGGGGACACGTGGGACTTTATTACAGCCACCGGCGCCTTCTCGTTCACCCCGACGATCAACGAAATAGGCACCAACTTATTCAGCTTCACTGCAACCGACAAGGACGGCACGAGCGATCCGGTGCAGATGAGTGTGAAGGTCTATTCGGCGGCCGCCAGCAATGACTACACCCGCTGGGTGGAAGATCTGGAGGAGGATCCGACCGATCCCGCGTTCGATCCGGATGGCGATGCCGACAATGATGGGGTCAGCAACTACGACGAGTTCCTGGCCGACACCGATCCGAATGATCCCGGCGAGAAGCTGGAACTGTTGGGCTGGTATATCGATGCCGCCCAGGCGGGCGAGAATACCGGCCAGATGGAGTTCAGCTTCCCGGCCAGTCCCCATCGGTACTACCAGCTTATATATACCACCGACTTGGTCAATCGTGTCATCGGCACGAACAACCTCGGATGGGGGGTTCCCGGCATGGTGGTGACCAGCGATGTCCCCGCCGCGTGGTACGGCACCATCCGCGTCCTGCTGAACGAGCCGTAGCGGGGTCCCTATCCGCCCAAAGGCTGTCACTTCGAGAATACAGCCAAGCACGAATCACACGAAAGGGATCGAGGGTAGGGCGGCCTGGCCCAGGCCGCCGGGATCGGCTGTAGCCGCGCCCCGCACTCCAAAACCGATCCCCGCCGATTCCTTTGGGGCGCGGCGACAAGGCCAACGGCGGCGGCACCGCTTTGCTTCCGATTACAGCCCGGTGTCAAACTGAAGGGGCTGGTTGGGCTGGATGACGAGCCCTTCGCCAACGGGCAGCAATTCTTCCTTGCCGTCGGAGGGCAATAAATCGTCAAGTCCTTGACGATTTATGCTTGAGATGGGCCAAAAATGTATTAACATTATCTGAATAATTAGACGTAGAACTGTGGCCGGATGCGATGAGGATGGCGTCTTGGATACAAGGAGGCAGGCGCGATGAAAGCGGGACTTCTGAGGGGGATGGCGGCATGGTGCTGTGCGGTCGGCGTGCTGACAGCGGCGGAAGCCGCAGTGCCGCTGCCCTACGCCCATTCGCCCAGCAATGCGGTGGACTGGACCACGATCCCCGGCTGGTCGGGCAATGCCACCAACTCGACCGGCGGCGGATCCGCCTTGTTCGACGCCGGGGGGACCACCTTGACTCTGGCGCTGGACGGCGCGCCGACCGGGTTGTCGTTCACCCTCCGGGGATTCGCCGTGGAAGAGGGGGCGGCACCGGCCAGTTTCATCGTCGAACAGTCGGGAAACGGCGAGGTCTGGAACTCCACGCTCGTGGCCGATATCAGCGATGAAGCGCTGTCGCCGGCCACGATGCCGTTCGGGCCGTATCCGCTGGAGAGTTCAACGCGTTTTGTGCGCTTCACCTATGCCGACCGGTATGCCTATGACGTGGGGCTCAACAACGTGGCGGTGGATGGCGGGCCCGCCGAAACGCGCGTGGTGTTCACGGACCGCGAGGACGGATTCATCGTGGCGCAGTACGCCGAAGGCGAGATCATCACGGCGGCGGTGCTGAACGGCGGCGGTTATTATTTTGGGTTTCCCGCGGAGGAGAAGGAGCCTTGGGAAAGCAACAACGGAGGGACCTTCAAGACGGCCTTTCCCCGTGACGTCTACTTCATCAATACCTCCGCCACCGGAACATTCTTCGCAACCGCCAACGGGCGGGCCGACAACATCGACGAGATCGTAGCGGGCACGATTTTCTTCACCGTGGCGCCCGCCCATGCCCTCGATCTGCAGGTGGGCGCCAACGGGTCGTCCACCGCGGAAGTTAACGGACAACCGGCCACCCACGCGCCGGTGGGCGCGGTGGTGACGGTTCTGCCGGTGCCGAACGCGGGCCATGCCACCGATTCGATCCGGGTGAACGGGGTGGCCATTGAAGGCACAACCTTTGTGATGCCCAACGAGGCGGTCGTGGTCGAGGTGGCGTTCCGGCAAAAGGCGCCCGGCGAGCCGACCCTGATCATTTCCCAGTACTACGAAGGGGCGGGCAACAACAAATGGATCGAACTGTTCAATCCCGGCGACGAACCCGTGGATCTGGGGGCGGCGGGATACCGCCTGGGCCTCTGGCAGAATGCCGCCCGGGAAGGATGGAAGTCGGGAGCCGCGCCGGGGATTTCCACGGTCCTGACGGGCGTGATCGCCCCCGGCGAGACGTACCTGGTGTCGCACGGAGATGCCGCGATGCCGGCCTATGCGGTGGCGAACGTCGCCTCCAACGGCATGCTGTTCAACGGCGACGACAGCGTGGTGCTGTACACCGGTGCGGCCTATGACTTCGCCAACGTGGTGGATGCCTTTGGCCTGACCGGCAACACGGCCGCCAACTGCAGCTATGTCCGCGCCCCCGCCGTGGTTTTCGGGGTCCGGGCGGATTTCAACGAAGACGACTGGATCCGGTTCGAGTATGCCGCCGTGGATGCTGCGGAGGCGGAGGTGCCCGAGCGTCTCGGCTGGCATGCGGCGGGAGAGGCTCCCCAGCCGGTGACCCCGCCCATGCTCTCGAACCTGGCGCTGGCCGAGGGCGGACTGGTGTTTGAAATCCCGACCAACATAACGGAGTTCGCGGTGTACGGAGCAGCCGCTCTGGCCACCAGCAATCCCCTCCAATGGGAGGGCTCGAACATCGCCGCCCACTGCACCGTGGAACTCGCCGAAACCCATCGGCGGATCACAGTGCCCATGACGTTCGGCCCCCGCCAGATCATCTGGCTGACCGTTCCCGGAACCCACTAGGCAAAGGGGACATGATTCAGCCATGAACATCGCGCGAATCCACAAGGAAGCGGACAACGGCGGCCGGAAATCCAACGGAGCCCGACGGAGCGGGATGGCCTTTTGGGTGGCGGCAACGGTGTCGTTTGCCGGGCTTCTGGACGCTCATGCCGCAACTCACATATCCGAAAACATACAGAGTTGGACGGTTCAAACCTCGTACGGCTCCTGGGCTCAAAGCATTCCCGCGGGCACCGTCAACATGACGCAATGTATCGTGGCGCCAACCGCTGCGGCCAACGGGGATTGCACGGTCGGGCGTGTTCAGATGCAGGGCAGCACCGGGATTTTGGAGTTGCCCGCCGTCAATACGGCCGGTGTTGTTTCATTCAATCTGGTGGCTGGCGGGGCCGGGCGTTCCGTCAAGCTGCAGCAGAACGTCAGCGGGGGCGGTTGGGTGGATGTCGTCACCTTTTCAGGCATTGGCACCACGGGTGCCACCTATTCCCATGAGGTCAACAATTCCAGCGCCAGCATTGCGTTGCGCCTGGCAACGCCTTCCGCCGCCTTGTATGTCCACGACATTCTGGTGGAGGATCATGCCTCCTTCACCCCCCCGGCGTTCGGGGCGAATCCCGGTCCGGTCAGCACCACCACCGGCGTGGAGGTGGTTTTCACCGTGACGGCGGCCGGCAGCCCGGAGCCCGTGTTGGCGCTCCAAGGGACGACCGCCTCGGGCGGCTACACGTTTACGGCCGGCACGGGTGGATTGAGCTACACCCCGCCCCCGGCGGATGCCGACACGACCAAAACCTTCACGTTCACCGCCAGCAACAGCGCGGGCGTGGCGACCCAAGCCGTCACCGTCACCGTCTCCTCTCCGCCAGTCACCATCCCGACCGTCAGCGTGACGAACATCGGCACCAATTCCTTCACGGTCAACTGGACGGCCTGCGACGGCGCGACCACCTATCAGGTTCAGATCGCGACGGACACGAATTTTGCGGCGGGCGGGGGCGGGGGTGGGCTGTTCATTTCCCAGTATTACGAGGGAGCCGGCAACGACAAGTGGATCGAACTGTACAATGCCGGCGACAGCGCCATCGACCTTTCCGCCGAAGGGCTTCAAATCGGGATATGGGCGAATGCGGCCCGGGAGGCGTGGAAGATCGGGACGGCACCCAATTCGAGCATCGTTTTGTCGGGTACGATTGCGGCGGGCGGGACCTATCTGGTGGGGAACAGCAGTGCGGCCAATCCGACCTATGCCACGGCCGACCTGTCGAGCGGATCCTTGACCTTCAATGGCGATGACAGCGTGGTTCTGTATGCCGGGGCCACCTATTCGACGGGTGCCATTGTCGATTCGATCGGGCTGGCGGGCAACTCCCACGCCGATACCAGCATCGTGCGCAAGAGCTCGATCCTGTCTGGCAACACAGGCACAACCGACTTGACCGAGTCGGAATGGGATACCTATGCGTACACCGCCGTCGACGGGGCAACGTCCGGCAATCCGGAGCGTCTGGGTGAGCATGGGATTTCCGGTGGTACGGGCGGATCGCTTGTGCGGGACGAAACGGTGGCGGCGCTGACGTACGCGGCGACGGGATTGGACACGGAAACCACCTATTTCGTCCGCGCGCGCCAAGCCGGCGGGGAGTGGTCGAGCGTGGTGACGGCGACCACCGCCGGGGCCGAGGCCTCCGCCCCGGTGTTCACGGGCGGCACCGGACCGTACGGCATCACGGTGGGCGACTTACTCGATTTCACGGTCAGCGCCATTGGAACACCGACGCCGGTGCTGGCGTTGTCCGCGGCCTCTGCCAATCCAGGCGACTACGCGTTCGAGCCCGCCACCGGCTATTTCCTGTACGAGCCCCCTCCGGGAGACGGCGGAACCGTTCAGACCTTCACCTTCACGGCCAGCAACACCGAAGGCGTGGCCACGCAACAGGTCAGCGTGACGGTGTCGAACGTCCTGGTATTACCGACCATCGACCCGTTGAGCCCGCTGACCATCGAAGCCGGCCAGGCCACCAATCTGTGGGTCGTGGCCCGGGAGGCGGATGGCGATTGGATCACGCTCGGGGCCAGCAACCTCCCCGCCAACGCCTCGTTCGGCACCGTCAGCGGCGCGGGGGCCGTCAGCAACCAGTTCTCCTTCTCGCCATCGTCCAACCAGGCCGGCCAGTCCTATGCGGTGGTGTTCTATGCGGGCGACGCCGACGGCACCAACTCCGCCACGCTGGAGATCACCGTGACCGGAGACGCCCCCTGGGCGGAGTATTACGCCTCCTGCTACACCAACGGCGTGCTCCGGACGGGCGTGGATCTGAAAAATGCGCTGCACAACATCATCGACGATCACACCTCCTTCTCCTACGCCGCCACCGAGAACATTTTGAAGGTCATTGACGAATGCCCGACCAACAGCACCATGGTCCAACTGCTCTACCTGCAGCATGGCCGCGCCAAAAGCGATTTCGGCGGCACAGCGGGCCAGTGGAACCGCGAGCATGTCTGGGCCGACTCCCACGGAATTGGAGGTACGCCACCGGCCTTCACCGATTTGCACCATCTGCACCCGGCCGATGTGACCGTCAACCAGACGCGCGGCGACAAGGATTTTGATACGGTCAGCGGCCTGTCGAACACCTATTCCTACAGTTCCACCGCCTTCGAACCTCCCGACGCCGCCAAGGGCGACGTGGCCCGCGCGATGTTCTACATGGCGGTCCGCTACGACGGGTCGGATGGGGTGGGGGATCTTGAACTGACCAATGTCATCCCGACCTCGGGCGCCTGGCACGGCAAGCTCGACACGCTGATGGACTGGCACGAGCTGGACCCGGTGGACGACTACGAAATCCGGCGCAACGACCTGATCTATTCAAACTACCAGGGCAACCGCAATCCCTTCGTGGACCGTCCCGAATGGGTCCGGGTGGTGTTCGACACCAACTATGTGGCGGCCCCGCCCCCGCCGGCCGTCTTTGCCGCTGAAGCCAGCGGGTCCGGCCAGATCGATCTGGTGTTCGCGCTCAATGGGCGAGGCGACGACGTGATCATGGTCTGGGACGAAGACGGCACGTTCAGCGAACCCTCCGGCACGGCGCCGGCAGTGGGGCAGCCCTTCGCGGGCGGCACGGTGCTCTACCAGGGCGGTACTTCCCCGCAAAGCCACACCGGCCTGGCTGCCTGCCAGACCCGGTATTACAAGTGCTGGTCGGTTGTCGGCACCAGCTATTCCGAGGCGGGGTTGACGGACAGCGCCACGACGTCGGGACCGGATGCGCCGGCCGCGGTTTGGGCCTCCGAAACCAACACCACCGGTTTCACCGCCGCCTGGAGCGGCGTGGCCGGGGTCTCCAGCTATCGCCTCGAAGTCAGCCTGTCGCCGATTTTTGCCGATGAGTCTGGCGAATGGGAAACGGTGTTCCGCGAAACCATGGGCACGGTTGTCAGTACGACCGCCCTGTCCACCCATGAGGCCGCCAACGGGTTCGACAACATCCATCTGACCATGACGGATGGCGGGGCGGCGAATCCTGCCGACCTTCGCCCGACGGCCTCCTCCTCCGGATATTTTGATCCCGCCGGCCAGGTCGCCTCCGGAGACGCCAATCTCTGGTTTACGTCCACGACCGGCGAGCGAGGCTTTGGCATCGAGGGAATCGATGTCCGCGGATTTGAGGCGCTGCAGATCAGCTTCGGCTACCGCAAAGAAGACGCCAATGCCAACATGACGCTCGGCGTGGAATGGTCCACCAACAGCGGCGCGGTTTGGAATTCCATCAGCGTTTCCAATCTGCCGTCCGAAGACGCGGCCATCGGCTGGTACATGGTCTCCAACCTGGCGGTATCCGCCGCCGCGCAGGATTCGACCTACCTGAGCCTGCGCTGGATCAAGACCGGCGACGTGGCCGGGCGCGTGGATGACATCCTGCTTCAGGGGCGCCGTCTCGAGCCATCCTTCCTGCCGGGCTATTCCAACCGCGTGGTGATGGGCACAAGCGAGAGCGTAACGGGGCTGACCGCCGGCGCCACCTGCTATTTCCGTGTGGCCTCCCTGCCCGACTGCCAGGGGAGCTTCTCTCCCACCGGCAACCTGGCCATTGCGGAAGCGTTGACGCCTTTCGAGCATTGGTTGCACAATCGCGAACTGGATCCCCAGGATGGCCGCTATGCAGAAGACGCCGACGCCGATGGCGATGGCATGACCACCTGGGAGGAATTCTTGGCGGATACCGATCCGGCAAATTCCAATAGCGTGCTGGTGCTGGAGGGAACGTATTTCAGTGCCGCTCAGACGGGGGAGGGCACGGGCCAGATCCAGTTCAGTTTCCCGGCCAGTACGGCGCGGTACTATCAGTTGATCCATACCGACGATCTGTCCGCCACGCTGACCAACAACCTCGGCTGGGGTGTGCCCGGCATGGTGGTGACCAGCGCCGCTCCGGCCGCGTGGTACGGCACCATCCGGGTGTTGCTGGAAGACCCCAGCCAGCCCTAGAACCCGGGAAAACCCTCATCCCACCCGCGCTGCAATCGCCTTCCAGTAGGCGAGAAGCGATAATGGGCGAAAATAGTCTGTTAAAACGTTTGACACAAAGGGTGCGCGTGTTACGTTCACGTTAATAATTTGAGCTTTAATTGGGGACTAAGGAGCGGGTCGATGGTCTGGTACAGAACCAAATACGGTTTGGCATGGGTCGCGGCGCTGCTGTGGTTGGGCGCCACGTGGGGCCATGCGCAATCGGCCCGTCCCGGCATGGGGTCTATTCCCTACAGCAATGGCGTCACTTTCCGGGTCTGGGCGCCGAACGCTTCCACCGTGGCGGTGCGGGGGGAATTCAATGGCTGGGGCCAGACGGCGATGGTTTCCGAAGGCAACGGCAACTGGTCGGTGGATGTGAACGGGGCGACGGCCGGACAGCTCTACAAGTATTATATCAACAACGAGCTTTGGCGGCGTGATCCCCGGGCGCGCCGGGTGACCAGTTCATCGGGCGATTCCGTTGTTTACGATCCGAATGCCTTTGATTGGGGCAGTGTGCCCACGCCCCAGCCGTGGCGGAACGACGTGGTCTATTACCAGATGCACGTAGGCACGTTCGAGGGCGGCAACGTGCCGCGCACATTCGACCAGGCCATTTCCCGGCTGGATCACGTCCAGAACCTGGGTATCAACGCCATCAAGCTGATGCCGGTCAACGAATTTCCCGGGGGGTTGAGCTGGGGGTACAACCCGGCCGACCTTTTTGCCATCGAGAGCGACTACGGGGGGCCCGACGCCCTGAAGCGGTTCATGAAGGCCTGCCACGAGCGCGGCATCGCCGTGGCCATGGACGTGGTCCACAACCATTACGGCCCCACCGACCTGGCCATGTGGCAGTTCGATGGCTGGAGCCAGAACAACCTGGGCGGGATCTATTTCTACAACGACAACCGGGCCTATACGCCCTGGGGCTCCACCCGGCCCGATTTCGGACGCCCCGAGGTCTATAGCTTCATCCGGGACCAGATCAGGATGTGGGTGGAGGAATACCGCATCGGAGCCTTCCGGTGGGATTCGGTCTACAACATCATCAACACCGACCAGGGCTACAACGAGCAGGGGCACCATCTCCTGCGCGACATCAACTGGGAACTCTCCCAAGACTATCCGCATGTGATCCGCGGGTCGGAGGATAACGCCTTCGATTACAACATGAACTTCGAGAACCAGTGGGACGTCGCCTACCGCTGGGATCTGCACGGCCAGGTCACGACGGCGTTCGATGTCGACCGCAACATGTGGGCGGTGAAGAGCCTGCTGGACGGCTGGGCCGGACACCACCGCGTGGTGTTCTCCGAGGCCCACGACTACATCGCCCGCAACCACAGCCGGAGCCGCATTCCCAGCGAGATCGATCCGGGCGACCCCGGCAGCATCTGGGCGCGCAAGCGTGCGCTGCTGGCGGCGGGCATCGTCATGACCACGCCCGGCATTCCGATGATCTTCCAGGGGCAGGAAATGCATGAGACCCAGGCGTTCCACGATGACACGCCGCTGCGCTGGAATCTCACCAATACCTATGCGGGCATCGTCCAGGCCTATACCGACTTGATTCACGCCCGACGCAACCTGCGCGACGGCACCCAGGGGCTGAAGGGTACCGGGGTCAACGTTCATCACGTCGACGACATCAACAAGGTGGTGGGCTTTATCCGCTGGGATGCGGGCGGGCAGACCGACGATGTGGTCGTCGTGGCCAACTTCAGCGCGACCCGCTGGACCAATCAGAACTATTCGATCGAGTTCCCGTCGGCGGGAACCTGGTCCCGCCACTTTAACAGCGATGCCAAAACCTACCAGAGCGACTTCGACGGCATCGGATCGGCCCAGGTGGAGGCGTCCGGAAGTCCGCCGCGTGCCAATGTGGACATGGGCATGTACAGCCTGCAGATCTTTTCCAAGACGGACCCCGGCGAGACGCCCGAGCCCGTGCCGTCCTCCGTCTCTTTCGATCCGCCCGAACCCAGCGGCTGCGCGCCCGTCACGATCAAGTATGATGCCGGCGACGGCGTGCTGAAAAATGCCGCGCAGGTGTACATCCACGTCGGCCGCAACGTCTGGCAGGACGTCATCGAACCCAATCCGGCCATGACTTCGCTGGGCGGCGGCCTCTGGGAATACACCTACGACACGCCCGCGAATACCTATCAGATCGACATGGTGTTCAACAACGGCGCCGGCATTTGGGACAACAACAATCATCAGGACTGGCATGTGGCCGTGAGCAATTGCGGATCGCCGGATGACGATGCGTCGGTCTCTTTCAATCCGCCGGCACCCAGCGGCTGCGAACCCATCGGTATTGTTTTCAACCCCGGGATCGGCGACCTGCAGGGGGCCGATCCGGTCTTCATCTTCATCGGCCGTAACGGGTGGCAGGATATCATCGATCCCCATCCGGCGATGACCGATCTGGGCGATGGCACTTGGGGGTATGTCTACGAGCCGCCGTGGAACACCCACGAAATCAACCTGGTCTTTCACGACGGCGCGGGAATCTGGGAAGACAACAAGGGCCTGGATTGGACGCTGTCTTTGGCGGATTGCGGTCCCGGTCCCGCCGTGGCGCTCGCCTTTGTTTCTCCGGAACAGTCGAAGGGCGCGGGGGAGTCCTCCGATCCCATCACGGTCGAACTGCGTGACGAAGACGGTAACACGGCGGTGGCGGCGGAGAATCTGCCGATCGATCTGTCCAGCAGCCAGACTGGCACGTTCCTGGATATTGCCGCGGGAACGGCGACCAACCGGGTGTGGATTGCCTCCGGCCAGTCGCAAGGGCAGTTCCGCTATACCTCGCTTGTAGTCGGCGAGCATTGGCTGACCGCCGATCATCCGGTCCTCGCTTCCGCCAGCCAGCGGCTGGTCGTCAACGAGCAAACCGTGTTTGTTTACAACCAATCCGGCACGTTTGTGGTGCCGGAGGGCGTAACGAATCTCGTCGTGGAAGCCTGGGGCGGCGGCGGGGGGCCGCGCAACGACGGCACCCAGCGCCGGGGCGGCGGCGGCGGGGGCGCCTATGCCCGCGCCAACGTCCCGGTCGTTCCCGGACAGACCTATCCCGTCACTGTCGGTGCCGGAGGGACCATCTATCACGCCGGCGAAGTCGGCAATCCGGGCGGCGATTCCTGGTTTGGCGACGGCGCCTGGCTGCTGGCCCGTGGCGGCAGCGGCGGCACCGACACCGGCGGGGCTGGCGGCTCGGCCGCGGCGTCCGTCGGGGACGTGAAATATTCCGGCGGCGCCGGCGGCAACCGTGGACAGTTCACGGGCGGTGCCGGCGGCGGTTCGGCCTTCATCGACGCAGTTGGCGGCGCCGGAGAGAATGGTGGAGCCCGGAGCGACACCGCTCTGGGCGGTGCGGGTACCGGGGATGGCGGCAATGGCGGCGCCAATGCCAATCCCGGCACGGCGGGCTCGGCCCCCGGCGGTGGCGGCGGCGCGCGTGGAACCAATGGCGGCAACGGCGGCAACGGGGCCCCCGGACGCGTCGTCATCACCTACCAGGTCCCGTTGGCTGATCCCTGGCTGCTCGATACCAACGCCGACGGGATTCCCGATGGCTGGTACCTTTCGTACGACATGGATCCCGCCGTTCCCGGTTTGGCCGGCGAAGACAGCGACGGTGACGGCATGACCAACTGGCAGGAATTCCTGGCTGATACCGATCCGACCGATCCGGACCATGTGCTGGTGCTGGAGGCAAACTACACCAGCGCCGTTGTCGAAGGCACCGAGACCGGCGTGATCCGCTACACGTTTCCCGCCAGCACGGGGCGCTTCTATCGGCTGGTCTTTTCCACCAACCTGATGTCTCCGACCCTGGTCTACGATATCGGATGGGGAACGCCTGATCCCGATGGCTTCATGACGCTCACCAACCAGACCCCCGGCATGTGGGCGGGAACCCTTCGGGTGATCCTGCCAGATCCCGGCGGACCGTAGCCTGGTTGGATTTTACCATCGGCGACCGGAAGAGCGGCGCAAGTCAGGATCGGGCGGCAAGGTTGCAGTATCGGGTATGCTGGGTATAGTTGATTTATCGTTGAGGCGATCTTGGCGATAGCAATCAGATGGAGATGCTCGTACTCAGGACAATCCGGTTGGGTTTGTTGATGGGAATTCTTGGAATTCCTTTCATGGCCCTTGGGCAACGCGGTCTATCGGACGCCGTAGCGCCCATGGCCGACCCGGTCTATCGCGAGGCGCGTGTCGCGGAGTTGACCCGGCAAGCCGACGAAGCCCGGGAGCGCGCCCGGCAGTGGGCCGCTCAACAGGGGCTGCCGATGCGCTTTGAACAGAATGGCCGGGTCTTTCTGCTGGTGGATTACACCGATGACGGCGGGCCGGTCTACCGTGCCACGCGGAACTTGAATGCCGGCATTTCCACCGCTGCCAATCTGGTTCGGGCGGTTCCTTACGGGCTGACGGGAACCAACCTGCTGGCGGGCATCTGGGATGGCGGCAACGTGAGGGCCACCCATACCGAATTCAATGGGCGCGTCGTCAATTCCAATTCGGCCAGCTTGAGCGACCATGCCACGCATGTGGCCGGGACGATGATTGCACGGGGCGCGTCGTCCAGCGCCATCGGCATGGCCACCCAGGCGCGCCTCGAGGCCTATGATTTCGACAACGATCTGGCCGAAATGACAGCGCGGGCCATGGCGACGCCGGGCGAATCGAACAAGCTGCAGATATCGAACCATTCGTATGGCTACATCGCGGGCTGGGAGACGGGGACATGGTCCGGCAACAGCGGGGTCCATTGGTTTGGTACCTGGGGCAATCGCGAATCGGATTGGTTCGGAGAATACTCCGAAGAGGACCGCGACCGGGACAAACTGCTCTACGACTTTCCATACTATCTTCCATTTGTCTCCGCGGGCAACGACCGCAACGACACGGCGCCATCCAGCGGTACGACGTTTTATTACTGGAACAACGGTTGGCGGTCCAAGGCCTACGATCCGGCCACGGATCCCTACAACGACGGCTGGTGGCTGGGCGGGCACGATACCATTCCGTTTGGCAGCACGGCCAAAAACCTGATGCTGGTGGGCGCGGTCAACGACGCCGTCACCAACGGCTTCCGTGACATCAGCAAGGCCACCATGACCGCGTTCAGCGCATGGGGGCCTACGGATGATGGGCGCATCAAGCCGGACATTGTCGCCAACGGCGCCAGCCTGACCTCTTCGACCTCCGGCGGCGACACCTCCTATGGCATTTCCTCCGGCACCAGCATGTCCTCGCCCAACGCCTCGGGATCGGCCATCCTGATCCTGCAACGGTTCGCCCAGTTGTTCCCGGGCCAGGTCATGCGCGCCAGCACGTTGAAGGCGCTGATTCTCCATACGGCCGACGACCTGCACACCCCCGGACCCGACTACCGCACCGGTTGGGGGCTGATGAATACCAAGGCAGCCGTGGATCATTTGGAGCTATTCGCCGTCGCCACCAACACGCCGCGTGTGGTGGAGACCTTCATCTCGACCACCACTACCATGGTCCAGGTCCAGTCCTATTGGGACGGGGACAACCCCATCAAGGCCACGCTGGTTTGGACCGATCCGCCCGGAATCGCCCGCTCCGGACTGAACAACACCAATCTGGCCCTGCGCAACAATCTCGATCTGCGCGTCATCACGCCCTCCGGCACGACGAACTTCCCGTGGATTCTCGACCCCTTCAACCCCACCAACGCGGCCACCACGGGCAACAACTTCCGCGACAACGTCGAACAGGTCTATATCGCCAATCCCGCCGATGCGGGCCTCTATACCTTCCGGATCACGTACGCCGGGTCCCTGTCCAACAACATGCAGCATTTTTCGCTGATGATCAGCGGGATTGATGATCCGGCGGATCCGGTGGACTTGATCCGCCTCGAAGGGGATCTGGATTTTGGCGCTGTGGAGATCGGCATGGTGGAGCGCCGGATCCTGACGGTACATAACGACAACGATTCCGCGGTGAACGTGACCAACCTGGCGCTTCCCGGCGGGTATTCAGCCGCCTGGACCGGCGAGGTGGCCGCCCTGGGATTGCGCGACGTACCGGTTGCCTTCTCGCCGGTTGCCGCGGGAACCTACGACGGAACCCTGTTGCTGTGGCTGTCGCAGTCAAGCAACGCCGCCAGCCGTCCAATCTCCGGTGCCGGCGTAAATGAATTCGCCCTTTCCATTACCAACCCGCCCGGGGATATTTCGGTTTCCAATGCCGTGGCGACATACGACCTGAGCGGAACGGCGGGAGCCGCCATGGCAGGCCACCTGACATGGACCAATGTGGCGACATTGACCGGGGGCACGGTTCCCGCCCAAACCAACTGGCAGGTGGTGGACGTTGCGCTCGAGTCGGGCACCAACACCCTGACCCTATCCGGAACCAACCAGCCGTCCGGCGGGATCTTGGCCTCCGACGCCGCAACCCAGGCCGCGTATTCCGCGGGTTGGGCCACCGGCGACAACGGCGGGAGCGGCTTCAACGGCTGGCTGCTGTCCACCACCGGAGCAAATGCAGGGCATTTCATTGCCGATTCGACCGCCAACACCAACCTGGACGTTGCGGCCAAAGCCTGGGGGCTCTGGGCCAACTCCGGCGATCAGGCCAACGCCTGGCGCCCGCTGGGACGTCCGCTGCAATCCGGCGACACCGTCCAACTGGCCTTTGAAAACCATTGGGTCGAAACCGGGTCGTCGGTCGGGATTTCCCTGCTCAATCCGGAGGGGCAATACCTGTTCGAATTTGTCTTCACGGGAGGGAACGCAAACTACACCCTCAACGACTCCCTTTCCGCCCGCGATACGGGGATCGGCTTTACGGAATATGGACTGCAACTCCATTTCATGCTGACGAGTTCGAACACCTATCGGCTGATCGGCGGCGGCCGGACCAATACCGGTACGCTGGCCTCGCGGGCCGACATGGAGATCACCCGCTTCCGGGCCTGGAATCACAGCGCCGGATCGGGCGCCCATTACAATTTCTATTTCACCGACTTGCAGATCACCAATGCCCCGGGGCCTTCCACAACGACCTCCGCCACGGTGCGCATTGTTCGCCTGGGCGTTCCGCCCACCGTGGATCCCATCCCGCCGCAGACGGTGGCGGTCGGCCAGACCCTGACCTATACCGTGACCGCCTCGAATCCGGAAAACGATCCCATGACGTTCTCCTGCACGTCAGATGTCCCGTCCAGCCGCTGGTCGCTCGATCCCGACACCGGCGATTTCGAGTTCATACCGGAGTCCGCAGACCTAGGCGTGGTGTCCTTCGATTTCACCGCGACGGACAAGGATGGCGACAGCGCGCCGGTGACGATGGAGGTCAGCGTCGAGGCCCCGCCGGAATTCCTTCCGCTTGGGGCGCAGTCGGCGGTGACGGGCGTGGCGACGTCATTCACGGTTTCCGCGACGGGCCATCCCGCACCCGCGCTGGCCCTGGAGCAGACGACAGCCTCGGGCGGATATCAATTCACGCCGGCCACAGGCGTTCTGGAATATACACCGCCCTACGCGGATGCCGGGCCGCGATCGTTCACCTTTACCGCCAGCAACCCCCTCGGCGTGGATACCCAGGCGGTCAGCGTGACCGTCAGCCTCTCGCCGCCGGTCATGCCGGAACTGTGGGTGGCCCAAACAAACGCCAGCGATGTCCTGGCGGAATGGACTTCGGCGGGCGCCACCGGCTACGTGTTCGACGCGCATACCGATGCCTCGTTCCTCAACCTCATCCCCGGCAGCGACGGACTCGAGGATTTCTCCAACATCGGCGCCTCCAGCTCGAGCTACGAAACCCGCATCTGGACCAACAACGGCATCGTGTGGACGGGCTACCTCGCGCGCACCGACCTGACGATCGACGGCCCCGCCATCGGACTGCAGAACTCCGCCGGCTATTTCGTGTCGCAGCCGATTTCCGGGGGGGTGGACGAACTTTCGATCGCCCACCGGCGCAATGCCGGTCCGCCGACCACGTTTGATCTTTTCGTCAATTCCACCCGGGTGGCCACCAATATCAGCATGGGCACGTCAGTGGCCACGACGACCGTTTCCGGAATCAGCGTTGCGGGCGACTTCGTGATAACGGTCACCAACAACGGCAACAACGTGGCGATCTTTGACAACCTGTCGTGGACCAATCCGCCGGTGCCGGGCGGGGATTTCGTGCCGGGATACTCGAACCGGCCGGTGGAGGCCACCAGCTTGTCCGTGACGGGGCTCACGGCCGGGACCTCGTACTACCTGCGCGTCCAGGCCCTCAACGAGGCCGGAGCCAGCGACTGGTCCAACGTGGCCGAAGCCGTCCCGGCGGCCATCAACGTCATTGATTTCCCGCCCCTCGCCGACCAAGTCGCCACCAATCTGCTGGGACTTATAGCCACTGCTTCCAGCGGCCTGCCGGTCTCCTTTGCCGTGGAAAGCGGGCCCGCGATCCTGAGCGAAGGCACCAATCTGAGCTTCACCGCCACGGGATCGGTTGCCATTGTCGCGTCGCAGGGCGGCGATGAAACCTGGCCGCCGGCGGCGGATGTCACCAACCGTTTTGAGGTATTCAAGGCCACCCCCGCCGTGACCGTTTGGCCCGTCCCGGCTCATCCGATCGCCTTTGGCCAAACCGTCGGAGAGGCCGGATTGAACACCAACGATGCGGCCAGTTCCGTTCCGGGCGCCTACGCCTACGCCGACCCAGACGAAGAGCCGGAGGTGCCCGGACTGGTCGAGGTCGACCTGATCTTCACCCCGGAGGACGATGCCCGTTATCACAAGCTCACCGGCATCGGCGTGGCAACGGTCGTGGTGGAAAAGGCCCAGGCGCAGGTCACCCTCGGCGGCCTGTCGCAGACCTATGACGGCACGCCGCGCATCGTGACCGCCACGACCGATCCACCCGACCTCACCGTTGGCCTTACCTACGATGGCGCGGGAACCGCGCCGATCGATGCCGGGGTCTACACCGTGTCCGGAACCGTTGTGGACGTTTACTATCAGGGCATCGCCACCGGGACGCTGACGGTGGCCCAGGCGGCGGCATCCGTCACACTGGACGCCTTGGCCCGGGTGTACGACAATTCGCCGAAATCAGCGTTGGTCACGACGGTCCCGGGTAGCCTCGCGGTCGACGTGACCTACGACGGTGCGCCGTTGGCTCCCAGTGCCGTCGGTGTCTATGCCGTCACGGCCGCCGTGGCGGAAGTCAACTACACGGGTTCCGCCATCGGGTGGTTGACGATCGCCTCGCCGACCAACCTCTACCGGGACTGGCTGGCGGAAGAATGGGGGCTGAATCCAGACGATTTCGATCCGGAGGCCGACGACGACAATGACGGCATGACCAACTGGCAGGAATTCCTGGCCGACACCGATCCGACCGACCCGGAGGATGCGCTGGTGTTGGAGGCAACCGAGGTCGAGACGGGGGTGATTCGCTTCACGTTCCCGGCCAGTTCCAACCGGTTCTATCAACTGGTCGTCTCGACCAATCTGCTGGACGAGCGCATGGAAACCAACCTCGGACGGGGGGAGCCACCGCTCATGACGTACTCCAATGCCAACCCGGGCTTCTGGTACGGCAGCATCCGCGTCCTGCTCGAAGACCCCGATTGGCCCTAGAACTATTTCGCACCTGGGATAGTTGCCCTCGCTTTGCGCGGGGCTTTTCTTGCAATGGCCGGCCCCAGCGCGACCGGTAATATAGAACAATCCGCTCGATCCGCTGCGGGATCGAAAGGATGGGAATTGTCTCCAGGAACAACCCCAGATCTTCCTTGCACCTTGCGCATCAGCGTGGGCGCTGTCGCCGCGTGAGCGCTCGACAAGCGCAAACGCGGCATGCGATGATGACATCCACGATGCCGGCCATCCTGGACATGTTGTTTTCCCGGTCCTGCGAGGAATGCGGAACACCGATGACCGAGGAGCCCGGCGCGCTTTGCTGGGACTGCCAAACCTTGATCAAGCTTGTCCAGGTTCCCTTCTGCGAGCGCTGTGGGGATCCGTTTCCCGGCCTGATCTCCGATGTCTTTGAGTGCGCCTGGTGCCGAAAAACCACTCCCGCCTTTGACTGGGCCCGCTCGGCTGTCCGCTATACCGACTTGGCCCAAACCTGCCTGCGCCGTTTCAAATACCATGCCGGCTTGTGGTTGATGGATACCTTGGTGGACTGGTTGGCGGCTCTGTGGCGGGGCTGTCCCCAGGAAGTTCGGCAGGCGGATTTCATCACCGCAGTTCCCCTATATCCCCGGCGCCAGCGCGAACGGGGCTACAACCAAGCGGCCCTGTTGGCGCAGGGACTGGCCGGCCGAGTGGGTATCCCGTTCCAGGGCGACGTGTTGCGACGCTGGCGTCCCACGCCCAGTCAAACACGTTTGACAGCCGCCCAGCGGGTTCATAATGTCAGAGGCGTTTTCTCGGTTCCGTCGCCCCACCGGGTACGGGGCGGGCGGATCGTGGTGGTGGACGATGTGATGACCACGGGCGCCACGGTGAATGAATGTGCCCGTATGCTCCGGGCCGCGGGTGCGGCTGCGGTGATGGTCGTGACGGTGGCCAGGGGCTGATCCTTTGGCATCCACCCGGCAAGCAGATTGGATTTGAACGATGTCGTTATTTGCGAAAAAACACCCGGCCATCCGGAAGGCCCGCAAGCGGGACATGCCCGGCGGGCTTTGGCTGAAATGCCCGGGTTGCAATGAAATGATCTTCCGCGAGGAGGAGCAGAAGGCCCTGCATGTCTGCCCCCTGTGCGACCACCACTTCCCGATGAAGCGCGCCGAGCGCATCGACATGCTGGCCGATCCCGGCTCCTTTGTCGAATGGGATTCGGATCTATACAGCATTGACTTCCTGGGCTTTGTCGGCGTGGCGTCCTATCACGAAAAGTTGGAGTCGAATCGCCGCAAAACCGGCGAGACCGATGCGGTCACTTGTGGCCGCGCCCGACTGGACGGCCGGGCCATCGCTCTCGGGGTCATGGATTTCGAGTTCCTGGGCGCCAGCATGGGCTCCGTGGTGGGCGAAAAGATCACCCGCCTGATCGAACGCGGCACCGCCGAGCACCTCCCGGTGATCGTGGTGTGCGCCTCCGGCGGCGCCCGGATGTACGAAGGCATGATGAGCCTGATGCAGATGGCCAAGACCAGCGGGGCGCTGGCCCGGCACGCCGATGCCGGCCTGCCGTATATCCCGGTCCTGACCCATCCGACCACGGCGGGCGTCATGGCCAGCTTCGCCACGCTCGGCGATGTCATCCTGGCCGAGCCCGGCGCCCTCATCGGTTTCGCCGGCGCCCGCGTCATCAAGGAAACCATCCAGCAGGATTTGCCGCCCGGTTTTCAGCGGCCCGATTTCCTGCTCAAGCACGGCTTGCTCGATCAGATCGTGCACCGCGCTGAACTCAAACAGCGCCTGGCCCGGCTGCTGGACGGCTTCTGCGGTCCCCTGATGGCCTCCGAACCGCCCGAGGTGCCGGCCTGACGTCGCCCGGCGATCCCCCGCGCCGCCACTCCCCCCCCCCTCCACCCATGGGCAAATCCGCTTCCATCTTAGACGCTAAACTCAACTACCTGTTCAGCCGAACGGGCGGCAGCGCCATCAAGTTCGGACTGGAAACCACCATCGAACTGCTGCGCACGATGCAGGTGGACTGGCTGCAACTTCCCTGCATTCATGTGGCTGGCACCAACGGCAAAGGATCGGTCTCCGCCATGATCGAATCCGCCCTGCGCGAATCCGGCCTGCTTACCGGACTGTATACCAGCCCGCACATGCTGCGATTCAGTGAACGCATTCGGGTGCGCGGAGAGCCCATTCCCGATGAGAGCCTCATCCGCCTGCTTGCGGAGGTGGAGGCCGCGGATCAAGCCCAGGCCGCCGAGCCCGGACGGCGCGTCGGAACGTTTTTTGAGCTGACGACGGCCGTGGCGTTTAAATGGTTCCTGGAGCAGCCGGTGCAGGTGGCCGTGCTGGAGACCGGCATGGGGGGGCGCCTCGATAGTACCAACGTCGTCATGCCGCTGTTGTCGGTCATCACGCCCATCGGCATGGAACACGCCGCATTCCTGGGGAAAACCCTCGGCCAGGTGGCGTCGGAAAAAGCGGGAATCATCAAGCCGGGGCGTCCGGTGGTGGTGGGCCGGCAGGTGCCGGCCGTGATGCGCGTGATTGAAGCGCAGGCACGCCAGATGGAATCCACCCTCATTCGCACCGACGAGCGCGTGGCCGTCCAACGGCGCTCCCAGGATTTGGATGGGCAGGTTCTTTCGGTCGAGACCGCCGATGGGGCCTGGGCGCCCTTCCGCCTGCCGCTGCTGGGCGATTTTCAATTGAGTAACTGCGCCATGGCCATTGCGGCACTGGAATGGATGCGCGATTCGCTGGGCTGGCCGTTGACGCAAGAGTCGATGCGCGTCGGCCTCGAAAAGACCCGCTGGCCGGGGCGCTGCCAAATCGTGCGGCGCGACCCGGTGTTCGTGGTGGACGTGGCCCACAATCCCGATGCCGCGCGGGCGCTGGCCGCCTTTCTGAAAACCTTTCGCGGCAACCGTCCCGTTGCCCTGATTTGCGGACTGCTGGCCGACAAGAATGCGGAAGAGTATTTCCGGCTGTTGAAGCCCGTGGTCGATGCTTGCCTGCTCGTTCCCCTGGACACCGAACGCAGCATGCCGATGGAGCGCCTCAAGGCCGCGGCCCGCGCGGCCAAACTCCCGACGGTTGAAAGCCGGGTGCCCGAAGCCGTCAAAAACTCGCTGAACTGGGCCCAGGCCCGCAACGGAATGGTTGTCAGCGCGGGGTCGTTTATTCTCGCGTCCGCCGTGCTACACGAGCTGGGCGTCGAGATTTAACTCCCCCCGGCTCATTCAGTCACGCTGCTCAGCAGGCGAAAGAGAGCGGCCCCCAACGGATGATCGGGCGGGGACAGGTTCAGGCGCTGGTCAGCCCCCCGGCGAACCCAGCCGCTTTCCCGCAGGATGCGGACATGGTTGAAGACAGCAAAGGTCGACAATTCCAGTTCCTGGCTCAACCCCATTCCCGTTTGCGGCTCCGCCAACAGGGCGCGGGCGATGGCGATCCGACGCGGATAGGCCAGTCCGAATGCGATGCGCCGCATGTCCTCGTCCCGCTCCGGCGGCAGGGTGGCCAAGGCGGTTTTCAGGGCCTTGAGAATCGGGGCCGCCGACGCCACCTGCGGATCCGCCTCCAGCCGATACAGGACCCTTGCCCCCTCGCGCTTCGATCGCAACAGGCCCCGGGACTGGATCCGTCGCAGCTCCTGGCTGGCATCGGAGATCCCGATGCCGATGTCCTGCGCCAAGTCGTTTACGCAGCGGCCGGGGTGGTCGTGCAGGCCGCGCAACAATCGAATCCGGGTGGATCCCGCCAGCATCCGGCAGGTTCGCCACAGGGTGGGATTGAGGTTTTTCATGATCGGTCCTTTCGTGCGGGATTATACTATTTATAAATACCATCTATATACTATTTATAAATAGTATAATGGGGCCGGTCAAGTCTGGAGCGCGAGGGGAGGGCGACCCGGGCGACCCGGAAAAGCGGGCTTGTTGAATGGGCCCTGAATCATCAAAGTGACCCCATGAAAGCCTATCGAAAAGAACTGTGGATGAATGTCCCGGCCCGCCGGGGATTCGTGAATTTGACGCCGCAGGTGGACGAGGCGGTTCGGACCAGCGGAGTTCGCGAAGGACTTTGCCTGGTGAATGCCATGCACATCACCGCCAGCGTGTTCATCAACGACAACGAAGGCGGGCTGCATCGGGACTTCGAGCGGTGGCTGGAGAACCTGGCGCCGGAGAAACCGCATGCCCAGTATGATCACAACCGCACCGGCGAAGACAACGGCGATGCGCATCTCAAGCGCACGGTGATGGGGCGCGAGGTGGTCGTGGCGATCACCGGCGGCGAGTTGGATCTGGGGCCCTGGGAGCAGATCTTCTACGGCGAGTTCGATGGCCGCCGCCGCAAGCGCGTGCTGATTAAAATCATCGGCGAATAGCGCACATGAAAGCGACGAAAGCGGTGTCCCGATCGATAGAAGTCCTTGCGCGCGGGGCGTGCGTGAAATCTGGCCGGATTCTGGTTTGTCGGAATCGCAAGCATGGGAACGTCTATCTGCCGGGGGGGCATGTGGACTGGGGGGAGGATTCGCGTCAGGCCCTGGTGCGCGAATGGCGCGAAGAACTGGGCGTGCCCTGCCGCGCGGGCCGGTTTCTCGGCGTGGTCGAACAAGCCTACGAAGCGCGCAATGGTCCGGCCTGCGAGATTTCCCTGGTGTTCGAAGTGGTCTGCCCGGGGATTCCAGCGGCCAGGGATCCGGCGTCGGCCGAGCCCCATCTCGCGTTTGAATGGGTGCCGTTGAAGAAGTTGAAGGCCTCCGGCCTGCTGCCGACCGCGATGGCGGAAAGCCTGCCGCGCTGGTGCGGCCGGCCGGGATGGGCGGCTCGCCGCTGGCGGGGATACGCGCCTTCTGGATCACGACAGGAGGAATGACCCATGAACACACCGCGTTTTGAACGCCTCTTTGGAAAGTCCCGTCCGGCGGTCATAGGCATGATCCATGTGCGCGCGCTGCCGGGAACTCCGGGGCATGCGGGCGGAATGGAGGCGATCCTATCCCGGGCGCTGGCCGAGGCGCAGGTCTATCGGGAGGCGGGCCTGACCGCGCTGATGATTGAAAACATGCACGATGTTCCGTATCTGCGCCGGCCGGGGCCGGAAGTGACGGCGGCCATGGCCGTGGTGGCCCGGGCGGTGAAGCAGGTGCATCCCGACCTGCCGCTGGGCATTCAACTTCTGGCCGGGGCCAATGGCGAGGCGCTGGCGGCGGCCCTCGCCGCGGGGGCGGACTTCATCCGGGCCGAGGGATTCGTCTTCGGGCATGTCGCCGACGAAGGCTATATCGAGGCGTGCGCCGGCGATCTGTTGCGCTATCGCCGGGCCATCGGCGCCGAGTCCGTGGCGATTTTTGCCGACATCAAGAAAAAGCACTCCGCGCATGCGATCACCGCGGATGTGGACTTGGTCCAGACCGCGCACGCGGCCGAGTTTTTCCGCGCGGACGGACTGATCGTGACGGGGGCGGCGACCGGGGCGGCCGCCGATCTGTCCGAGCTGCGCGCGGTTCAGGCGGCCAGCCGCCTGCCGGTCCTGGTGGGCTCGGGCATCACGGCGGAGAATGCGGCCGAATACGCCCCGCATGCCGACGGATTCATCATTGGTTCGGCGTTCAAGCAGGGCGGCCACTGGGAACACCCGCTGGATCGCCGCCGGATTCGACGGTTACTGGACCGGGTTCGGGCGAAGCCGGCGGACGCGGGCGGGCAACGTTCAACAAACGGAGACAGGATGTGATTCGGCGGCACCGAGGATTCTGGCGGGCATGGGTGTGTGCGGGACTATTTGCGGCGGGTGCGCTGGCGGATGCGCCGACGGATGCCGGCGTGGCGCCGGAAGGAGCGGCTCGCGACACGCGGGTGCTGGTGAGTCCCCTGTTCGGCGGGGTGCGCAACGAACTGAACATGCGCAATCAGCGCGGAGAGATCACCCGGCAAACCGACACCGCGCCGATGGTCGGGCTGTTCGGCATGGTGATGCACGGGCCATTCGTGCTGACCGACTATTTCTTCTACAGCGACGTCAACGACACCGACGTCTGGGGCAACCTGGCCTATCTGAACTGGTATGGCAGCCGCACGGCGCGCCTGTCGTGGAACGCGGGCGCGGGACATCTCTACCACAAGATCAAGCCTTCCGGACAGGACATCACCGTCACGGTGCCGATGCTGAAGACCGGGCCGCTGATCAACATCCCCGAATGGCACCTGAGTTTCAATCCGTATGTCGGTTACGCGTGGGAGCGCATCGAGACTCGGATGTCCAAGTCGGACAACGATTCCTATCTCTACGGCATCACCATCGGCTGGCGCTGGCGGATGCTGGGGGCGACCATCCAGTATTACTACCAAGACAGCCGGGAGGCCGAGGACGACTACCAGACGCTGCGCGCCCGGGCGCATGCCATGGTCAACCGGAACTGGGGCCTCACCGTTCGTCTCGACTACATGGAGCATGCGACGTCCGACGACACGTCGATCCAGTTTGGTCCCGTCGTTGTGTTTTAGAACAAGCCCACCCAACCCAAGGAGAACGCATCATGAGCCAGAAGCCCGAAACCTTGACCACGGCCGCCGGGATTCCCGTGCCGGACAATCAGACGTCGCTGACCGCCGGCGAGCGTGGACCGACGCTGCTGCAGGACCACTACCTTCTCGAGAAGCTCGCGCATTTCAACCGCGAACGCATTCCCGAACGGGTGGTCCACGCCAAGGCGGCCGGCGCCCACGGCACCTTCACCGCCACCCACGACATCACGAAATACACCCGCGCCAAGCTGTTCGCGGAGATTGGCAAGAAAACCGATGTCTTCGGCCGCTTCTCCACCGTCGCCGGCGAGAAGGGATCGGCCGACACCGTGCGCGACGTGCGCGGGTTTGCCCTGAAATTCTACACCGAGGAGGGCAACTGGGATATGGTGGGCAACAACACACCCACGTTCTTCATCCGCGACGCCATCAAGTTCCCGGACTTCATCCATACCCAGAAGCGCAATCCGCAGACCAACGCCAAGCGCGATTTCGCCCAGTGGGATTTCTGGTCGAAGGTGCCCGAGGCACTGCATCAGGTGACGATCCTGTTCTCGGACAGGGGCATTCCGCAGGGGATCCCCTTCATGAACGGCTACGGAAGCCACACCTACAGCTTCATCAACGCGCAGAACGAGCGCTTCTGGGTAAAGTTCCACTTCAAGACCCTCCAGGGCATTCAATGCATGCCCCCGGAGGAAGCCGACCGGCTCGCGGCGGAGAGCCCCGACTACCACACCTTCGAGCTGTTCAACGCCCTGGAGCGCGGCGAGTTTCCGCAGTGGCGCTTCTGCGTGCAGGTGATGCCCGAGAAGGATGCGGAGTCCTATCGCTGGAACCCCTTCGACCTGACCAAGGTCTGGCCGCATGCGGACTATCCGCTGATCGACGTCGGCATCCTGGAGCTGAACCGCAATCCCGCGAACTATTTCGCCGAGGTCGAGCAGGCGGCCTTTTCGCCGGCGAACGTGGTGCCGGGGATTTCGTTCTCGCCCTGCAAGATGCTGCAGGCGCGGATCTTCTCCTATGCCGACGCCCACCGCTACCGCCTCGGGGTCAACTTCGAGCGACTGCCGATCAACTGCCCGCACGCGGCCAAGGTAAACAATCTCTACCAGCGCGACGGCGCGATGCGCTTCGACGACAACGGCGGGGGCGATCCCAACTACGAGCCCAACAGCACGGGCGGGCCGGTGGAGAATCCGGCCTACGCCGAGCCGCCGCTGAAGATCTCCGGCGATGCCGACCGCTACGAGCAGAAGCGCGGCGTGGACGATGACTACGTCCAACCCGGCAATCTGTTCCGCCTGCTGGGTGCCGATCACCAGGCGCGGTTGTGCCGGAACATCGCCGGCAGCCTGGGCAAGGTGCCGGTGGATCTGCAGGACAAGATGATCGCCCACTTCGCCAAGGCCGACCCGGCCTATGGCGCGGGCGTCGCCAAGGCGCTGGGCCGGAAATAAGATGTCCGAAGCCGCACTAGAATCCTCCGTGGCCGGGGCGTCCGTCCCGGTCGCGGAGGCCGTCCGCAGCACGCTACGGCCCGTGGTCCGGGTTTTACTGGTCGCCGCCGGGACGTTGTCCGTGGCGCTCGGCACGCTCGGCATCTTCCTGCCCGTCTTGCCGACGACGCCGTTCCTGCTGCTGGCGGCCTATTGCTATGCGCGAAGTTCGCGGCGGTTCTACGACTGGCTGCTCAACAACCGCTGGTTCGGAGACTACATCCGCAACTACCGCGAAGGCCGCGGGGTGACCGTCCGCCACAAGGCCATCGCTTTGGCCCTGCTGTGGGCAACCATCAGCTATTCCGCCCTGTTCGCCGTCCAGATTCCCTGGGTGCGCCTCATGCTGTGGGGCATCGCCGTCGCCGTCACCATCCACCTGTTGTGGATCAAGACCTACCGGCCAGAGCCCAAGGTTCTTTTGCCCGAACCGTAGGGCTCGGTTGTCCAAGGGCGGGACGGGGGCGTCCCGTCTCCAAGCAGACGTCGTCTTTAGAGACCCGACGCCCTCGTCGGGATACCTTTCGGGGGAAGGATCAATCCCATTCCAGCAGGCGGCGCTGGCCCTGAAGGGCGCGGATGCCGGTCACGTCCTGCGTGACTTCCAAGCATCCGAGATAGTGTCCGGTCTGGCTGCGCACGGCGTAGTAGGCGATCAGGACGAAGGACCCGCCCAACTCCAGCCAGAACTGCGCCTTGTCGCGGCTGCCGTCCTTGAACGCCTTGAGAATCGCTTCCACCATGTGCACGCTTTTCTGGGGATGGCAGTTCTGGACGGCCCGGCCGAGCACCCCGGGGCTGCGCGGAAAGATCCGGTGGGCGTGGTCGGAGTAGAACCGGACGATGTCCTGGTCGTCCACGAAGGAGATTTCCACCGGCAGCGTCACCAGCATGCGGTCCAACTGCTCCGGCGTCAGCGCGCCGGTGCTCAACGGGATGGTTCCCCCGGTCGCGGCCGGGGGCGCGGCCGGCGTGGCGGCGTGGGCGCCGGGCGTCCACTCGTTGCCGGGCTTCACGAACACGTAGCCGATGGCGTCGTCGCCGGTTCGGATTTCCGCCCACTCCGCTGGGGAAATTTTGTCCAGGGACGCCGGGAAGAGGATTTTCTCCTCCTTGTAGATCATTTCGGATATCTGCCGGGCCAGTTCGAGGCCGTCGATGGCCGCCTGCCGCAGGTCGCCGGCGGTGATCGCGGCGCGCGCGGCCTTGAGGCGGGTGCGGATGTCGTCGTGGGCGGCCCACATGACCTTCGAGGGGGCGGTGAAGCCGTGCTTCTCCAGGGCCGGAAAGAGCTGGTTCTCCTTGCGCGCATAATGGGTTTCGACCCCGGCGAGTTCCTTCAGCGCGGCGGCCAGGGCGTCGGCGGCCGGCGGCGAATCGCTCTCCACCGCCCGGCACAGCGCCGTCCAGCGGTTGGCCGATTCCTCCAGCGCCCGGTTCTCGGCCATGTAGGTGTGGACGGGGTGGCCCGGTGGCGGGGGAGGCGTCTCCTGCCGGTCGAGGCTTCCCCGGAACACGTTGACATGCACATCGCACAGCCGCTGGATGGATTCGACCGGCATGCCGCCGCGGATCAGCGCCTGTTCCATCTCGGCGATTTCCGCCGCCGTGGCGGAGCCCGCCACGGCTTCGAACTCGCGGCGGGCCTCTTCCAACGACCCGCCGGCATGCAGCCTTTGGATGATGCCCTTGAGCGCGGCCACCTTCGCCGTCCGGTCGCCGGCCGCGTCGGCTTCCTCCACCGCGATTTCCGCGCCGGTGTGCTGTCGGACCAGGTCCGTCACCTTCGCGAGCAGCTCCGCGACGGGAACATCCGCCATGCCCGCTGCGCGTTCCAGCGACGCCATGCGCCCGAGCGTGGCGCGCATGGCCGGATTCTTCAGCGGGGCGAATGTAGGAAAGGCCTCGGCCAGCGGCTCGGTCAAAAAGGGAAAGGCTTCGGTCAACTCGTACACGTTTGTCTTCGGGCTGATGCGTTTCATGTCACGGCCTCCATGAATGGTTTCCACAGCACACCCTGTCGGGGATGAAATGTCAATTCCATGCCGCTGAACGCTCCGGCTACGGTCCCCGGACGGGCCAGACATAGCGGAGGTTCGACTTCAGGACCGTATGGATGCTGTTCAGATACAGCCCCCAAGCAGCGTTCGGATTGGATTCGCTCGTGGTCGCTGTCCAGTAATACCACGCATGGTTGCCGATGAACGGCGCACCCGGCCAGCCCTGCCAGGCCCGGTCGGGATCGCCGCAGAAGCGGCCCAAGGTATTCAGTTCCGCGGGCCGGAGCGGTCCGTCCGCGCCATCGCGGCGGTTCACATGGGGCAACCGCCAGTCGGCTCTGCCGGCAAAGACCAGGGCGTTGCAGAAATCCACGGCCTCCTGCCAGGCCATCATCTCGGAATTACCGGGCAATTCATGCGGCGCCTGCACCCACATCAGGCCCGTGGCCTGGTCGGTCACCGTCCCGTCGTCATGGTCCACATACCGGGGTTCCATGCCTACGGGGGTGGTACGTTCCACCACTCGAAAGAAGCGGCCAATCGGCACCGTGAGAGTATCTTCGTCCGATCGCAAATTCTGCATCGCGGTTGGCTCATGCCAATCCTCCGCCCCGGGCTCACCGTCGAGGTCCGGCCGGTACTGGATCGTGTAATATCGGTCCGGCCGGATGTTGGTCCACGTCAGGTAACCGCCCTCCTGCGAAACGATTTCCGGCTGGGCCACCGCCGGCCCGACACCCCATGTCCAGGCGGCCACCCCCGCCGCCAACGCTTGGGTCCAGATGCGTTGTTTCATGTTCTATCCTCTCTTTCTGGCTCATCTCGTCCCATAAATGGAACATGATGGTGAGATTGCACTTTGACAAGCCTCAAGTCCCGACAGTCTCAAATCCCGGTGGCCGGGGTTGGCTTTGCAGATGACGCAACCATCGGATAGGGTGGGCTGCTATGCATTCATGTCCGCGAGAAGTTTATTCCCGTCGCCCGGGCCTGGTTTCGCGCCTGCTGGTTGTGGGTCAGTTCATGCTGATGATCGGACTGGCTGCCACGTCGGACAGTCCGTCGGCGGGGGCGTTGGCCTGGATCGCGGCTGGCGGCGCCCTGGGCCTGTGGGCGCTTTTCGCCATGCCGCTTCGGCAGCTTCGGATCGTGCCGGAAGTGCATCCCCGCGGCCGTTTGGTGCGCCGGGGACCCTATCGCTGGATCCGCCATCCCATGTATCTCGCCGTCCTTCTCGTGGCGGTCGGGCTCGCGGCGACAGCCCCCGTTCCGCCACGCCTCGTCATGGCCCTCGCGCTGGCTGTTTTGCTGGTGGTGAAACAGTTGCGGGAGGAAAAGCTGCTCTGCGCCGCCTATCCGGACTACGCCGGCTACCAGGCGGACACCTGGCGCCTCGTGCCGTGGGTCTGGTAGCCCCGTGCCGTGACGGCGGCTACGCTGGCGCATGCTCTGTACAAGACGTCCGGATAGCCACAGGCAAGAAATGATCACACTTAATTAAGTGTGATGTTTTTGGGGTGGCTCAAATTTCGGGGGTTGGTTTTTTGCGCAGAGCTTTTTTGGCGCCGTGTTGTTTCTTAGCGTCGACCATGAGGGCGGTTTGGCGGCGGGAGCGGCGCCGTTTCTGGCGGCGGATTTTTTCGCGCTCCTGCTGCTTGCGTGATTTCTCGCCGCGGATGGCTTCGGCGATCTTGTCGCAGAGTTCGCGCCGGGCGAGGAACCGGTTCATGGCCTGGGAGCGTTCGCGCGCGCATTTGACCTCCAGCCCGGTGGGCCGGTGCCGCAAACAGACCGTCGAGGAGGTCTTGTTGGTTTTCTGTCCGCCGGGCCCGCCGCCGCGGATGAATTTTTCGTCCAAGTCAGCCTCGGTGACGCCGAGCGATTCCATCCGCCGGAGCAGGCGGGTTTCGGTATCAGGATGGACGGGAAACAGGCTCATGGGACCTCATGTGACGATCGGGAAGGTAGCCGATGAAGGCGGCGGGGGGCAAGGCGGTTGATGCCGCCGGTGGAACGGGATTGCGTGGAAGGGCTGGAAGTTCCATACTGTAACGCCTATGAAGACAAGTTCATTCAGCGGATATCGGTGCTACGCATGTGCAACGGAACAGGGCGCGGATTTTGGCGGGTATGTGTGCCCGGCCTGCGGGGGGAATCTGGCCGTGCGCCTGGCCTGGCCGGAACCGGCCACGGGCCGGTGGTGGGTGGATGAGGGCCGCCGGGATATTTTTCGCTACCGGGCGCTGTTGCCGGTGTCGCGATTGGACCTGGCGTCGCCGTTGCGCGTGGGCATGACGCCGCTGTATGCCGCGCCGCGTCTGGGCGCATCGGTCGGCCTGGAGCGCTGCTATGTCAAGGATGACGGGCAGAATCCGAGCGGATCGTTCAAGGATCGCGCGGGGGCGGTGGCGCTGGTGCGGGCGCGGGAGACGGGTGCCGCGGTCCTGTGTGGCGCCAGCACCGGCAATGCGGGCAGTTCGATGGCCTGCCTGGCGGCGAGCGTGGGGATGCCCTGCGTGATCTTCGTTCCGGAAACCGCCCCGCCGGCCAAAATCGCCCAGTTGCTGGTGTTCGGCGCGACGGTCCTGGCGGTGCAGGGGACGTATGACGCCGCCTTTGACCTGTGCATGGAGGTGTGCGCCCGGCGCGGATGGTTCAACCGCAACACGGGCTACAATCCCTTTACCCGCGAAGGCAAGAAAACGGTGGCCTTCGAGATCTACGAGCAGCTCGGGGAGATCCCGGACTGGGTCGTGGTGGCCACGGGCGACGGGAATATCCTCACCGGGACCTGGAAGGGCTTCTGCGACTTGAAGGAAGCGGGCATTGTGGACAAGACGCCGAAGATGCTCTGCGCGCAATCCGAGGAAAGCGCGGCCATCAGCCGGGCGGTCTGGACCCGGCAACAGGCGGGCGCGGATGCGCCGGATTGGAGAAGCGTGGAGGTGGCGCCGGTGCAGGCGACGACCCTTGCCGATTCGATTTCGGTGGATGCGCCGCGGGACGGGCTGGCGGCGGTGCGTGCAGTCATCGAATCGGGCGGCGCGGCGGTGACGGTGCCGGATGCCGACATTCTGGCGGCGATCCCGCATTTGGCGCGCGGGGCGGGGGTGTTTGCGGAGCCGGCAGCCTCGTGCGCGTGGGCGGCGCTGAAAAAGGCGGCGCGGGAGGGCGTGGTGCGGCCGGAGGAAACGGTGGTCTGCCTGTGCACTGGCAATGGACTGAAAGACGTGGCCAGTGCGCGCAAAGCGGCGGGCGAACCCATCTCGGTGGCGGCGAACGTGGAGGCCGCCATGGCCGCGACGGACCCTCTCGGGTAAGACGGCGACGGATCGGGCTGGGAAGGAACACGGCCGGGGGCACAATATCGTTGCCGCCATCTTTGGAGCCGGCACGCCCCCGTGCCGGGATCCCAACAGCCCCCGACGGGGGCGTCGGGTCTCCATCTTGGGTGACGATATTCAACACCGCTTGACCTGCGATCTCGCGACGGCCGCCGGCGTCGCCCCCATCCCTCTCCGGTGGCCCTCCGCCTCGCCGCGGCTACCTGGGCAGTTGAGAACAACCCCCGGAACGGTTTCCACAGCGTGGAAACACGGCTGGTCCCGCTTCAGCGGGATTTTCCATGCTGTGGAAAAATCGGCGAAAAGTTTTCCATGCTGTGGAAAAATCGGCGAAAAGTTTTCCATGCTGTGGAAAAATCGGCGAAAAGTTTTCCATGCCGTGGAAAAATCGGCGAAAAGTTTTCCATGCCGTGGAAAACGGCCTCAGCCCTGGACGTAGCCGAATTTTTTGAGCAACCAGTAGTTGCGGGACCAGTTGGGCTCGACCTTGACCCAGAGTTCGAGTTTGTGGGGTTTATCGAAGATGGCGGCGAGGTCTTTCTGGGCGGCGTGCCGGATGTCGCGGATCATTTTGGCGCGTTGGCCGATCACGATGGGCCGCTGGGAGTTTTTTTCGACATAGATGGTGGCGGCCACCTGGACGGACGTATCGGCGTCTTCGATGGAGTCGACGGCGACGGCGATGGCATGGGGCAGTTCCTTGGTCAGGCGCTGATTGATCTGGGCGCGGATGACATCGGCGATGAAAAACGGCCGCGGGTCGTCGGTGAGCATGTCGGGGGGGAAGAGGGGGGGCGCCTCGGGCAGGGCGTCGCGCAGGGCGGCGAGCAGTTCGGGCAGGCCGTCGCCGGTGGCGGCGGAGGTTTCGAACCAGCGCAACGGCGGCGGGGTGAAGTCGGGATTCCGCGCGCGAATGGTTTGGAGGATCTCGGTCCAGGCGGATTCGTAGGCGGCGCGGCGCAGGCCCAGGTCGGTTTTGTTGAGGACGGCGAAAATGGGTTCGATCTCGCCGGCGAGTTTTTTCATCCAGCCGAGGTCTTCATCGTACGGCGCGACGGAGGCGTCGAGCAGCAGCAGAACGGCATCGGCCCCGGTGACCAGGCCGCGGGCCGTGCGGTTGAGCATGGAGCTGAGCGAATGGGTGGCGCGCCGGATGCCCGGGGTGTCGAGGAATACGATTTGGTATCCGTCTTGGGTGAGGATGCCGCGGACGGGGCGGCGCGTGGTCTGGGCGACGGGCGAAACCACCGAGACCTTTTCGCCGAGCAGCGCATTGAGCAGAGAGGATTTGCCGGTATTGGCGCGGCCCACCAGGGTCACCATGCCGGCGCGGTGGGGAACTGGAGTGGATTCGCTCATGGGGGGCGGATCAATCGAAGTCCACGACATCGCCGTTGACGGGCAGGCCGACGGCCACCTTGAGGTCGTCGCGCAGGAGCTGGGCGAAGGCTTCGCGCTGATCCTGCTCGCCATGGACCAGATAGACCTGCCGGGGCTTGGCGGCGCGGACGTAGCGCAGCAGTTCGGTCCGGTCGGCGTGGGCGCTGAAGGCGTGCAGGGTGTCGACCTCGGCCTTGACGGTGAATTCGTCGCCGAAGATGCGGACCTTGGGCTGTTTTTCCTGGAGGCGGCGGCCGAGGGTGTGCATGGCCTGGTAGCCGACGAGCAGCACGAGATTCTTTTCGTTTTCGATGCCGTGCTTGAGATGGTGGAGGA
Source organism: uncultured Verrucomicrobiota bacterium (assembly GCA_964399775.1). Taxonomy (GTDB): domain Bacteria; phylum Verrucomicrobiota; class Kiritimatiellia; order CAIQIC01; family Lenti-01; genus Lenti-01. The sequence continues at coordinate 35,097 of CAYNSH010000003.1, forward strand.
TGCGGCCGTGTTCGCACATGCCCGAGGCGGCCAGAACGATCGACGGTTTGTTGGAGGAGGTGATGGCCTTGGAGTCCTCGACGGATTCGGTGAAGTGGAGCCAGTCGGGGGTCATGACGGAGCCGACGTGGTTCTGGAGGTCGTGGAATTCTTCGTCGAGATAGGCCTGGCTTTGCTCGAACACCCGGGAGATGGCCTGGGCCATCGGGCTGTCGAGGTAGATGGGGACATCCGGGATTTGCTTGCGGGCGCGGAGCTGGGCGAGGAGGTAGACGATTTCCTGGGCGCGGCCGAGGGCGAAGGTCGGGATCAGGACCTTGCCGCCGCGGGAGAGGGCGCGGTCGATGGCCTTGCGCAGGTCTTCGCGTTCGTTCAAGGCGTTTTCGTGGTGCCGGTCGCCGTAGGTGCTTTCGCAGATGACGATGTCGACATCCTCCATTTGGACGGGATCGTTGATCAGCGGCAGGTTGTAGCGCCCGAGGTCGAAGACGAGGCCGATGCGCAGGGGGGGGCGCCCGGCGCGGGGGATTTCGAGGCGGGCGAGGGCGGCGCCGAGGATGTGTCCGGCATCCACATGCGTCAGGGTGACGCCGCCGGGCAGGGAGACGGGGGTCTCATAGGGATGGGGGCGAACGAGCGTGAGCGCCTCTTCCGCATCTTCGAGAGTGTAGAGGGGTACGATGGGCGGCAGACCACGGCGATTGGTCTTCTGGTTCAGGTAGGCGGCATCCCCCTCGTGGATGCGGGCGGAGTCGCGCAGCATGATGGGCAGGAGATCGGCCGTGGCGATGGTGGTATGGATGGGATTGCGGTAGCCATTCTTGGCCAGCGTGGGGATGTTGCCGCAGTGGTCGATGTGGGCGTGGGAGAGGGCCATCGCGGCGATGTCGGCCGGATCGAACCCGAGGTTGCGGTTGATCTCGTTGGCTTCCTTGCGGCGGCCCTGGAACAGACCGCAGTCAAACAGGAGCCGGGTGGCCTCGGTTTCCAGCACGTGCTTGGAGCCGGTTACCTGATTCGTGCCGCCGAGAAAATGCCACTTCATGCTGGGTCCTTGGTTGTGGGGTCGATTGCGTTTGGAACACCCACGATAGCAGGAATCGAGGGGTGGCCGCAAGGACGCAGCGGCCGTGCGTCGCCTGCGGGCCCGCCCGTGGCTGCCGCGTCAGGGCGCGGTGGGGGGCGGTTGGGCCAGGTAGTCGCGGATGGGCACGCCGTCCAGATACAGGTCTTCGATCACGCCAAAGCCCCGCTGGATGCGGACGTTCACGAAAGCGGTGCGGTTGGTGGGATGGTTGTGGCGCAGATAGGCGCGTTCGGCCTCGGGGGCTTCGGTTTCCTTCATGTAGAGGCGGTCAAACGGGATGTGTAGGAAGGCATTGGTGTGCGAACTCAGGTAGGCGATGCGGGTGGAGAGATAGGCGCCGGATGCGGGCCGTTCACGCTGGATGCCGGAAAAGAAGGCATAGCCGTCCTCATCCTCGGATAGGATGGCATGCACGCGCTGGCGCCGGGAATATCCATGATCCGGGGGCAGGCCCACCGACCGTTGATTGAAGGACAGCGCGACATAGCGTCCGCGGAAGGCGTCGTAGGGATCCACCGGCGCGGTTCGGAACCGAAAGGTCTCTCCGTGGCGCAGGGCGGATTCGCGCTTGGCGATCATCGCGGCGGGAACGACGAGTTGCACGAGGGCCGCCACGGCGAACAGCAGCAGGATGGGTTTGGTTTTCACGAGGCCGCTCCTTTCCGCCGGGCCAGGAACAGGTTGGCGAGCAGGAAGGCGATGCCCAGCGCCACGAACACGAGCCCCCGGGCGATGAAGCCCAGGCCCGCATCGAAGAAGCGAATCAGGATCAGGGCGAAGAGAACGAACAGCCCGCCATTGACGGTCCCGAGCCGGCTCCGGCGCAGGCCGTGGATGAGTTGAGCAAGGCCAACCGCCAGCAGGTAGGCATTGAACAGCAGCGTGGCGGCGGCGATTCGATCTCCCCCGGCGGCCAGCGAATACCCGGCGACCGCGACGATCGGCAGAGCGCCGAGCCAAATGGCATGCGCCTTGCCCCGGCGCACGCTGGCCACCAGCAGGGCGATCGCCGCCACCGGCAGGGCGACCGCCCAGACGTAATCCAAAAGAACGGCCCACGGATGGATGGATTCGTGGACGCGATAAAACCGCCAGCCGATGGAGTTCCAGGGCCAGCGGTAGGTCAGCATCAGCGCCAGCACGATGGCGCCGAACGATCCTACGGCGCGAAATGGCCGTTGCCAGAAGGAGGGGGTGTCGTCGAACCAGAACGTGCCGGCGAGATAGAGGCAGGCGAACAGCCCGGCATAGACCATGATCCAGAGGCCCGGCATCACCTTTTCCAGCGTGATGCCCGTGGCGACGCAGAAAGCCAGGGCATATCCCCAGCCCAGCAGGGAGGCCCGGAGGGAGTAGGCGTTTGCACGGAAGGCGGAAATGGTGTGGGGCAACAGCAAGGCCGCCAGCAGCCAGTATCCCGCGGAATGGCCGCCGCCGTTCTGCGCATCCGTCGCCCAGAACGTGATGCCGGCCAGATAGACGAGGGCCGGCCCGGTGGATTGCAGCAGATAGACAATCGGCAACGTCAGCAGCATCCAGGTCAGGGCGAAGCGCCCGGCATCGCCGGGAATGTGGTAGGTCTGGGCCACCAGCGCGATCGACGTCCCGACGGACAGCATCCAGAACAAGCCGACGGACTCGCGCCAGGCGGCGGAGGTTTTGCCTGCGGCCAGGACCCATCCCGCCAGCCCGAGGGATGCCACGAGCGGGGCAAACGCCAGTGCGGTGCGGGTGACGCGCGACAGATCGGCCCAGTTGTGGGCGAGCAGCAGGAGGATGCCCAGCCCGATCAGGGTTCCCCCCAGAATGCCGAAGGCCGTCAGCGCCCAGTTGCGGCCGGGCTTGGTTTGCGCGGCATAGTGCCGCCGGAGCCGGTCGGCCGCCGGGTCGTCGATTACGCCTTCGCGTTGCAGGGCGGGCAGTTCGCCCAGCAGCCATTGGATGTGGTTGAGTCCCATGGTTTCCTTCCCGAAGCAAGCTTGTGCGGGAATGATGCGCCCGCCTCCCGAGAGCCGTCAATGGGCAAATCGCCTGAACGAGTTCGCCGGTTGAAACGAAAAGGGGTCAGCCAAAAAGGGGTCAGCCAATTAATCCTAGAATTCTAGGATTAATTGGCTGACCCCTTTTCGTCTCGGCCGCCGGATCCGGATGTTTTGCCCCGGGCCCCGGGCAATTGATTTTGGCGAAAATCGGCCGGATAGCTTATACTGGTCGAGTGAAGAAGAGATGGATCTGCTGGGCGTTGCTGGCGTTTGCCCAAGCGTCCCATGCTTACTTTGAAGACCTGATCCTGGTGGACGGCACCGCCTACACGAACGTCTTTGTGACGAGGGTGGAGCCCGACGGCCTCTCCTTCATGCATGGTCACGGCGTGGCCAAATTCTATTTCCATGAACTATCGGAGGACATCCGGCATAAGTACAATTACGATCCGGTGATGGCCATCACCTACTGGTACGACACGCAACTGGCCCAGCAGGAATGGGAACAGCGCCAGTTGGAAGCCTCCCGCCTCGAAGCCGAGGAGCACCAGAAGCGCCTCGATGAAATCCAGTTGAGGGAAGCCGCCTTGAAAGCCCAAGGCGGACCCAAGGTCACGAACGTAAAGCTGATGCAGATTCAAGAGGACGGCAGCTGGATATGTCGTCCCTTCAAGTACGAAAAAGGAGCGTTCACCCTCGGGCGCGCCACGTACGTGAAGAGATTCGAGGAATCCCAGATCCTCGTCGAGGGGCTGCCGACCAACATGGCGGACAACGACGAATGGCGCGGGCGAATCTACGAGGTGGGGATCCACCAGATTCAATCCGAACGCGGACCCATCCGCACGCTTCGCAAATACAAAGTCCTTCCCTGACGGGCCGGCTGGTACCTGCCGGGCACATCTGCGATTTATGGACTACAGGCTTCTGGGAATCGAGGGTACCCGCAGCCCCTTGAACCACGGATGGACACCGATTCACACGGATTCCGGACAGACTACCTACCAATAGGGGTCAGCCAATTAATCCTAGAATTCTAGGATTAATTGGCTGACCCCTATTTGACTCCTTTCGGCGGGTTGTGGTGTCGGGGCGGGAGTGCTAGGGTCCGAGGCCTATGACCCGATCGATTCAATGGATCAATGATCCGGATGCCTTGCGCGAAATGGTGGCGCGGTTTCGGACGGAGCCGTGCGTGGCAATGGATACGGAGTTTGTCTGGGAGCGCACGTATTATCCGCGCCTGGGCCTGATCCAATTGGGCGCGGCGGACGGAACGTGCTACCTGGTGGATGCGGTGGCGTTGTCCGACATGACGCCGCTGGGCGAGTTGCTGGCCGATGCCGGTATCGTGAAGATTCTGCACGATGCTCCCCAGGATCTCATGATCCTGCGCCGCGCCACGGGGGCGTCCGCGCGCAATCTGTTCGATACACGCCTGGCAGCGGGCTTCGCGGGGTGCGCCGCGACGTTGTCGCTGGGCAACCTGCTGGCGGAGCTTCTCGATGTTCACCTCGCCAAAGCTCACACCCGGGCCAACTGGATCGCCCGTCCGCTGGCTCCAGAGGTGTTGGACTATGCCGCGGACGATGTCGTCCATCTGCCCCGGGTCGCCGGGCTGTTGCGCGAACGCGCGCAGGCCGCGGGCGTCGAGACGTGGATGGACGAGGAATTGGCCGCGCTGGACCAGGAGGGGGCGTTGGACGTGGTTCGCGATGACGAGGCCTATCTTCGAATCCGGGGGGCCGCGTCTCTCTCGCGGCGATCGCTGGCGGTGCTCCGCGAATTGGCGGCATGGCGGGAACAAGCGGCCCGACAATCGGACCGTCCGCGCCGATGGGTTCTGGAAGATGGAGCGCTTGGATCGATCGCAACGGTGATGCCCCGCACGCGGGAAGCCCTGCACCGGGCCCTGCGGCTTTCCGCAGACAAGGAATTTCCTCAGGCCGACGAATGGCTGGCGGCCGTGGAACGCGGGTTGGCGATTCCGGACGAGCAGCTCCCCGAGCCGGTGTTCCCGGTTCCCCGCGACTCGACGTTCCGGAAAGCGCTGGATGCAGCGATGGCCGATATGCAGGCCCGCGCGGGACGCCATGGGATCGATCCGCAAGTGGTCTGCAGTCGCAACGAGATGGCACAATGGCTGCAGGCCGGTTCCCCGGCATCTTCTCCCGCCCACCGACTTTCCCGCGGGTGGAGAGCGGAGTTGTTGAAAGAGCCAACCGCCGGCGAAAACCCTATCGGGACTGCTGGATGATATACAGCATCAAGTCCACGATGGGCTGGGGCAGATAGAGCCGAACGCGCTCACGGGATTTGGAATCCTCGATCAGGTTGTAGCGGTTGCGGCGGATGCTGAAGAGTTCGCTGTCGATTCGAATGATTCCCTCACTGACTCCGGTGGATCCCAGAGTGCCCATCGCGGCGGAACCGGGCGGATAGCCCATCACCCGTTGGCTGCCGCGGCACACGTAAAATCCGATCTCCCAGGTGGGGTTGGCCTTCCGGCCGTCGCGGATGAAATTATAGAGGCTCCATTCGGTGGCGTAGGCCGCCGAATAGGGGAACCACCGCTCCGAACGCGAGGAGTTGTCCTGCATCTGGACGCCGACGACCTGCTCGGCCATGTCGGTGATGAGAATCAGTCGCGTCATGCCGTCATCGAAGTGTCCACTGAACTCGTGGGCGAACAAGCTGCTGGGAGGGAAGACTGCGCAGGTGATGGATTTCTTGGCGGACAAGCCCAGGCCCAGCTTCTTTTTGGCCTCCTCCAGCGGCATGAGATATTGGATGTCGCGCCAGAGGGTCAGGTCTTTCCACGCCAGATCGATCTGGGGCGTACCGATCTTGCTGAGCAAGCGGGAGGCATCCCGCTGGGCAATGGTGCCGCGGCCAAGCCGGTGTTGCCAGTGGGAGGCCAAGGTCAGTTCCACATCCCTGGCGGGCTGTTGGGATGCGGAAGCGGCGGCGGGCGGAGGGGGCGGTGTCGGTGCGGGGGTTGGCACCGGTGGTTGGCTCGGGGCGGCCGCCGGAGTGGCCACGCGTTGAAACTCCGCGGGTAGGCTCGGCTTTTCGGGGACCGCATTGAACTGGATCCGAACGATGTTGTCTTGTCGGGTTTGCGCCCGGGTACCATCCGGCAGGATCACGGTAAAGATGCCGTTTTCAAACCCCACGATCTGACATTCATGGGTGGCGCCGGATTTGAAGGTGATGAGATGCTGGGCAAATGCTGGCGCGAGCAGGCACGACCACGCCAAAACCAGGACCCAGAAAGGCCTGGGCCAAAGGATGGGTGTCGTGCCGAAGGGTTGGCGATAGGTGCGGTTCATGATGAAGTCCTCTCTTCACGCAGGCTTGATGGGTTCATAGCAAGCCCCGCGGGGCATGAACAGCCCAAATCACGTGCGAGCGTCTGCGTTCGGGCTTTGTGTTTCCATGGCGAATTCCGGCTTGTTGAAGCCGCTTCCGCTGTGTGCAGGAGCTATTCATTCAGGGACCGTCCCCGCGGGGATCGGCTCCAGAATGCCGGGATATGCTCTAGGGGCTTTTCAGCAGGTCGGCCTTCAGGGAGTCCTGCACGGGGAATTCCCCAAGCCAGATGGCGAACAGGGCCTGCTTGAGGTCGAGCCCGGGCAGCGCACCCAGCGGGGTGTCGTTAAACGCCGGCGAATCCTTGGCCGTGGGGTTTGGCTTGCGGTAGATGCTGGTCAAGATTCCGTCTTGGTAGCGCATGATGACCTGGTCATCCCGGCGAAATTCCGCGTGGTTGAATTGATCCAGGAACGCTTGTTGATGAGACGTGGCATGGCCGGACCGGGCCGCCTGGTCAAACCCTTCCGACGTGGCCTCCACAAAACGTTTCCGATTGATCAGGCGGCTCTGGATGGTCAGCACGAATGCCATGGGCTGGTCGGCATCGATCAGGGTGTCGGCGTCCGCGCCCAGCAGGGATTCCGGCACGTGGAGTTCCAGATCGTACATCGCGCCGAGGAGTGGCTTCGTGCGCACGCCACGGCCATTCAAGACCATGTCCTCCATCGCGGATGAAGTGATGGCGCAGGCCAGCAGAAGGGCGAGGGCGGGAACGGATACGCGGGATGGCATGAGGGCTCCTATTCTTGGGTTTCCTTGAGCTGGGTCACCAGGGCGGCAACCGAGGCCTTGGCGTCCCCAAACAACATGCGCGTATTCTCCCGGAAAAAGAGCGGATTATCAATCCCGGCGAATCCGGAGGCCATGCTGCGCTTGAGCACGATGCAGGCCCTGGCTTCGTGGGCATGAATGATGGGCATGCCGTATATCGGGCTGGAGGGATCGTCTAATGCGGCCGGATTGACCACGTCGTTGGCGCCGATGACAATGGCGGCGTCCACGGTGGCCATGGCGGGATTGACATCGCCGGGCTCGACCAGTTTGTCATACGAGACGTTGGCTTCCGCCAGCAGGACATTCATGTGTCCGGGCATGCGCCCGGCAACGGGATGGATGGCATAGCGCACCTCGCATCCGTTGGCCTCGAGCAAATCGCCCAGTTCGCGGACGGCATGCTGGGCCTGCGCGACCGCCATGCCGTAGCCGGGCACCACCACTACCGAGCGCGCGGACTCCAGCAGATAGTAGGCATCTTCCGCGGTGATCGGATGGGCCTCGAGCTTCTCGTCGCTGCCTCCCGCGGAGGCGCCCGCGGCGCCAAAGCCGCTGAAGAGCACGTTGGAGAGCGAACGGTTCATGGCCTTGCACATGATGCGCGTCAGGATCAGGCCGCTGGCGCCGACCAGACAGCCCGCCACGACCAGCACCGTGTTGCCGATGATGAAGCCGGCGGCGCAGGCCGCCAGGCCGGAATAGCTGTTCAACAGGGAGATCACCACGGGCATGTCCGCCCCGCCAATCGGAATAACGGCCAGTACGCCCAGCGCGAACGAAATGGCCGCGGCCAGCAGGAAGAGGGAATAGGTGGTGCTTGGCGCGGCGCTCCCGGCGATGAGCAGCAGGATCGCGGCCGCCAGCAGGGCGGCGTTCAGGGCTTTCTGTCCGCGGAACAGAACGGGCCGGCCCTGGATTTTCTCCGCCAGTTTGGCGTAGGCGATCAGGCTGCCCGTGAACGTCATGCCGCCAATGAGTACGGCCAGATAGGTGGCGACCATCGTGAACGCCGGGATGGGATCGTCCGCGATTCGGAGCGCCCGGACATATTCCGCCCAGCCAACCAACAGGCTGGCCAAGCCGCCAAATCCGTTGAACAACGCAACCATTTCGGGCATGGCGGTCATTTTGACGCGCTGGGCGGCCACGACGCCAATGGCGCTGCCCAGCAGGATGCCGGCCGCGATGAGCGGATACGACACCACGCCGCGGACCAGCAGCGTGGCGACAATGGCGATCAGCATTCCCAGCGAAGATAGGCCGTTGCCCCGGCGGGCGGTTCGCGCCGATCCCAACATCTTCAGCCCGGTGACGAACAACACCGCCGCGGCGATGTAGCTCACCTGGATTGCGGGGTGAATCGGCATCATGAAGGCCCCCCGTTCTTCTTTTTGAACATGGCCAGCATGCGGTTGGTCACGAGATACCCGCCCGCCACGTTGATGCTGGCGAACACCACGGCCAGGAATCCCAGCACCGTAGTGGTGCGCGATCCGTCCTCCAGGCCAACCGCCAGCAGGGCGGCCACGATGGTAATGCCGGAAATGGCGTTCGAGCCCGACATCAGCGGGGAGTGCAGCTGCGAAGGCACCTTGGAGATCAATTCCAGTCCTAGGAAGATGGAGAGCACGAAAACAAACAGCAGCAGCGGATCCATGTCAGGCGTCCTTTCCTTGGGCGAGGCGTTCGCGGATGAGCGGATGAATCACATCGCCGTCCTCCGTCACCAGGCTGCCCGCGATCAATTCGTCTTCCCGCCGCAGGTCGAGGCGGCCGGCCTCCCGGTCCCAGAAATGCTCCACGAAGTTGTAGAGGTTGTTGGCGACCATCTGGCTGGCGTTATAGGCCACGCGGCCCGGCAGGTTTCCCAGGCCGATCAGCCGGACCCCGTCGATCTCGTGCTCTTCATCCAGGCGCGACCCTTCGACGTTACCGCCGGTTTCCACCGCCATGTCGACCACGATGCTGCCCGGTGCCATGCCAACGATCATGTCATGGGTCAGGATCAACGGAGCGGGTTTGCCAAAGACCAGGGCCGTGGTGATGACAATGTCGGAGTTGGAGCAGTGGCGAGTCAGCGCCCTGCGCTGGATTTCCAGTTGTTCCGGCGTGAGGGACTTCGCGTAGCCGTCACGGGTCTGTCCGGTTTCGCCCAAATCGATCTTCACGAAGCGCGCCCCCAGCGATTTGACCTGCTCTTCGGCTGCGGGACGGGTGTCGAACGCCTCCACGACGGCTCCCAGGCGCCGGGCGGTTGCAATCGCCTGCAGGCCGGCCACGCCGGCGCCGATGATCAGCACGCGCGCCGGAGCGATGGTCCCCGCGGGCGTGCTCATCATCGGAAAAATCTTGGGGCTGCGGCTGGCCGCGAGAATAACGGCGACGTATCCGGCCAGGTTGGCTTGGGAACTGAGCACATCCATTTTCTGCGCCAGCGTGGTACGCGGGAGCAGTTCCAGGCTAATGGCGCGCACCCCTCGTTCAGCCAGTGCGCGGATGAGGTCCGGAGAGCGAAACGGATCGAGGCATCCCACCAGGATACTGCCCGGCTTCATCCTCGATACATCAGCGAGGGGCGGTTTTCTCAGTCGCAGGACCAGGTCCGCCTGGGCCAGGCCTTGGTCAAGTGAAAGCGGGTCTCCCCCCACCTTGGCAAAGGCCTCATCACTCAAACACAGCGTATTGCCGAATTGCGGTTCAAAAAAGACCCGGGCCCCCAGCTTGATGAGTTGTTGGACATTCTGCGGAAGTATAGCCACTCGCGTCTCGCGGGGGTCGGTTTCCCGTGGAAGAAATATGTTCATGTCGATGGCCGTTCCCGTGGGTTTCTGAATCATCGACAGCCTACCATAGGTACTCTACTTATTCTATTGGGTTTAGAAAATAAAGCAGGTCGATTGGCCCCCAGACCCCTTGGGGTGGTATTCGGCACCAAAAATGATTAAAAACGAGGACTGACCCCATTGTCCCCGTAGCAGGCCCGCAAGCAGGTGCCGCCGATGAAGGTCAGGGAAGACAACAGGCCGGCGGCATTCATTTCGCGCAGGATGTCGTGGTGCAGGAGTTCCTTTTCGACGACGGCGCGTAGGGGTGCATGTCCGGGGAGGTTGCGCAGGGCTTCGTCGGTCAGGCGATCAAACAAACTCACGGGGCACCTCCGGGTTGACCAGGCTCAGATCGCGGCGGGTGGCGCGCATGTCGCGCAGGGCAAGACTTGGCGAGGCGCGCCACAAGCGGCAAGCGGCGTCATAGGTCAACTGGCCGGCCAGATCATCCGGGCGTCGGGTGGTATGGACGAATTCCATTGTGCCGTAGTCGCCGCAGGCAATGACGTTGGTGCGGCCCGACGACATCAGGGTGATGCGGTTGAGCGGGACTTGGGAGATCATGCCGGCATCGCTGAGGGCGGTTTCCAGGCTGATATAGTTAAAGGCGTTGGCCCGGAGCAGGGCGGCGGCATGAAAGAGGACTCGACCGCGCGGATAAGCGACCCGGGGGAAGAGGTAGATGCCTCGGCAGACGCGGTGGAGGATGCCGGCCTTGGCGGCGCGGCTAAGCAGGACGGACGGGTTGGAGGAGGGCGGGCAAACGGTTTGGAGATCGGCCGCCGAGAACAGATAGCGCTCCGGCGTGGCCAGATCCGCCAGCAGGCGTTCCAGATGACGGATGGGTTGCATCTGGAAATAACTCTACATTAGATTGCATATTATGCAAGTTAATGTTGAGTCATGTGGGCGGACCTGATTCACCCACGGCGCAAGGCCGTGGGGGGTCTGGACCAGCGCGGGACCGGCAGACCTTCCTAGCGGGCAGGGTCTTGGCGGGCCAATTCCCACTCGGCCGTCAGGCCGAGGGCGGCGATCTGGGAAGCCAAGAAGGAGGAATCGATGGTTTCGCCGGAGACGGCAAGCATGCCGCGGATATCGGTCAGGTGCTTTTCGGAACGGCCTTCGCGGAAGTAGTCCAGCTTCTTCAGGATGACGTATTCGATGGGCGCGATCCAGATGGCCAGGCCGTCGCCGATTTCCACTTGTTGGCGGTGGGCCAGTCCCCAGGCTTGCAACGGTTCATTTCCGGCCAGATATAGGTCGGCTTTCAGGCCCGTGTCGTGATGAATGATGTTGAAATGGCCACGCCGGTCGCGGGCGGTTTCGACGGCCACGATGTCCGGCGGAGGGCAGTAGAACCGGTCCGGGGGAAAGAGGGTGGCCAACTGCCGGATCAGGGAATCGTTCAGGACAATGACCAGATCGATGTCGTTGGTCAGCCGGGGTTCGCCATAGACGATGCTGGCCACGGACCCCGAGACCATATAGCGGATGCCGGCCTGGTCAAGAGGCTGGGTGAAGACGAGAAAGAAATCAGCGGCTTGCACGGAGGAACAACCGGTTCACTTCCTGGCGCAGGCGGGATTCGGGCCAGTCGGGATGGCGCTGTTTCAGGGCCTGGGTTTTCAGGTGGCGGGCCGAAAAATAGAACGTGGCGGCGAGTTCCAGTTTCCTGGCCGCCGGCATGGCCTTGAATATTCTGACCTGCTCGGGGTGCATGCGGATAGAATGGCACGGCCCCTTGGGGGGGGACAAGGCGAAAGACCATGCAACAGGCAGCGGGTGGCGTGATTTGCTTTGATCGGATGGGAATGGAGGGGCTAGACTCCGGCCATGATTGACCGGACGCTGTTCCTGGATTTGGAGACGGACCTGAAGGGGGAGGTGATTTCCAAGGCCGGGCTGTGCATGGAGTCGCTGAACGGGGGGATGGCCTGGTCGTGGGACAAGGCGCAACCCAAACGCCGGCTGGAGGAGCGGCTGGATGAGGCGCTGTTCGGGGCGGCGGCGATCGGGGGGCACAATGTGTGGCGGCATGATCTGCGGGTGCTCGCGAAGCAGTTTCCCCAGATGGCGCTGCTGCAGAAGCTGCCGGTGGTGGATACGCTGGAGTTGTCGCCGTTGTGTTTTCCGAAAAACCCGTACCACGTGCTGGAAAAGGACTACAAGCCGACAGGGCGGGAGGAGAATGATCCGCTGGGGGATGCGGTGCTGGCGCGGGACCTGCTGCGGCGGCAGGCGGAGGTGCTGGCGGAACTGCGGGAAAAGAATTCCGTCCTGCACCGGGCGCTGCATGGGTTGTGCGCCGGCGGAAGCGGACGGATGGAGCAGGGGGTTGCGCTGGTGATCGGTGGGCCGCCGCCCGCCGCGGCGGTTGTCGAGGCGGCGGTACGGGAATGCGCAGGGCAGGCGGGGTGTTCCACGGCCGCCAAGCGATTGACGGTTCCCGAAAGCCGGGAGGGGCGGATGGGGCTGGCGTATGTGCTGGTCTGGTTGACGGTGGCGGGGGATGGGCGGTCGGTATTGCCGGGATGGGTGTGGCGGAATTATCCTTTGGCGCGGGAAGTGGCGAATCAGTTGCGGGACCACCCGTGCGGCGATCCGGGATGCGTTTGGTGCCGGGAGCAATTCGATGCACGGGAACGGCTGCGGCGCTGGTTCCCGGGATTCGAGGATTTCCGGCAGGATGAAGGCGGGGGCAGCCTGCAACGCGAGGTGGTGGAGGCGGCGCTGGCGGGAGAATCGGTGGTTGCGGTGATGCCGACGGGCGGCGGGAAGTCGCTCTGTTTCCAGCTTCCTGCGCTGGCAAAAATGGAGCGGCGCGGGGCGCTGACGGTGGTGCTGTCGCCGCTGCAATCGCTCATGAAGGATCAGGTGGACCAACTGGCGCGGCGGTCGCCAGCGGCGCGGGGATACGCCGCGGCGTTGAACGGGCTGCTGACGCCGCTGGAGCGCCGCGATGTCCTGCACCGGATTGCGATGGGCGATGTGTCGCTGCTGTACGTGGCGCCGGAGCAGCTGCGGAGCAAGTCCTTCGGGCAGGCGCTGCGGCAGCGGGAGATCGGCGCCTGGGTGTTTGACGAAGCGCACTGCCTGTCGAAGTGGGGTCACGATTTCCGGACGGATTATCTGTATGCGGGGCGGTATATCCGGGAGCGCATGGGCAATGCGGTGCCGCCGGTGATGTATGTGACGGCCACGGCCAAGAGCGAAGTACTGGCGGAGATTCGAGCGTTCCATAAAGCGATGACAGGATCAGAAGAATTACGCTTGTTCGAGGCATCGGTGGAGCGGCCGGCGCTGCGGTTTGAGGTGATGAAGGTTCCGCCGGGGATGGAGCGGATGGAGAAAATCGCCGAAGTCCTGTCGGAACGGCTGAGCGCGTACGGGCGCGGCGGGGCGATTGTGTTCCGTTCGACCCGTGCGAAAACGGAGAAGACCGCCGAATATCTGCAGGCGGCGGGGTGGAAGGCCGCGCATTTCCACGCGGGGTTGCCGCCGGAGCAGAAGAAGGAGGTGCAGGACCGGTTCATCGCGGGCGACTTGCAGGTGATCGCGGCGACGAATGCGTTCGGCATGGGGGTGGACAAGGAGGACGTGCGAGTGGTGATTCACGGCGACATGCCGGGGTCCATCGAGAACTATCTGCAGGAGGCGGGGAGGGCGGGGCGCGACCGGCGGTCGGCGGACTGCATCCTGATGTACGACGAGAACGATGCGGATTGGCAGTTCAATCTGAACGGGATGAACCGGCTGGGGCGACGGGAGATCGCGGAAATCCTGCGGGCGCTGCGGAGATACCGGCGCAAGGACGGCGAAGCCATCGTGGTGACGGTGGGGGAGTTGATGCAGGACACCCGTTTGCAAGAGGTGTTCGACGCGGAGGACCGTGGCCTGAACACCAAGGTCAAGACGGCGATCTCCTGGCTGGAACGGGCGGATTATCTGCGGCGGGACGACAACGTGGTGAGTGTGTTCCAGGCCAAGCCCATTGTCCGGACCCGGAAGGAAGCGGAATTGAAGGCGGCGGAGGCGGGCGAGCCGCCTGAGCGGCAGCGGCTGTGGGGGGACATCGTCAACGAATTTGCGTGGGCGCGGGCGGATGACGGCATTGATGCCGACCGATTGCTGGAATTGGAATCGCTGGAGGCCTGGAGTCGGGCGCAGCCGCACCGTCAACGCCCATCGCGGTTGCTGTTTCAGGAGCTGCGGGCGATGTCGAAGGCCGGGCTGCTGCGGGAATGCACGACGCTGACGGCGTATGTGCGCCACAAGGTGACGGATCCGTCGCGGGCGCGACTGGCGAGGGGATGCCAGATCGAGGAGGCTGTGCTCAACCAACTGGACGACGAGTGGATTGACCCGGAGGTAGAGCCGGTGCTGGACGCGGCGCTGGCCAACCAGCGGCTGAAGGACGAGCAAGACGTAGACGCCGGGCTGCACGGACTGGAGCGGGTGGTACAGGGATTTGCGGCACTGGAGGGGGGCGGCCGGAGGCTGATGAATCTGCGGTCCCTGGGGGCGACGCGGTACCGGGTGCGGTTGGAAGCCGGCTGGACGGAAATTCAGGAATGCGCCGTGCGGCGCCGCGAGGTGGCGGCGACTGTGCTGGAGACGATTCTGAAGCAGTTGTCCGCCGACACTGCGCCGGGGAAGGACGTGCTGGCGGAATTCACGATGGAGCAGCTCTGCGCGGCGGTGGAAGAGGGTTCCCTGTTTCGGTCGGGACCGCGCAATGCGGCGGCCGAGGTCGAGGCTGCGCTGCTGTGGATGCATGATCTGCAAATCCTGCGGCTGCAGCGCGGGCTGGCGCTGTTCCGGTCGGCCATGACAATCAAAATCATATCGGAGCCGTCGCGGCCGTACGGCGTGCGGGAATATGAGCAGCTGGGCCGCTACTACGAAGGGAAGACGTTCCAGGTGCACGTGATGCTGGAATATGCCCGGCGGGGTTTGGCCGGCATGCGGGAATCGCTGGCGCTGGTGCTGGATTACTTCCGACTGGACCAGAAACAGTTCATCGAGCGGTATTTTCCGAACCGGAAGACGGAGCTGGAGCGGGAGGCGACGGCGGAGGCCTATCGGCGGGTGGTCGAAGAACTGGGCGATGCCGAGCAGCGGCGAGTGGTGGAGGCGCCGGAGGAGGAAAACCTGCTGGTGCTGGCGGGGCCGGGATCCGGCAAGACGCAGGTGGTGGTGCATCGGATCGCGTGGCTGCTGAAGATCCGGCATGTGTCGGCCCAGTCCATCCTGGCGTTGTGCTTCAATCACGATGCGGCGGTGCAGTTGCGGCGGCGGCTGCGGGAACTGGCCGGAGAGTCGGCACGGGGCGTGACCGTGATGACCTACCACGGGTTGGCCATGCGTCTGACGGGAACGTCGTTTGCCGCATTGGCCGGGCGGACGACCGGAACCCCCCGGGGCGCAGAGTTGGATTTTTCGCGGCCATTGAAGGAGGCCGTCCGGCTGTTGAACAGCGGGGAAGGCGGCGAGTCCGGCGAGGATGCGGAATCCCGCGATCGATTGCTGGCGGGATTCCGGCACATTTTGGTGGACGAGTATCAGGACGTGGACGAAGTGCAGTACAACCTGATTTCGGCGCTGGCCGGGCGCACCCTGAAGGACCCCGATGCCAAGCTCAATTTGCTGGCCGTGGGCGATGACGACCAGAGCATCTATGCCTTCCGGGGGGCCAACGTGGAATTCATCCGGAGGTTTGAGCGGGATTACCGGGCGGCCACCTATGGATTGACGTCGAATTACCGGTCCAGCGCGGCGATCCTGGCGGCGGCCGGCGGTCTCATTGAAGGGAACCGAAACCGGATGAAAACCGGAATTGCCCTGCATGTCGATCGCCGCCGCCGGAATGAACCGCCGGGTGATCCGGTGGTGCGGATCCAAGCCCCCGGGCTGGCGGCACAAGCCGCCGGCATCGGGGAACAGGTCCGGGCGTGGCTGCAGGCCGGAGTTGAATGGGAGCGCATGGCGGTTCTGGGGGCGCAGCGGGAAGACGTGGACGCCTTCCGTGGGCTGGCGGAAGCCGAGGGGATTCCATTCAGCGTGCGAATGGACACGGAGGGGGGGCGGAAGGGGACGGCCTTGCCGCCGCTGTGGCGAATGCGGGAGTGTTTTCAATTTTTGGAGGAGATCAAGGCGAAATCCGGCGCGATCGTGTCCCGTGAGGAATTGGAGGGCCAGTTGGATGGCATCCGGAAGGCATGCGGCGGCAGTATCTGGGCCGATTTGCTGGCAGCCATTGTGGCGGAGTTTCCAGACAAAGCGGGCCTGGCCGAAGAGTGGACGGAGCATGTGTACGAGGCGCTGGCCGCCATCCGCCGGGACGGGCGGGTGGGGCTGAAGGGCATTTGGCTGTCCACCATCCACGCCACCAAGGGTACGGAGCATGACGGTGTGATCGTGGCCGGCCGATGGGGACAACGATGGCGGGATGATGCGGAGGAGGCCCGGCGGCTGTTGTATGTGGGTATGACCCGTTCCCGGCGCACTTTGGCAATTGTGGACCGGGGGGATGATGCTTGTCCGCTGCTTGAACCCCTGCGCCGGGATGCCGGGATTCGCATGAGCCCAGCCGTGGAATCCGCAAGCGCCGAAGCAGTGAAACAATACCGGGTGCTGGGGCCGGCCGATCTGGACTTGGGTTTTGCCGGGCGGGGCGACCTGACCCGGACGCAGCGGATTGCTTCGGCGTTGAAGCGGCTTCGCTCGGGGGCACGGGTGGAATGGCAAGAGAAGGAGGGCATGATCCTCCTGAAGGCCGGGAATTGTCTGGTGGCGAAGCTGTCCGAGGCGGGCACCCGCTGGTTCCAGCAACATGCCGACCGGGTGGACACGGTGCGTGTGCTGGGGGTCTATGGCTGGCGCCGGGAGGATGTCGGAGCGGAATGGCGGAATACATGCGTGGTGGACCGATGGGGCGTTCCCTTGTGCGAAGTGGTTGTCCGGGCGGGTTCGGCGCCGGTGAAATGAGGGCGGCTGGAAGCCGCCCGTCCCGTCGAGAAGGGCGCGGCGGCAGGATGCCGCCGGGTTATGTCGGATGGGAATCACGGACCTGATTCACCCACGGCGCAAGCCCGTGGGGGGCTGGAGAACGGCGGGACGGGGGCGTCCCGGCTCCAAACAGCCGAAACAGCCCCGGCCTCAGCGCGGCCGGCTACAACAACAGCCCGGCGGCTTGGGCCAAGCCGCCCTACCTTTCGGACGGGGACAATTCAGCCGTAGTGGGCGGCGATCCAGGTTTGGTAGTCGCCGGAGCGGACTTTGGCGCGCCTCCGAAAAGCGTAATGCGCTGTAACAGATTGAATAATGTATCAGATGGAATTCTGGCGCAAATAAATAACTTGAAATCATGCAATCGCGATGCAATATTTCATACATGATAAAGCGTGCAGAATATCTGGGGAAAATCAAGCGGGGCATAGAACGCAGTCCGGTGGTGACCTTGGTCGGGCCGCGGCAATGCGGCAAGACGACGTTGGCGCGCCAATTGGTTCCGGCTGGATCGCCGAACTACTTCGATCTGGAAGATCCGGCGGTGGCGCGGTTGATGGAGGAGCCGATGACGGCGCTGTTGCCGTTGCGGGGCCTGGTGGTGATCGACGAGGCCCAGCGGCAGCCCAATCTGTTCCCGGCTTTGCGCGTGTTGGCGGATCGGGAGAATCTGCCCGCCCGCTTCCTGATTTTGGGCAGCGCTTCGCCGGAGCTTTCCCGGCAGGCGGCGGAATCGCTGGCGGGCCGGACGGAAATCGTGGAACTGCGCGGTTTTGGCCTCGGCGAAATTCCAGACGCCGGAGCGGATGCCCTATGGTTGCGCGGAGGATTTCCCCGTTCGTTCCTGGCCGGTTCCGACGAGGACAGCCTGATTTGGAGGAAGAACTTCATCCAGACGTTTCTGGAGCGCGATCTGGCCCGGCTGGGTTTCGGCATGAGTCCGGCGGCGATGGGCCGGTTTTGGACGATGGCGTCGCATTATCACGGGCAGATTTGGAACGGCAGCGAGATCGCATCGGCGATGGGGATTGCGCCCAACACCGCGCGCAGCTATCTGGATGCCCTGGAGCAGACGTTCATGATTCGTCGCTTGTTGCCTTGGCACGAGAACGTCGGCAAGCGACTGGTCAAGACGCCCAAAATCTATTTTCGCGACAGCGGGCTGTTTCATGCGCTGCAGGGAATCGGTTCCATGGCGAATTTGCAGAGGCATCCCAAGCTGGGAGCATCTTGGGAGGGCTTTGCGCTGGAGGAAACCTTGCAGGCCTTGGGCGCACGGGAAGCCTATTTCTATGCGGTGCATAGCGGGGCCGAGTTGGATCTGTTCCTGACGCATCGGGGCGAGCGGTTGGGAATCGAATTCAAGCGCAAGGATGCTCCGGACCTGACCCGTTCCATGCGGGTGGCCATGGAGGATTTGAAACTCGACGCCTTGTGGGTGGTCTATCCCGGCACCCGCGAATATGCGCTGGATGAGCGGGTGACCGTGAGGCCGCTGGCCAGCTTGCGTGGCCGTGGATCGATATCCTGACCTGATTCACCCACGGCGCAAGCCCGTGGGGGGCTGGAGAACGGCGGGACGGG
>CAYNSH010000003.1:53834-84723 GCA_964399775.1 uncultured Verrucomicrobiota bacterium
CAGCGCGGCCGGCTACAACAACAGCCCGGCGGCTTGGGCCAAGCCGCCCTACCTTATGAACGGGGACAACTCAGCCGTAGTGGGCGGCGATCCAGGTTTGGTAGTCGCCGGAGCGGACTTGGGCGCACCATTCGGCGTGGTTCAGATACCAGTCGACGGTGCGTTCGAAGCCGGTTTCCCAGGTTTCGGCGGGGGTCCAGGAGAGGTCGCGCTCGATCTTGGAGCAGTCGATGGCGTAGCGGCGGTCGTGGCCGGGGCGGTCCTTGACGAAGGTGATCAGGGAGCGGCGGGGTTTTCCGTCGGCGAGCGGCGGGGCCTTGGCATCGACGAGGTCGCAGATTTTTTCGACGACGCGGAGGTTGGGGAGTTCGTTGCGTCCGCCGACGTTGTAGGTGGAGCCGAAGGCGGCCTGCTGCATGACGCGCCAGATGGCGGAGCAGTGGTCGGTGACGAACAGCCAGTCGCGGACGTTGAGGCCGTCGCCGTAGACGGGGAGGGGCTTGCCTTCCAGGGCGTTGAGGATCATCAGGGGAATGAGTTTCTCGGGGAACTGGAAGGGGCCGTAATTGTTCGAGCAGTTGGAGAGGGTGGTGGGGAGCTTGTACGTCTCGTGATAGGCGCGGACGAGGTGGTCGCTGGATGCTTTCGAGGCGGAGTAGGGTGAGTTGGGGGCGTAGGGGGTTTCTTCGGTGAAGAACCCGGTGTCGCCGAGGGAGCCGAAGACTTCGTCGGTGGAGACGTGGTGGAAGAGTTTAACCTGGTCGCCGGCTTCGCGGGCGGCCTGGAGGAGGGTATAGGTGCCGAGGATGTTGGTGCGGACGAATTCGTCGGGGGCGACGATGGAGCGGTCGACGTGGCTTTCGGCGGCGAAATGGGCGATGGCGTCGATCTGGTACTGCGCGATCACGTCCTTCATCTTGGCGGCATCGCAGATGTCGGCCTTGACGAAGACGTAGCGGTCGCCGACCTGCTCGGCCACGTCGAGCAGGGAGAGGGGGTTGCCGGCGTAGGTGAGTATATCCACGTTGACGATGCGGGCGGGGCAATCGGGCTGGTCGAAGAGCCAGCGGATGAAGTTGACGCCGATGAAACCGGCGCCCCCCGTGACCATCAAGTTCTGAATGGGACGCGACATGGGGCTAGCTGCGGACTTCGTTGAGCAGCGGCTCGCGATAGCGCTGGGCGTATTCGCGGAGGTCTTCGCGCCAATCCAGCATGAGGTTGAGGCCCGCCTTTTTCAGGGCGGCATTTTCCAGGATGGAGTTGGAGGGGCGCACGGATGTGGTGGGGTAGTCGGAGGTGGTGCAGGGGCGCACTTCGCAGTCGAGTCGCATGGCGGCAATGAATTCCTTGGCGAAGTCGTACCAGGAGCAGTGGCCTTCGCCGGAGGCATGGAACAGCCCGGCGGCATCGGCTTCGACCACCGCGAGGATCTGCTTGGCCAGGCGACGGGACCAGGTGGGAGTGCCGAACTGGTCATGGACTACCCGCAGGCCCTTGCGGGGTTCGAGGACGGCCCGGCGCAGGATGGTCTTCAGGAAGTTGTAGCCATGGGATCCATAGAGCCAGGCGGTGCGCAAGATGGCGTGGCGGGGGTCGCGCTCCTGGATTTCGCGTTCTCCGGCCAGCTTGCTTTTGCCGTAGACCCCGACGGGGTTGGGCTCGTCGGTCTCTACATAGGGCTCGGGAACGGGCCGTTTGCCATCGAACACGTAATCGGTGGACACGTGGACAAGGAACAGGCCATGCGCCTGGGCGCGCGATGCGAGCAGCGCCGGACCGTCGCGATTGACATGCCAGGATTTGGCCACATCGGTTTCGGCGCGGTCGACCGCGGTATAGGCCGCGCAGTTGACCAGGACATCGGGTTTCCACAGTTGGATGACCCCATCGACACTGTCGGGATCGGTGATGTCGAGATTGGGCAGATCCAGCGCGAGAACATCGTGCTTGGGCCCGAAGACTTCGCGGCAATCCCAGCCGAGTTGTCCCAATCCGCCGGTGACGAGAATTTTCATGGGGAATCCTTTCGAGGGTTCAGAGGTCAGGGTTCAGAGTCCAGGGGGGCGGTGCGCCAGCCGGCGAGGCAGGCGGTGAGCCGCGGATCGAGGATGGTGCGGGCCTGGTTGAGGATATACAGGTGGATGCCGGGGGCACCGTGGGCGATCAGGCCGTTGATCTGGGCAATGAGCCATTCGATCCCCAAGCGGCGGGCGGCATCGGCGTCCTCGCCGGCCCTTTCCAAGTGACGTTCGAGCGCCTTGGGCAGGGTGGCCTTGCAGAGCGCAACCGTTCGGCGGACCTGGGCCAAGGATGTGGCGGGAAGCAAGCCGGGGAAGATGGGAACCTGAATGCCGGCCGCGCGGCATTCGGCGACAAAGGACTCATAGACCGGATTTTCGAAAAAGAGCTGGGTGGTGACGTAGTCCGCGCCTGCATCGATTTTTCCCTTGAGATGGCGGATGTCGTCGGCTCGGGATGGAGATTCGGGATGGGTCTCGGGATAGCCGGCGACGCCGCAGCAGATGTCGGGGTGGCGGGACTTGATTAGGGCGACGAGATCGGACGCATGGGCGAGGCCGTCGCGGGCGGGGGTGAAGTCGGTTTCGCCGCGGGGGGGATCGCCGCGCAGGGCCATGATGTTGCGGATGCCGGAGTCGTGGATCCGGTCGATTTGCGCTTCCAGGTCGGCGCGGGAAGCCCCGACGCAGGTGAGGTGGGCGACGACGGGGGTGAAGCCCATTCGGGAAAGCAGTTCCCAGGCGGCGAAGGAGAACTCGCGGTTGGAGCCGCCCGCTCCATAGGTGCAGGTGACAAAGTCGGGATGAACGGGACGCATGCGCTCGATGGAACCGCCTAGGATTCCAAACCCGAGGGCATCCTTGGGCGGATAAAACTCCAGGGACAGCGTCGGCTGGCGCCGTGCGGCGAGCAGCTCCCGGATGGTCGGAATCATCATGCCGCCGAAGATAGCGAAATGGCCCTGGATAGACACGATCTTTTTTGTGCGGGATCCGGCGGCAGGCCTTGACAGGCGGGCAGGCGACTGGGATGAATGCGCGCATGAAGCGCGCGTGGCAATGGATGGCATGGCTGGTGTTGGCCGCGGCCCCGTGGCTGACCGGGCTGTCCCATCCATTTTTGTACGACGATATCGGATTGATTTCCGAAAACTCGTTTTTGGCCGAGCCGGCGAATGCGGCGCAGGTGCTGACGGGGCGGACACTGGCGGATCCGGATGTGGTCAATGGCCGGCGTCCGGTGGTGCTGGCGACGCTGTTTCTGGATCGGGGGCTGTACGGGTTGCAGCCGGCGGGGTGGCGCGTGACGAACCTCGCCTGGCACCTGGGCAATGCGGCGCTGGTGGCGGGGCTGCTGATGCGGCTGGGCGCGCCAGGAGGCTGGCCACTGGCGGCCGGGATGCTGTTTGCGCTCTACCCGGCACATGTGGAAGCCGTGCATGCGCCGGGGTTTCGTGCGGATGTGCTTTGCTTGTTCTGGATGCTGGCGGCCTTGCACGGATTCCTGTCCGTTCGCCGATGGCCGCGCGCCGGCCCGGTCTGGGGAATGGCTTGTGCGGCCCTGGCCCTGCTGTCGAAGGAAACCGCGCTGGCGTTTCCCCTGCTGCTGGGCCTTCTCATGGTCCTTTTTCCGGCCGCTTTTCCTCCCAGGCGTTTGGCCCGCGGCGTGATCTGGGGCCTGTGCGCCGGGCTGTCGGCCGGCTTTTTTGTCCTCTGGGTGGCGCTCCCAACGGATCTGCAGGCCATGGGAGGTTCCTGGAACGGCCAGTCCCTGCGTTTTCCGGCATCGATCCATTCCTTGCCGGGGATCTGGGCGCACACGCTGGGTCGGTTGATCTGGCCATGGCCCTTGAACGTGTCGCCGCATTTCGCGCCAGCGGGCGGGGCGGCATCGTGGCGGGTCGCCTGGGGGTTGCTGCTGCTGGCCGGATGGATGGGGCTGGCATTTCGGTGGCGCCAGTCCAGGCCATGGGTCGCCATGGGGTTGGGCTGGATTCTGGTGCTGTTTCTTCCGGTCAGCAACCTGATCCCGCTGTTTCACCCGGTGGCGGATCGCTATCTCTATACCCTCGCGCCCGGCGTGGCCATCGGGCTAGCGTGGGGCTTGTGGCGATTGCCGGTCGTGCCGCGATGGGCGGGGTTGGCGGTCCTGGTGACTCTCTATGCCGCGGGCGTCCTGGCCGCAAAGGAAGACTGGCGATCCGGGGAAGCCCTCTGGACAGCCGCCATTGTGCGCAATCCGCACAGCGCAACGGCGGCGTCGTGGCTGGGGCTCTTGCGGGAAGAGGCGGGCGATCCGGACGCGGCTCGCGAGTGGTATGCAACGGGGACCGCCGCGAATCCCTATTCGTTTGCCGCGTGGCTCAACTGGGGCATTTTGGAGGGGCGCCAGGGGAACTGGGCCGAATCGGAGCGCTTGCTGCGGCGGGCGATCGATGTGCGGCCCGAGAATCCCAGGGGGTGGCACAATCTGGCGGTATGCCTGGAGCGTCAAGGCCGCGTGGTGGAAGCCGCGGAAGCCGCCGCGCGTGGGGAAGAAGCCCGGTCCTATGGCAGGACAAAGCCCTGACGAACAAAAATGCCGCGCGCTTCGTCGGAAGCCAGAAACTCCAGAAACGCCATGGCCGCCAAGCGGTTTTCCGTCTGGGCCAGGACCGCGGCGGATGCGTATTGCGGATCCGCCGGGGCTTCGTCCTCGGGGGCCTCGTCGGGAGGGAGTTGCAGAATGGTTCGCCGGAGGGCCACATCCAGCAGGCCAAGCCCCATGACTTGTTGCGTGTAGGATTCGCTGGCGGGGAAGAACAGGTCGGCCGTCTCGCCGGCGCAAATGCGTTCAGTCAGGGCCGGCGATTCGTCGGCCGTCAGGTTCACGTCAAACCCGGTATGCTCGGTAAACCGGGGGATGATTTCCTGTAGGGCCGACTGATAGGAGCTGTCGACCCATACTTCCAGCGTCTGGGCGGATGCCGGGCCGGCGCCGAGAAGACCGAGAATGGCGAGACTGGACAGCAATTTGCTCATAAGGATTCCTTTTGCGATCCGTGGGCGAACATGGCCTGTATTCAAGGGGACCCGGTCTGAATTGTCAATGCTTTGGCAAGCGGCGGGGGGGCGCGGGTGGGGCTACGAGAATTCGACCAAGCCGGCTTCGCGCAGCGAGGTGTAGGGGGCCGGAAGCGGACGGTTGCCCCCGATGATGATGTGGTCCAGCAGTTGGATGCCGACGACTTTTCCGGTGTGGACGAGTTGGCGGGTGGTTTGGATGTCTTCGGCGGAGGGGGTCGGATCGCCCGAGGGGTGGTTGTGGACCACGATCATGGCGGCCGCCGCCATGCGGATGGCCTCCCGAAAGACTTCGCGCGGATGCGAGAGGCTGGCGTTGAGAATGCCTTTGGTCACTTCGATGGGGGAGCGGCGCAGGCGGTATTTCTGATCAAGCGGGAGCACCCAGATGACCTCCTGATCGAGTTGGGCGGTGCGCGTCTGAAGGAGGTTCAGCACATGAGCCGGCTCGCGGATGATCGGGAGCGGGGCTTGGCTGTCGCGCTGGGCACGCCTCCCCAGCTCGAAAGCGGCGCGCAACTCCAGCCGTTTGACGTCCCCAAATCCTTTGATGCCCGGCGCGCGCAAGTCCTCCTGGCTGCACGCCGCCAGGCGGGCCAGGGATCCTTGATAGCCGTCGAGGATCTGGCGGGCCAGATCAATCACGCTTTTGCCTCGGGTGCCGGTGCGCAGAAGAATTGCCAGCAGCACTTCGTCGGGCACGTTTTCGACCCCGGCATCCAGGGCGATTTCGCGCGGCCGGCGATGTTCGGGGAGGTCCTTGATCCGCGAGAGCGAAATCTCATAGGTGACCGGCGGTTCCTTCAGCTTCTTCATGGCGGTGATCCTAACGCCCGCGAACCCGGCTGAACAGATTCAAATCCGATATCCCGGAGCCGAAGGGGGGAAGAAAATCCCCCGCTCGCCAGAGGCGGGCGGGGGATTCCAGCGCCGCGCCGGGCGGCCGATGGCGGGGAAGATCAGCCGTACACCGCGGCGGAACCGAGCTCTTCTTCGATCCGAAGAAGCTGGTTGTATTTGCAGATGCGGTCGGTGCGGCTGAGGGAACCCGTCTTGATCTGGCCGGCGTTCACGGCGACGGCGAAGTCGGCGATGAAGCTGTCCTCGGTTTCACCGGAACGGTGGCTGATGACGTTGGTGTAGTGATGGCGCTTGGCCAGGTCGATGCAGGCCATGGTCTCGGACACGGTGCCGATCTGGTTGACCTTGATCAGGATCGAATTGGCCACGCCCAGGTCGATGCCCTTCTGGAGGAACTTGACGTTGGTGACGAACACGTCATCGCCGACGAGCTGGATCTTGCTGCCGAGCTTCTCGGTCATGAGCTTCCAGCCGTCCCAATCGCCTTCGGCGCAGCCGTCCTCGATGGACACAATCGGGAATTTCTTGATCCAACCCTCGTACATGGCGACCATTTCGGCGGCCGAGCGGCGGGACTTGTCGCTCTTGCTGAGGATGTACTTGCGGGTCTTGGCATCGTAGAATTCGCTGGCGGCGACATCGAGGGCGATGAAGACATCCTTGCCCGGCTTGTAGCCGGCCGACTTGATGGCCTCGACGAGGACTTCCAGGGCGGCGGTATTGCTGGCCAGAGCGGGGGCGAAGCCGCCTTCGTCGCCGACGGCGGTGGAAAGGCCCTTGCCCTTGAGGATCTTCTTGAGGGAATGGAAGACTTCCGTGCCCATGCGCAGGCCCTCGGCAAAGGAGGTGGCGCCGCGCGGGACGATCATGAATTCCTGGACATCGATGGGGGCGTCGGAGTGGGCGCCGCCATTGATGACGTTCATCATGGGAATGGGCAGGACGTGGGCGTTGAGACCGCCGATGTGCCGATAGAGTGGGATTTCGAGGGCGTTGGCGGCGGCGCGGGCGACGGCCATGGAGACGCCCAGCATGGCGTTGGCGCCCAGCTTCGACTTGGTCTCGGTGCCATCGAGTTCGATCAGGGCGCGATCAACGGCGGCCTGGTCGCGGGCATCCATGCCGCGCAGGGCCTTGGCAATGG
Source organism: uncultured Verrucomicrobiota bacterium (assembly GCA_964399775.1). Classification (GTDB taxonomy): domain Bacteria; phylum Verrucomicrobiota; class Kiritimatiellia; order CAIQIC01; family Lenti-01; genus Lenti-01. The sequence goes on from CAYNSH010000003.1 coordinate 60,924, forward strand.
GGCCATTGACATTCTTGACGGCCTTGAGGACGCCCTTGCCGAGATAGCGGGTTTTGACGCCATCGCGCAGTTCGAGGGCTTCGTTGGTGCCGGTGGAGGCGCCGGAGGGTACGGCGGCGCGTCCGAGGATGCCGCTGGAAAGGACAACGTCGGCCTCCAGGGTGGGGTTGCCGCGAGAATCGAGAATCTCGCGGGCGCGGATGGAATCAATCTGGAACATGTGGTTTCTCCTGTCGTGGTTGAAGCGAAGCAATCCGCCCGGCGTCCGGGCGATGGGGACACACTGTACCCGTCGGCGAAAAAATCGCAACTGTTTTGGACGGGAAGGGGCGTCGGGGCCGCAAGGGGTCAGTTCATGAATCCGCGCACGATGAAATAGATCAAGAGCCCGGCGACGGAGATGATTACGAGGACCATGGGGGTCATGAGGCTGAAGTCCGAGCGGCGCCGCGACCGCTTGCGATCCAGGACGATGCCGATGCCGCCAATGCCAATGCCGACAATCATGATGGGCAGGAAGGCATACAGATGAACCCATCCGCTGACGTTCTGGGTGGCGGTGTGCGGAGCGTCGACTTCACGCTGGGGAATGCTGGGCTGCTCTTCCATTTGGGCGGCCGTCAGCTCCATTTTCGTGGTCGCCGAGCGCTTCTGGTCTTCGCTGGCGATGGCCATGAAGAGGAAGACATTGAGAATAAGGAGCGGATAGACGACATACGCAAGAAGGTTCAGGACCTTGCGCCATGGATCCTGCTTGCGCTGCCGTCTATCCACTCCGGTTGGGGACCGGCCACTCCTTCGCTCCACAACGGGCTGACTCATCAAACTCCTCCTTGGGAAATTCACGATTCGTGCCGTCAATTTATTCGATCGGTAACGACCGGCCTATCGTGCGGATTGGGAACGGGGTATGGCGGAATCCGCTAGGGCGCAGGCGGCGTTCTTTCCTTGCGGTTGACGATTAGCTTGCGCATATTTGGGGGCATGCCGCGTGGATGGACGGCGGGTGGCGGCGGCCAATCAGGAGGATGGATGTCGAGTCAACCACAAGAAACCGAGCGACGGCACAAGCCGGCCGGGTTGGAAGTCGCGCCCGTGCCGGAGGTTCCGGCGGGGATGGATGATGCGGCCGAGATGGAGCATTTGCGCCGGCTGGCGTACCAGGATCCGCTGACGGGGCTGATGAACCGCCGGGGGTTCGACGAGGAACTTCGGCGGCTATGGAACCTGGGGCCCACAGAGGCGTTTCCGATGGGGCTGTTGATCGTGGACATCGACCACTTCAAGGCCATCAACGATTCGTTCGGTCACTTCGTGGGCGACCAGGTCCTGAAGGAGTGTGCACAGCTTCTGAAGGAAAGCGTCCGCGAGACCGATCATGTCTGCCGCTATTACGGCGGGGACGAGATGGTGGTGATTTTGCCGAATGCGGACGTGGCCCAGACGCGGCAGATCGCCGAACGCATGGTGGAGGCGTTCCACGCCGCCTTGATTTGCGAAGGCTCCTACGACCTGCGCATGAGCATTTCGGTCGGGGTGTGCCACATCCCCACGGGCGGGGAGCCCACCGCGGATCGCTATTTGATCATGGCCGACCGGGCGTTGTACCGGGCCAAGCAGACCGGGCGCAACCGGATCTGCTTTGCGGACGAAATGCCCGACCCGATCCACCTGACCGAAGAGGGGGGGGTGCAGATCGCCCCGGCGGGAATGGCGGATGGCCGCCGGACCGTCCTGGTGGTGGACGATGATCGCAATCTCTGCGGGGTCTTCCAGCGGATGCTGGCGCGGGATCGCTACAGCGTGCTGGTCGCGCATACCGCCGAGGATGCCCTCGAGACTATGCGCAAGGCGAGCGGGGTGGTGGATGTGGTCTTTGTCGACCTGCGCCTCGAGAAGGAATCCGGCCTGGAGTTGTTCAAGGCGCTGCGGGCGATGGATGACACGCTGATTGGCGTCGTGATCACCGGCGCCGCCACGGTGGACTCGGCGGTGGCCTCCATGCGCGAGGGCATATTTGAATTCATCCAGAAGCCCGTGCAAGCCGGCCAGATGGGGGCGGTGGTGGAACGGGCCATGAAATACCGCCGCGTCCTGCTGGAGAACAAGCGCTATCAGCGGCATCTGGAAGACATGGTTCGCGAGAAGAATGCGGCGTTGTCCCGGGCGTTGGACAACATCAGCGATACCTATCAATTCACCCTGGAAGCCATCACGGACATTCTGGATGCGCGCGAGCAGAAGACCGGGGAGCACAGCCGCCGGGTTTCGCGCATGGCCATCGTGCTGGCGCGCGAGATGGGGGCCATGCCCGAGGAGATTCGCACCATCGAAACCGGTGCGCTGCTGCACGACATCGGCAAGATCGCCGTGCCGGACTCGGTGTTGCTGAAGCCCGGTGCCTTCACGGCCGAGGAGCGGGAAATCATGAACCGCCATCCGGTGACCGGCTACAACATCATCAAGGCGGGGCCGGGGCTCGAGGAGATCTCGGAGATCGTGCTGGCGCACCAGGAGCGCTACGACGGCAGCGGATATCCGCGCGGTCTCAAAGGCGACCAGATCTGTCTGGGCGCCCGCATCTTTGCGGTGATTGACACCTACGATGCGATTCGGTCGGATCGGCCGTATTCCAAGGGGAGAAGTTCGCAGGAGGCGGTGGCGGAAATCTTGCGGCACCGAGGCACGCTGTTCGATCCGGTCGTGGTGGATGCGTTCCTGCGCTGCCTGGTGGATATCGAAAAGGCGGCCAGCTTCCCCGCAACGTAGGGGGGCGCGTTGCGCCGCCGCCTCGGCTATCGTGAACTGGCGGCGGTCTCCAGGGGGCAAAAGGGCCCCATTTTCAGTTCCCGTGGCAAGACGGAATCCGGGGCGTGATGAGACAGGTCGACATCCCACCCTTCGTTGTCTTCGGGCGGAATGCGCGCGGCCCATTCCCGATACTGCTCAGGCGTCAGCCGGCCCAGGGCCAGCCAGTAGCACAGCTTGAGCAACAGCTCGGCCTGTTTGCGCGGGCCGTTCAGTTCAGGGCTGTCATAGGAGGCGGGATCTTCCTGAAAGACGTGCAGGCATTCGCGCGCCACCCGGGCGACATCTTCGGGATAGTGGTTTTCCAGAAGGGCCCAGCGAACCGTGGCCGTGGGGATTGTGCGGAGGGGCATGGGAGGATTCCAATGGGTTCTGGTCGGCTAGGGGAGATTGAAATGATAGGCGAATTTTTCGCGAAACAGGGAGGACTCGGGGATCTGATCGGTTCCGCGAAAACCGCTGGCAAACAGGTCCTCGATGGCCCGGATCATTTGTTCCGCCTCGGGGCCGGCGGCCGCGGCCGTGAGTTCCGTGCAGGGTCCGGGGTCGAGGCAAAGCAGTCCCATGATGCTGCGGGCATTGGATTGCCACCCGCAACAGTCCAGCGTCAATTCAGCATCGAAGGCCTGCTCCAGCTTCATCAACATGGCGGCTTCCCGCCCGTGCAGGCCACGGGAAATGGGGATGGCGGTTTGGGCCACGGCGGTGCCGAGGGCTTCCGGCTCTGGATGTGCAACGGTGCTTGGCATCTGCGATTCAACCCAATCGTGGCCCGACCGTAGCAGGGGGCGCGGGCGCCGGGGAATCGCGGGAGAAAGGATTGAGGGGTGGCGGAAACCGCCAGGGGGGAAGGCCGGTGGGTGGGCCTCAGGATGAGTGTTCGTCGGCGACGAATTGGGCGGCGCGGGCCACGAGTTCCGTGGCGGCGGCCAGGCCCAGCTTGCGCTTGATGGCCGCGCGGTGGCTTTCGATGGTGCTGGCCGCCACGTTCAGGTTGGCGGCAATCTGGCGCGTGCCGAGACCCTGGCCCAGCATGCGGAAGACATCGAGTTCGCGGTCGCTGAGCACGTTGGCCGCGGAACGCAGGGCCGCTTCCTGCCCCAGCGCGTGGGCGCTGAGGAGGCGGCTGACCATGTCTTCGCTGAGGGCGACATGCCCGCTCAGGATTTTGCGCAGGGCGGCGATGACGGTGCCGACGGGTTCGCGCTTCATGACGTAGCCTCTGGCGCCGGCGCGAATGGCGCGTTCGGCATAGAGATGTTCGTGGTGCATGGACAGCACCAGGACCGGTAAATGGGGATGAAGGGTGTGAATGTTCTTGATGAGGTCCAGGCCATTGCCGTTTTCCATGGTCAGGTCGACAATCACGACATCGGGGCGGGTGGCGGCCAGCGCCGCCATGGCGGCGCGCGAGTCGCCGGCCTCGCCGCAAACCATCAGATCGGACTGCTGGTTCAGCACCCGGGACAGCCCATCGCGCAGCAGCGGGTGGTCATCCACAATCAGCACTTTATTCTTGATGCGTCGGGAGGAGGAGTTGGGTTTCATGGGGCGGGCTCCAATGGCGGGGAGGGGAGGGGGAGCAGGCAATGGACGGTGGTGCCCTGGTCCGGGGCGCTGTCGATCCACAGCGTGGCGTTCACGAGGCTGGCCCGGTATCGCATGATGTCCAGGCCGATGCCGGCTCGAGGTTCCGGTGTTTGGGTCAGGCCCGGCCCGGTATCTTGGATGGACAACAGCAGGCCTTCCGGGCGGCGGACCAGGCCGATGCGGATGGGGGTGCCTCGGGCGTGCTTGGCGGCATTGGTGGCCGCTTCCTGGGCGATGCGGTACAATTGGCCGGCGGCCTCCGCACGGATCCCGTCGATTTCGTCAAGGCCCTGGTAGGTGCAGTCCGTCCCAAAGAATTCCCGGGTGCGAAAAGCCAGTTCCTGCAAGACGGCCGGCAGTCCGCCGCGATCCAGATTCACCAGAAGCATCCCGCGGGCCATGGCATGGGCCTTGGCGGCGGCATCTTCGATCAAATCGGACAGCTTGGCGGCCTCGGCGGCCTCCGGATGGTCTTCGCGGGCGAGCCGTTCGCGCAGGGCTTCCGTGAGATACCCGATGCCGGTGAGCGTCTGGCCGAGGCTGTCGTGCAAGTCGCGGCCGATTCGCTGGCGCTCGGCTTCGGCGGCCCGGAGGATTTCAGCCTCGAGCTGACGCCGTTCGGTGATGTCGCGCATGACGCCGGCCAGGCGGATAAGGCGCCCCTGCCCATCCCGGATGCCCCAGGCGTGATCCTCGATCCAGCGGATGGTGCCGTCGGGCCGCTGAATTCGGTATTCGATCGGGGCCAACTCGCCGGTTTCGAAGGCGCGCATGAGTGCCGCCAGGCTGCGATGCCGGTCGTCGGGATGGATCATGTCCGCATGCGCGGAGAGGTCGGAGGAAGAATTCTCTCGCGCCTGTCCCCAGAGGCGATCAAAGGCCGGGCTGACATACAGGGTCTTTCGCGTCTGGGCGTCGACCAGCCAGAAGACCTCCTGCATGCTTTCCGCCATCTGGCGAAACTGCTCTTCGCTGCGGGCCAGGGCATCTTTGGAGGCTTCGAGTTCCGCCGTGCGTTGCTTGACCCGGCGATCCAACTCCGTGGTGGCTTGTTTCAGGGCTTTTTCGATCCGGAGGCGCGAGGTGATGTCGCGGATGGAGGCCCACATGCCCGTTGGTTGGCCGTCTTCGTTCCTGAGCAAAATGGTGCGCAACTCGATCGGCACGGTCGTGCCGTCCGCCCGGATGTATTCCTTCTGGTATACCTCGGAATAGCCGCGCACCATGACCTGTTCGCCGAGGATCCGGGACTCGAAGGCATGCCATTTGTCCGGCGTCAGGTCCAGGTAGGTCATCGCCCGGAGTTCTTCTTCGGAATAGCCCGTCAGGACCTGGAGGGCCGGATTGACTTCGATAATTCGGCCTTGCATGTCGACCAGGCAAAAGGCATCCCGCATGGTTTCGTGCAGCTCGCGGTATTTTTTCTCTGACTCGCGCCTTTCGGTTTCCGCCCGCTTGCGGGCGGTGATGTCCATGTCGCTGCCGCGGTAGCCGCGCAGGGTTCCGTCCGGGTTCAGAAGGGGTTCCGCGGTCGTGGAGACCCAGATCCGATCCCCCGTCCGGGTCTGGATGACATTTTCCACATTGGATAGGGGCAGTTGCTGCCGCATGACCTCGGCGATCTCGGCCATGAACACGTCGCGGCCTTCCTCCGGATGCAAGTCGAAGTAATGGAGTTTGCCGACCAGCTCGTCCGGGCGGTAGCCGATCACTTCTTCCGCAACGGGGCCAACATACGTGTATCGGCCGTCGGCATCGGTCTCCCAGACGATGATTCGGCTTTGGCGGGCGACCTGGGCCAGGCGCTGCTCGCTTTCCCGCAGCGCGTCCTGGGCCCGCTTGCGGGCGGTGATGTCCAGTTCGATGCCGTCCCAGACCACATGGTGGTTCGGCAGGCGATGCGGGGCCGAGGATACATGGATCCAGCGGAGGGCTCCCGATGGATGTCGACACCGTATTTCCACATGCAGCGGGGTCATGGTTTCCGCCGCCCGGACCTCGCTGGCTTCCAGCAGGGGGCGGTCCTCCTCCAGGATTTGTTCGTAGAGTAGCCGGGCGTTCGCCAGCACCGATTCGGGCTTGAGCCCATGCAATTTCTCGATTCCCTGGCTGATGAACTGGAATTGGTGCAACTCTCCGTTCATGCCGGAGTCGATCCGGTAGATGAAGCCGTGCGGCAGGTTGTCGGCCAGCAGGCGGATCCGTTCCTCGCTTTCGCGCAAGGCGTCTTCGGCCCGCTTGCGTTCGGTAATGTCGCGCACGATGGCGACCAGCCGGCCCGCGGGCGTTTGCGGATCGCCCTGGGCGGCGATGGAGATTTCGAACCACTTGTCTCCCCCAGGAGTGGGCAGGGGATAGACGCTGCCGTGATGATGGCCATGCGCGACGGCGTCCGCAATGGCTTGGTTCACGACGGTCACGGCGGGCTCCGGCAGCACCTCGTTCATGGTGCGGCCCAGGAACTGTTCGGGCGGCACGTAAAGCCGATCGCGGGCCGGCGCGTTGAAATCGTAGATGCGGCCATCGCGATCCAGCACGAACAGCAGATCGGGCAGCGCCTCCAGGGTGGCTTTCAGCCGGTCATAGGCCTCCAGTCGTTCCTCAACCCTTTCCCGGGAATCGTGGTCGGCTTCAGCGGGGCGGGTCGACGGGTCAGACGTTGGTACGGGCGCGCTCATATCGCACGGTGATTGAGCCTAGCCTCACTTGCCGGCGTGATCAAGGCGGGAATTGTTGGGCGGGAATTGCTGGCCCCGGGATCTATTCTTCGGGCAGCGGCCAGGGGAATTGGCCAGTCTGGCGGAACTGGACGAGGGACCGAATCGATTGCTCGGACTTGCGCTCGACCGCTTCGGCGGTGTTGAACGCGTTGTGGGGGGTGAGCAGCACATCCGGCCGCGCGCGCAATCGCAGAAGAGCGCGGTTGTCGGGCGTCAGCGCGGACGCCGCTCCCGTGCGCAAGCGGATGGCCAGTGAAGGCTCCTCGTTGAAGACATCCAGGCCCACCCCGGAAAGAATTCTGTGGTGGAGCGCGTCCTCCAAGGCCTGCGCGGGGGTGAATTCCCCACGGGCGATGTTGACCAGGATGGGCTTGCGCGTCGCCTGCCTCAGGCGGGCGGTGTCGAAATAGCCTCGATTGTGCCGGGTCAGATTCATCGAACAGGCGAGAATGTCGGCGTTGGCCAGCGCCGTCTCCGGCTCGACGTACTCCACATCGGCATGCCGCCGGACCGGATCCACGCCGAGGACCCTCATCCCCAAAGCGCCTCCGATCCGCCAGATTTCGTGGCCGATGTGGCCCACGCCAAAAATCGCCAGGGTCCGGCCCTCGTTTTCGCGACCGGTGAGATGGTCGCGGTCGAATCGATCGAACTGCTCGATCTGTTGCGGCAGGCGGCGCAGCAGGGCCGTCCACAGCAGCATGGCTTGCTCCGCGACCGCCCGCGCGCAATAGAGCGGAAGGTAGCCCAGCGGCGGGGCGTCGGGACGTTGCCGCAGCCCCAGGAGATGGTCATATCCGGTGGAGCGTGTCAGAAGGCCGCGAAGGTGCGGGATCCATTCCGGAGGCAGGACGGACTGGGTTCGGACGCTGAGGACCGGCGCGGGCGGCTTGGCGTGGCCCGCCTCCTGAATCGTCAGGCCGCTATGGCCCACGCGCAGCCCGGCCCGGTCGGCATGGGCGTGCAGTCGTTCGGCTTCTTCCGCGAATGCCTCGTAAAACCAGGCGTCGAATGGGGCATCCGCCGCGTAACTCATCGACGGGAAACCGGCGCGGCGCGACCCGTCCCGAAAGCGTCCTGGACCGCTTCGCTTATCGCCGCCTTGAGATCGGTCAGCGCGGGATCTTCGGCCTTGGTTCCTTCGCCGGCCTCTGCGGGGGCCTCCTCCGTTGGCGACTCGTCCGCGGAAACGGGTGTCTCCGGTTCGGCGGGCGGTTCGGCTGGCGCCTCCGGTACTTCCGGTTCAACCGCCGCGGGGGCCGCCTCTTCCGCCGGCGCGTCCAGGGCAACGGGAGATGCCGCCGGCTCCTGCGGCTCGGCCCTCTCCGCTCGGCCACGGCCGCGTGTGCGGGGTCGGGGCTCGGGCTTCGGTTCGGGAGCCGATCCCGATTCTTCCAGCACCGCGGCGGGTGATGCGTCCACGGCGGCTTCGACCGGTTGCGCTTCGGGTTCCGCCTCGGGTGCTGCGGTTTCGTCCCCCAAACCGGGCTCGGCAGGCTCCGGCTCGGCGGATTCCGTTTCAACCGGTTCGGATTCGGGAGCGGGCGAAGGCTCGTCGGCCGTGGGTTCGGCCGCGTCCGCGTCTTCCGCCGGCACGGCGTCTTCGGAGTCGGCGTCCACCGCGGGTTCGGCATCAACCTCCGCTTCGGCCGCGGCCGCCCTCTCGGCCGCGGGCTCGGCCTCAGCTTCTGTTTCCGCCACATCCGCGGTTTCCTCCATGGGCAGGAGGGGAGCCGTGGCGACGAGCTGCTTTTCGGCGGGCCGTTCGGCGGGCGCCGGGAGGAAGGGGGGCGTGCCCGTCGTGTGCCAGCGGACCAGGTAGGCGCTGGCGCCCAGCGCCAACACCACAAAGAAGAGGATCAGGAAGTTCATGCGGCGCTCGGCGCGGCGCATCACTTCGCGCAACAGTTGCTCGGACTCGCGCGACCGCGTAATGAGGTCGGTGATGGTGCGCGATGACGTCTTCTGCGATTCATTCATGGATTCCAGCGTTCCGCTCAGCCGCCCCATGCTGTCGGTCAGTCGCCGGTCGTTGTCCATGTTGCTTTCAATCTGCTGCTTGAACAGCGACAGCACCTCGTACTGGTGGTCCATGGCATCCGGAACCTTTTCGAGCATGTAAAGCACGCGGCTCTGGACCAGTTCCTGACGATCCAGGTGGCTGCGAATGGCACGGACGAGATCCACCATTTCGAGGTAGCCGTCTTGGATGGCGATCGCCTCCTGCTGCTTGCGGGTCATGAACAGCCGGCGGAAAAAGCCGGGCTGTTTGCGAGGAACGGGCGGGGGAACGGATAGGGCGCCGGTGGCCTCCGGAGTCTCCGGGGGCAGCGTTTCGGCGGTTTCGGGTTGCTCGGGACGATCCTGTGCGGGCTCGGTCATGTCAGTACCTCCGTAACGGGTTTCAAACGACCGTCACCCTACCGGGGCTCGCACCCCTTCGCAACAGAAAACAGGAACCCCAACGCCCAAGCCGATCCCAGGATCATTCTTGCATGGCCCCTTTTTTCTATTGCGTTGCCGGACCAATTTTCGCACTTTCGCGCGGGTGGCGGATGCCGGGGCTGCGCAGAGCGTGGGCCGGCGCCGTCCAAGCGGCCCCGGGGCAGGAGAAACGAGCAGATGGCGCCTGGATTGACGGAAGTGTTGGAAAGCTGGGACAGCGTTCGCAGCGGCGAGCTGTATGGCGTGGAGGCGTGGGGAAGCCCCTTCTTTCACATCACGCCCGACGGCTTTGCGGCCGTGCGGCTCAAGAACCGCGCAGGGGCGGTGAGCGTGAAGTTTCACGACATCGTCCAGGGGCTCTATCAGCGCGGGCTCAGCCTGCCAATCCTGCTGCGGTTCGGCGACCTGCTGGCCGCGCGGCTCGCGGGGATCCATCAGGCCTTCTCTAAGGCCATGGAGGAATCCGGCTATACCGGCGTCTATCGCGGCGTCTACCCGATCAAGGTTAACCAGCAGCAGCAGGCCGTCTCGGATGTCGTCAAGTTCGGCCGACCGTTCCACCACGGCCTCGAAGCGGGTTCCAAGGCCGAACTCATCGCCGCGCTGGCCTACATGCACGATCCCGAGGCCTTCATCATCTGCAACGGCTACAAGGATGCCGAGTTCATCGACCTGGCCCTCTCGTCCCTGAAAATGGGCTTGCAGACCATGCTGGTCCTGGAGATGCCCGGCGAACTGGACCTGCTCCTGGAGCGCGCGGAGCGGATGAACATCCGCCCGCGCATCGGCATCCGTGTCAAGCTGGCCAGCTCGGTGGGCGGCAAGTGGACCGAGTCCGGCGGCGAAAGCAGCGTCTTCGGCCTCACGCCCCCACAGGTGATCGCCGTGATCGACCGCCTGCGCGAACGCGGCATGCTCGACTGCCTGGAACTGCTGCACTACCACCTCGGCTCCCAGGTCCCCAACATCCGCGAAATCCGCGACGCCATCCACGAGGCCTCGCGCTTCTATGTCAGCCTCGTCCAGGAAGGCGCCCAAATGGGCATCCTCGACATCGGCGGCGGACTGGCCATCGACTACGATGGCTCCAAGTGCAACTGCGCCAGCAGCGCCAACTACGATGTGGCCGAATATGCCGCCGACGTCGTCGAGGGCGTCATGGCCGTGTGCAACCAGGCCCGGGTCGCCCACCCCGTGCTCATCAGCGAATCGGGCCGCGCCCTCATTGGCTACTATTCCGTTTTGCTGGTCAACGTGCTCAGCACCAGCTCCTTCGAGGTCAATGAACCGCCGGAACCCGTCGCCGAGCCCATCCCCGAGCCCATCCGCAACCTCATGGATGTCGCCGCCAACCTGCGCACCCGCAACCTGCGCGAGTTCTACAACGATGCCATCTTCTATCGCGAAGAAATCCAAAAGGCCTTCAAGCACGGCGACATCACCCTGCGCCAGCATGCCCAGGCCGACCGCCTCTTCTGGCACATCCTCTCCCAGATCCGCGCCGAAATCCCCAAGCTGCGCTTCGTCCCCGAAGACATGCGCGACCTCGACGACGCCATGGCCGACGTCTACTACTGCAACTTCAGCGTCTTCCAGTCCTTGCCCGACAGTTGGGCCATCGACCAGATCTTCCCGGTTATGCCCATCCAGCGCCTCAACGAAAAACCCGCGCGCCTCGCCGTGCTCTCCGACATCACCTGCGACTGCGACGGCAAGATCGATCACTTCGCCGACATGCGCGACATCCGCCGCGCCCTGCCGGTGCATGCCGTCGCGCCGGACGAAGACTATATCTTCGGCGTGTTCCTCGTCGGCGCCTATCAGGAGACCCTCGGCGATCTGCACAATCTCTTCGGCGATACCAACGTCGCCAGCATCCACGTCGACGACGATGGCGAAATCGAATACGAGCAGGAACTCGACGGCGATTCCGTCGGCGATGTGCTCAGCTATGTGGAATACAACCCGCAGGGCCTCCTGGCCCGCTTCCGCGAGCTGGCCGAAGTGGCCGTGCGCCAGAAGCGCATCACCCCCAGCGAACGGCGCGAAATCCTCGGCGCCTATGAAAGCGGGCTGCGCGGCTATACCTATTTCGAAACCTGACCATCCGCAATCAAGGAGAACCAACATGTCCAAGGTCATGATCATTGGCGCCGGGGGCGTGGGAAGCGTCGTGGCGCACAAGTGCGCCCAGGTGCCCGAGGTGTTCACCGATATCGTGCTGGCCAGCCGCACCAAGGCCAAGTGCGACGCCATTGCCGCCACGCTGCCCCGCCCCGTCCAGACCGCCCAGGTGGATGCCGACCACGTGCCGCAGCTCGTCAAGCTGCTCAGGAAGGTCAAGCCGGAACTCGTCATCAACGTCGCGCTGCCCTACCAGGATTTGCACATCATGGACGCCTGCCTCGAGGCCGGCGTCCATTATCTCGACACCGCCAACTATGAGCCCCCCGACGTCGCCAAGTTCGAATACAAGTGGCAATGGGCCTACCAGGGCCGGTTCAAGAAAGCCGGACTCATGGCGCTGCTCGGCTCCGGATTCGACCCGGGCGTCACCTCGGTCTACACCAACTGGATCCGCAAGCATTTCATCCCCAGGCCCGAGACGCTCGACATCATCGATTGCAACGCCGGCAGCCACGGCCAGCCCTTTGCCACCAACTTCAATCCCGAAATCAATATCCGCGAGGTCACCGCCAAGGGCCGCTTCTTCGAAAACGGCCGATGGGTCGAAACCGATCCGCTGTCCGTCAAGCGCCCGTTCACCCTGCCCGACGATCTCGGCGACCTGACCATTTACCTAATGTATCACGAGGAACTCGAATCCATCGCCAAGCACATCCCGGGCCTCAAACGCGCCCGCTTCTGGATGAGCTTCTCCGATAACTATCTCACCCACCTGCGCGTGCTCGAGAACGTCGGCATGACCCGGATTGATGCCGTCGACTACAACGGGACGCCCGTCATTCCGCTGCAGTTCCTCAAAAAACTCCTGCCCGACCCCGCCTCGCTCGGGCCGCTGACGAAAGGCCAGACCTGCATCGGGTGCCAAGTCAAGGGGCTGGACGCCAACGGCCGCCGCAAGACCGTCTTCGTCTACAACGTCTGCGATCACGCCGCCTGCTACAGGGAAGTCGGCTCCCAGGCCATCTCCTATACCACCGGCGTCCCCGCCATGATCGGCGCCATGATGATGCTGACCGGCAAGTGGGCCGGCAAGGGCGTCTTCAATATGGAGCAGTTCGACCCCGACCCCTTCATGGCCGCGCTCGAACGCCACGGGCTGCCCGCCCGCATCCTCAAGAAAGCCGTCCTCCGCGGCACCTAGGCCCGCCATGGCCCACCATTCCCTTTCCCGGCGGCGCTGGCGTTTTCCACACCGTGGAAAACTTTTTTCCACGGCGTGGAAAATAACCGCGAACATTTTCCACAGTGTGGAAAAAAACGGCCCGAATTTTCCACAGTGTGGAAAACTTTTTTCCATAGCGTGGAAAACTCGCCGAACAGTTTTCCATAGCGTGGAAAACGTGGAGGGGAGGGCGGCGTGACGGCCGTGCTGTCCACGCCCGCGTTTGTGGTGGATGCGGAAGCCCTCCGGCGCAACGCGGAGATTCTCGCGGACGTCAAGGCGCGCACCGGCTGCCGGATGCTGATGGCCCTCAAAGCGTTTTCCATGCCCGCCGCCGCCCCGCTTGTCGCCGGTGTCCTCGACGGCACCTGCGCCAGTTCCGTCCACGAGGCGCGCCTCGGCCACGAGGTGTTCGGCGGCGAAACCCACGCCTTCGCCGCCGCCTTTTCCGAACGCGACATGCGCGAGCTGCTCGGGCTCGAGGCCGAACCCGGCCAGCGCCGCGAAACGCTCATTCAGCACATCACCTTCAACTCCTTCGCCCAGTGGCGGCAGTTCCGGCCGCTGATGGCCCATGCGGGCGCGAAGGTCGCCTGCGGACTTCGAGTCAACCCCGAGCATTCCGAGGGGGCCGTCCCGCTCTACGATCCCTGTGCCCCCGGCTCGCGCCTCGGCATCCGCCGCGCCGCCTTCGACGGCGAAGACCTCGACGGCTTGTCCGGACTCCACTTCCATACGCTTTGCGAGCAGGATGCCGACGCCTTCGAACGCACCCTGGCCGCGTTTGAAGAGCGCTTCGGCGACCTGCTGGCCCGTTTTCAATGGTTCAACTTCGGCGGCGGGCATCATATCACCCGCGAGGGATATGATCTCGACCGCCTGTGCCGTGTACTCGACGGATTCCTCGCGCGCCATCCCGGTGCGGTCCTCTACCTCGAACCCGGCGAAGCCTGGGTGCTCAATGCCGGCGTGCTGGTTGCCACCGTGCTCGACGTCATTCACAACGACGTGGAGATCGCCATCCTTGACACCTCCTGCGTCTGCCACATGCCCGACGTGATTGAAATGCCCTACCGTCCGCGCGTGTTTCGCGATCCGGATTGGGACGGCGCACCCGTCCCCGGCCCCGCCGCCGACCGGGGAGGGGAGCCCGGCAAAAAGCCTTTCACCGTGCGACTGGCCGGCCCGTCGTGCCTCGCCGGCGATGTCATCGGCGACTTCTCCTTCGCCGCCCCCCTCCGCCCCGGCGACCGCCTGGTCTTCGAAGACATGGCGCTCTACAGCATGGTCAAGACCACCACCTTCAACGGCATCCGCCTGCCCGCCATCCTCCTGCGCGAGCCCGGCGCCACCCTCCACCCCGTCCGCCGCTTCAGCTATGCGGATTTCGTTTCAAGATTGTGATTCTAGAATTAATTGGCTGACCCCTTTTTAAAAGGGGTCAGCCAATTAATTCTAGAATATCGGCTTGACCAACGCCCTCTGCCTGAGACAAGTTGGCAGCATGCCTCGATCATTGCGAGTTGAATACCCAGGGGCCCGGTACCACGTGATGTGCCGGGGAAATCAGCGACAAGACATTTTCCTATCCAAGGAGGATGTGGATCTGTTCCTGCAAACCCTGGAGGGGATGTGTAATCGCAACGGAGTGCGGGTGCATGCGTGGTGTGTCATGAGCAACCACTATCACGTCCTTCTCGAGACGCCCAACGGCGACCTGGTCAGTGCGATGAAATGTAAAAGGGGTCAGCCAATTAATTCTAGAATATCGGCTTGACCAACGCCCTCTGCCTGAGACAAGTTGGCAGCATGCCTCGATCATTGCGAGTTGAATACCCAGGGGCCCGGTACCACGTGATGTGCCGGGGAAATCAGCGACAAGACATTTTCCTATCCAAGGAGGATGTGGATCTGTTCCTGCAAACCCTGGAGGGGATGTGTAATCGCAACGGAGTGCGGGTGCATGCGTGGTGTGTCATGAGCAACCACTATCACGTCCTTCTCGAGACGCCCAACGGCGACCTGGTCAGTGCGATGAAATGGTTTCAGGGAACCTTTACCCAGCGGTACAATGCCCGTCATCGGCTTTGCGGACATTTGTTTCAAGGTCGTTACAAGGCCAAGGTGATTGACGATGCCGATGGAGCCTACTTCCAAATGGTGGGCGATTACATCCACCTGAATCCTGTGGAGGCCGGCTTCATCGGGCCCGGGAGTCTAGCGAAGTATGAATGGAGCAGTTTTCCATTCTATCTAAGGCCACCTTCCAGGCGGCCGCCGTGGTTGCTAACCGCGCCCATGCTCTCGGCGTGCGGTATTCCAGCGGATACAACGAAGGGGCGGCAAGCTTATGCTAACTATATAGAAGGGCGCCGTGAAATGGTGGCTTCATTCCAGAAAGGAAGCGTTGATGCGCTCCAATGGCAGCAAATGGAACGGGGCTGGGTGCATGGCAGCAAGGCGTTTCAAAAACAGATGGTGGAATGCCTGAAGGAGTCCGGCTCGGTCCCCCTGCGCCGGGTGGCCGATGGCGGGCAGAAGAGGGAAATCGGGGAGGTGGTCGCGGATGAAGCCGTGCGCCGCTGCCTTGCGTACTTTGGTTTAGCCGAACGTGACTTGATCCGAATCAACAAAGGCGACCCTCGTAAGATGTTGATCGCCGGGCTGATAAGATCTCGTTTTCCGGTTACGGTGGAGTGGGTGTCGCAGCGCCTTGACATGGGGCATTTCACAACGATATGCCGATCCATGCACTTCTTTGATGCCCCGGGAAAAGAGTGGGAAAAGGATAAAGCAAAAATTCTAGAATTAATTGGCTGACCCCTTTTTGACCCCTTTTCTAGAATTAATTGGCTGACCCCTTTTTGACCCCTTTTTATGTCCTCTTTTCTCGACAGCGAATATCCGAACGCGCCGGCGGACAAGGCGTTCTTCCACGTCATTCCCGCGCCGATGGAGACGACGGTTTCGTATGGAGGCGGTACGGCCAAGGGGCCGCAGGCCATTCTGACGGCATCCAACCAGCTCGAGGCCTTTGACGGGCGGAGTTGTCCCGGCGACCTCGGCATCCACACTCAGCCCGAGGTGAAGCCTGTCGTCGGGAAGAAGCGCCTGGAAGAGCGCTGGATCGATTCGATCGAGGCGGCGGTTGCGAAGGCGCTGCGTTGCGGTGCGGTGCCGGTCGTTCTCGGCGGCGAGCATACGGTGACGCAGGCTGCCGCCCGCGCGTTCAAGGCCGCCGGGTCGGACATCGGGTTTATCCATTTCGATGCCCATGTCGATCTGCGCGACACCTACGAGGGGACAACATATTCCCACGCCTGCGTCATGCGCCGCGTGCACGAACTGGGCTTTCCAATCGTCCAACTCGGCACCCGCGCCTATTGTCTCGAGGAACGCGACTATCGCGCGATGAATCGGAAGACCATCCGCGCCTTCGACGCCGACGAGATCGCCGCCGGGAAGCTGCCGAAGGACTGGATCCCGAAGATTTTTCCCCAGCAGGTATTCATCACGTTTGATCTTGATGGGCTGGATCCGTCCGAGCTGCCGGCGACCGGCACGCCGGTGCCCGGTGGGCTGGGATGGTACGATGCGATCAACCTGATCGATGTCGTGGCTTCGTGCAAAACCATTGTGGGCGTTGATGTGGTCGAGCTGGCGCCGATCCGTGGTCTGGCCCATCCGGACTTTACGGCGGCGCGTCTGGTCTATGCCCTGATGGGCGCCGCGGCGCGCTCCCGCGTGTCGCGTCCGCCGGCAAGTCGGCCTCGCCGCGGTCCCGTCAGGTCCGCCCCGTGAGGCCCCAGCTTTTCCTGTTCGATCTCGATGGCACGCTGATCGACACGCGCACCGATCTGGCCACCGCCACCAATTGGATGCGAGCGCAGCACGGTTTGCCGCCCCTGCCCCTGGAGCGCGTTGCCGCCTACGTCGGCGATGGCGTGCGCATGCTGGCGATTCGCGCCCTCGAAGGCGCGCCTGTTGATCCGGATCGCGCCGCCTCAGAAATCGGCCAAGCCTACGCCGAACATCTGTTCGATCATACGACCGCCTATCCTGGCGTCGATGCCGGCTTGCAGGCTCTTCGGTCCGCCGGCCATCATCTCGGACTTGCCACCAACAAGCCGACCATCCATGCCCGGCGCTTGATAGCGCATTTCGGTTGGGCCGATTGGCTTGACATCCTCATCGGCGGGGGGGATTTGCCCGAACTCAAGCCCTCCCCTCTGCCCCTGCAAACCGCCATGCGCCGAACGGGTCATTCCCCCGCCGACACCTGGATGGTTGGCGACCACCACACCGATCTCGAAGCCGCCCGGCGCGCCGGCATCCGGTCGGTATTCCTCCAAAGCGGCATCGGCCATCCCGGCGCCGAAACTCCCGATCTCACCTTTCCCGATTTCTCGACCTTCGTCCACTTCTTCACCGGCAAAGAAGCGGGAGAAGGAGCATGGGGATGAGCAAGGTTACCGGGGTGCCGCTATCGGGTCGCCGGGGTTTCCCGCCCCGTTCCGGGGCGAGGCCTCGTCCGGACGGGGAACCCAGGTATCAAGGGGCGAAGGTTCGAGCCGAATAAGTTATCGGGGCGCCGGGATTTGAACCCGGGACCTTTTGCACCCCAAGCAAACGCGCTACCAGTCTGCGCTACGCCCCGACAGGGTGGTGATGAGTCTCGGGGTGTATCATGGCCGACGGTGGAGCGTCAACGGCGCAATTGCCGGTGGGCCGCATGGGCGCGCAGGGGCGGACCTGATTCGCCCATGGGAAAAGCCCGCGGGGGTCTGAAGACTGAAGAAGCAGTTCTGATTCGCCCACGGGGTAACCCGTGGGACTCTGAAGCCGGGAGGGGGCTGGGGAGGGGGGGCTAGAAGTAGAGGTCGCGTTCGCCGGCGACGATGCGCTGGTATTGGGCGTGGAAGGTGGGCCAGATGGCGGGCTGGCGTTCCTGGATCTCGGCGAGTTCGCGCCGGAGGAGAGTTTCGCCAACGGCCTGGGTTTCGGGCGTGGCGAAGTCGTCGAGCCATTCCTTGAAGGTCAGGACAGCATTGAGCTTGCAGAACTTGCCTTCGGCGCCGCTGCGCAGGAGGTCCATGATGCAATGCCCGGTGCGTCCGCAGCGGTAGCCGGCGGTGCAGAAGCTGGTGATGCAGCCCATGGCGGCCCACTCGCGGATGACCTCGTCGAGTCCGCGCGGATCGCCCAGGAGGAATTGCTGGCGTTCGCCACGCTGGTGTTCTTGTCCTTCGGCATAGGCGCCGACGCCGATGTTGGAGGCGGCATCCATCTGAGTGACGCCCAGCGGGAGGAGGCGGCGGCGTATCTCGGGGGTTTCGCGGGCGGTGATGATGAGGCCGGAGTAGGGGATGGCCAGGCGCGCGAGCACGACGATGCGTTGGAAGTCGTCGTCGGAGACGCGCCATTGGGGATTTTTGACGAAGGGGGTGTTGACGGCGGGTTCGAGGCGGGGAAACGACAGGGTATGGGGGCCGATGCCGCAGAAGCGTTCCATTTCGAGGGCGTGGGCCTGCTGGCCGAGCAGCTCGAAGCGCCAGTCGGAGAGTCCGTAGAGCACGCCGATTCCGTTGTCGTCGATGCCGGCATCCTGGGCGCGGTGCATGGCGGTGAGCCGCCACTGGAAGTGGCCCTTGAGGGTGCCCGGGGGGTGCAGTTGGGCGTAGAGGTGGCGGTTGTAGGTTTCCTGGAAGACCTGGTAGGTGCCGAGTCCGCATTGCTTGAGCTGCCGGAGTTCCCCGACATGCATTGGGGCGGCGTTGACGTTGACGCGGCGGATTTGGCCCTTGCCGCGCCGGGCGGGGACGCTGACGGAGTAGATGGCGCGGATGCTTTCGGAGATGTAGTCGACGCCGGATTCGGGGTGTTCGCCATAGGCGACGACGAGGCGTTTATGGCCGAGTTTTCCGGCGAGGGCGGCGACCTCGGCGCG
Organism: uncultured Verrucomicrobiota bacterium; assembly: GCA_964399775.1. Taxonomy (GTDB): domain Bacteria; phylum Verrucomicrobiota; class Kiritimatiellia; order CAIQIC01; family Lenti-01; genus Lenti-01. Next base: position 79,783 of record CAYNSH010000003.1, read on the forward strand.
AACGGCATCCATGTCGAGGATTCGCCGGTCCACGGCGGAATTGCTTCGGCGCAGGCCGCAGTAGACGCAGTCGTTGACGCAGCGGCTGGCGAGGTAGAGGGGGGCGAAGGTGACGATGCGGTTGTCGTAGACCTTGTGTTTGATGGCGCCGGCCGCGGCGCGCATCTCGTCCCACAGGTGCGGATCGCGCACGCGCATCAGGACGGAGAGTTCGGCGAGGGAGAGGGTTTCGATGGCCATGGCCTTGGCGATGATGTCGCGCGCGCGGGCAGCATCCGGCTCGGCGGTCTCGCGGAGCAGGCGCTCGATTTCGGCGTCGTCGATAAAATCCGATCCATCCGGGCGCAGGTAGCGGTCGATTTCTTCGGGACGGATGCGTTGGTGGATCCAATTCTCTGTGGCAGGTACCATCATCAAACTCCATTGTTCCGGAGCGAGGCGGCGGGGCGCACCGGACCGGATTGCGGGGGACTATACCACATCGAGGGGGAGGGCGGAGAAGATTTGGGGGAGGGGGGCTGGGGCAGGACGGACCTGATTCACCCACGGGGTGAACCCGTGGGGGTCTGGAGCCGAGGGCATGGCCGTGGGGGGGGCTGGGATCGAAGAGGCAGACCTGATTCACCCAAGGGATAAACCCGTGGGAGACTGGGGCCAGTCGGGGGGCAGGGGGCAGGTGATGTCGAGGAAATTGCCGGTGGCGGGGTGGAGCAGGCGGATGCGGGAGGCGTGGAGCCAGTGGCGGGGCAGGGCGGAGAGGGGGAGGTTGCGTGCTGGTGAGCGGACGTGATTCATCCATGGCGCAGGATTATGGGGGGCCGAAGAATGATCAGGGGAGTAGAGCGTGTCGCCGACGATGGGATGGCCGGCGGCGGCGAGATGGCAGCGGATTTGGTGGGTGACGCCGGTGAAGATGGTGACGTCCAGGAGGGAAAAAACGGGGCCGGTCTGGATGGGAGTCCAGGCGGTGACGGCGGGGAATCCGCTTCCGGTTCCGTCGGGGCCGTCGGGTTTGGCGAGGGTCATTTTGCAGGGCGAGCGGGTTTTATGGGTGAGGGGAGCGTCGAGGCGCCCGGGGGTATCGACGGATCCATGGACGAGGGCGGTATAGTGTTTTTCGACGGCGAGGCGACGGAACTGGGACCGCAGGGCGGCGTGGGCGGCGGGGGTTTTGGCGGCAAGGACGAGCCCGGAGGTCTGGGTGTCGATGCGGTGGACCAGGGCGGGGAAGAGGCGGTTGTCGCCGATGTCGGCGAGGGCGGGATGGCGGGCGATGAGGGCGTTGGCGAGGGTGTTGGTCTCTGAAAAGCGGTGAGGATGAACGGGCAGCCCGGCGGGTTTGTCTAGGGCGAGGAGGGAGGAGTCTTCGTAGAGGATGGCAAGGGGGAGGTCGGGGTTGGGGAGGAGGCGGAGGTCGACGGGTTCGGGGATGTTGCGGCAGTCGAGTACATCGCCGCCGGCGAGTTTGGCGCCTTTGCGGGCGGGGCGGTGGTTGAGGAGGATGTGGCCGGAGGCGATGAGGTCGTCAACGGTGGAGCGGTCGAGCCAGGGGTAGAGAGTGAGGAGGTAGCGGTCGAGGCGGGTGCCGGCGGCGGAGGGGGTGTGCTGTTCGCGGAGGATCATGATGGGGAGGTGGCGGGGTATGCGTGGTGGGAGGGATGGGGGGCGGAGAGTAGCCAAGAGCACTTTTTCCACGGCGTGGAAAACGTCGGGTTTGCCCATCCTTCCAACATTCCCTTATTCCATTTCTTCCAGAAGGATCCGGAGGGTTTCGCGGGCGGCGAGAAGGCCGGCGGTGGCGGTGGCGGCATGCAGGGAGCCCATGGGGGCACGTCGGCGGCCGCGGTCGAGATAGTCGGGGGAGGGGGCGTCGGGGAACGGGTGTTCGACGGGCGGCTCGGCGGAGAAGATGCAGCGGATGCCGTCGACACCGCCGCGGCGGGCGAGGCGTTTGCGGAGGTGGCGGCCGAGGGGGCAGGTATGGGAGTCGGACAGGTCGGCCACGGCGAATTGGAGGGGGGCGGTTTTTCGCGCGGCGCCGAGACAGGTGAGGATGTGGGGAATGCCGGCGGCGCGGGCGGCGAGGAGGAGTTCGGTTTTGGGCAGGAGGGAGTCGATGGCGTCGATGAGGACATCGGCGGGGTGGTCGGCGAAGAGCGGCGGCGCGGTGTCGGCATCGAGGAAGAGCGAGATCGGGGTGATGGTGGCCCCGGGGTGGATGTCGCGCAGGAAGCGAGCCGTGGTATTGACCTTGGGCTGGCCGAGGGTGGAATGAAAGGCGAAGGGGTGGCGGTTGATGTTGGAGGGGCGGACTTCGTCGAAGTCGATCAGGATGAGATGTCCGATGGCGGAGCGGGCGAGAGATTCGGCGGCGGTGGCGCCGACGGCGCCCATTCCGGCGATGATGACGCGGGCGCGGGCGAGGCGGGCAAGGGCCTCGGGTCCGAGGAGGAGTTCGAGGCGCGAGAACGGGGTGGTCATGCCCGAAACGATACCGAATGGGGCGGCGGGAAGGGAAGGGGATAGTCCGGAGGGGGGCAGGGCGGATCTCGCGGCATGCCCCTGAAACTGGACTGACGAAATACCCAAATCCGGGAGAGGGTGGCGGGCTGGAATTCCAACTGGATTTCCGGTGAAGAAGGAGGAAAATGCGGTACGTTTGCTTTCAGAAAGTGTGATTGGAATGTTGAGCGTATTGTTTCTCGGGTGCTGCGCGTTGTTCTTTGCCGTCTACAAGGTGTATGGCGGCTGGATGGAGCGCGAGCTGGATGCGATGGATCAGCGGCGGACGCCGGCGCATACGTTGCGCGATGGCGTGGATTATGAGCCCTCGCCGGACACGATCGTGTTCGGGCACCATTTCAGTTCGATCGCGGGGGTGGGGCCGATTGTGGGGCCGATTGCGGCGGCGATGGTTTTCGGATGGGGGCCGGCCCTGCTGTGGATTGTGCTGGGCGTGATTTTCGTGGGAGGGGTTCAGGACTACACCTCGATGATGGCCAGCCTGCGGAACAAGGGGCAGAGCTTGGCGCAGATCGGGCGGCGGACGATGGGCCCGCTGAGCTACCGGCTATTCCTGCTGTTTATCCTGCTGGTGCTGTTGTATGTGATCATTGTGTTCCTGGACATGGCGGCGGCGACGTTTGCGCCGGTGACGACCGGGTGGGGGGAGGAAGATTCGGCGACTGGGCGGGTCGGGGGCGTGGTGGCGACGGCTTCGGTGTTTTACATCCTGCTGGCGGTGCTGTTCGGCCGCGCGCTGAACCGGTGGAGGGTTTCGCTGGGGAGGGCGACACTGGTGGCGCTGCCGCTGGTGTTCGGGGGGCTTTGGCTGGGGCATCTGTTCCCGCTGCTGCCATCGGTGATTCCGTCGGTGCTGGGCGCGGACAAGTATTTCTGGTCGCTGATCCTGCTGGGCTACAGTCTGGCGGCGTCGGTCCTGCCGGTGAACGCCCTCTTGCAGCCGCGGGATTATCTATCGTCGTTTCTGCTGTATGCCTGCCTGATCGGCGGGACGGTGGGCCTGCTGATCGGCTCCTTCACGGGCGGGGCGGAGATTGCCTGGCCGGTCTGGAAGGCGTGGAGTTCGCCGTCGGAGGGGTGGATCTATCCGGCGCTGTGCGTGATGATCGCATGCGGGGCGGTGAGTGGCTTCCATGCCGTGATGGCCAGCGGCACCACGGCGAAGCAACTGAACCGGGAGAGTTCAGCGAAGCGGGTGGGGCTGGGGGCGATGTTGGTGGAGGCGGCGCTGGCGGTATTGGCGCTGGGGACGCTGATGGTGGTGAAGGGCGAACCGCATGCGACGCCGACGCTGGTCTTCGCGGCGGGCCTGGAGCAGTTTTTCCGACCCCTGGGGATCGGCGAGGGTTGGGTGATGGCATTCGCGATGTTGGCGGTAAGCACGTTTGTGCTGACGACGCTGGATACCTGTACGCGGCTGGGGCGGCTGCTGCTGCAGGAAATGACCGGGCTGGGCGCGGAAACCGCCGGCCGGCGCCTGGTCAGTACGTTGATCGTGCTGGCGCTGCCGGCGCTGGTGGTGTTCCGGGAGATTCCCGGGGCAGGCGGAGTGCTGATGCCGGCGTGGCGAGCGATCTGGCCGGCGTTTGGCGCCACCAATCAGCTCTTGGGCGCACTGGCGCTGCTGATGGTCTATGGCTGGCTGCGCGGCCAGGGCAAACGGGGGCTGTTTGTGTTGCTGCCGATGCTGTTCATGTTTGCGACGACGCTGCTGGCGCTGGCCTTGATCATCCATCGCCATCTGCTGCGGGGCGGGAGCGCACTGGTCGGGGGGCTCAGCCTGATCCTGTTTGTGCTGGCGTCGGTGGTGCTGGCGGATGTGGCCCTTCGCTCGCTGGCGGGAGGCCGCCGGAAGGCCGGGGGATAACGGTCTCGAGAGGGGGATGCGTGCGCCACGCGGGGGGGGGCGTTCAGGAACCGAACTGGCCGGTGCGCAGCAGGACAAGGGTGCAGGCCTGGACGGTCACGATGCCGGCGGCGGCGAGGCGGGATTCCAGTGCAGGGTTTTCGGTGCCGGGGTTGAAGATGACCCGGGAGGGCTGGGCGGCGAGGATGGCATCGGCCATGCCGGTGGAATGGGCGGGCGAAACATACAGGGTAACGGTGTGCACGGGATCGGGGATGTCGGCGAGGGTTTTGAAGACCGGGTGCCCGTCGATGTCCGCCAGGGCGGGATGGACGGGGAAGACGGCGTGGCCGTGCTCCTCCAGAAGATGCAGGGCCTGGTTGGAATAGCGCTCGGGCTTGTTGCTGGCTCCGAGGATGGCGACGTTCATGAGGACACTCCTTTCGATGAAGTGGGGGAAATCCTATACCCGGTGCGGGGTGTGAGCAAGGCAACAGCGCGACCCAAGGGGACACAAGGCAGGGCTGTGTCTTTAATGCCGACAATCAGAAGAGAGAGAGGGGATTAGGAGG